>NZ_DASUIR010000053.1:0-41513 GCF_036279715.1 Cellulomonas sp. | reverse complement strand
ATCTCCCGGATCGAGGCACCCATCTGCTCCGCCCCCGCCGCCACCGTCTGCACATTGCGCGACACCTGCTCCGCCGCAGCCGCCACCACCCCCGCCTGCACACTCGTCTCCTGCGAGCCCGCCGACACCTGCGAGCTCGACACCGACATGTCCTGCGAGGTGGACGCCATGCCCTGCGCGGTCTGCCTGAGGACCGTCATCGTGTCGCGCAGCGCGGCCGTGGCGCGGTCGATCGACGCAGCCGCCTGGCCGATCTCGTCGTTGCGGTCCAGGCCCGTGCTCCGGGTCAGGTCGCCCGACGCCAACCCCTCGGCGACGTACTGGACGCGCGCCAGCGAGCGGCTGACCCGTCCGGCCATCCAGAGGCCCACGCTGATCGGCATGACGACGCCGAGCACCGCGACGCTGGTCGTGACCGCGTCGAGCCCAGCCCGCACGGCCACGACGACCAGCGGCACGATGGACCAGCCGACCGTCAGCATGAGCTTCGTCAGGAAGGAGACGTCCGAGAGCCAGCCGACGAACCCGCCGCTGCTCGGAGAAGTCGTCGTCGGCTGCGAGCCGCGCTGTGTCGAGCCGGCCATGAGTGCTCCCTGGAGACCTGCGTGAGTGGACCGTTCTTCCCGTCGGCCACGCGGGGCCGATCGTGAGTGATTCGGGGCACCGACCGGGGAGCGACCGGAACCCACACCTCGGTTGCCGTGGGGTCGTAGTGTCGATGTCGTGGCACCCGGAAAGCGCGTCGCCCTCGCCCTCGGCAGCGGTGGTGCGCGCGGGCACGCCCACATCGGCGTCATAGCCGTCCTGGAGGAGCGCGGCTACGAGATCGTCAGCGTCGCGGGTTCCTCCATGGGGGCCCTGGTGGGAGGTCTCCACGCCGCGGGCACCCTCGGCCCGTACACCGACTGGGCCCGCACCGTCACCCAGCGCGACGTCCTGCGCCTGCTGGACCTCTCGATCAAGGGTCCCGGCGCGATCCGCGGGGACAAGATCCTGGCTCGGGTCAGCGAGCTGCTGGGCACCGCGCTGATCGAGAACCTGGCGATCCCCTTCACCGCAGTGGCGACCGACCTGCTTGCGCGCAGGGAGGTCTGGTTCCAGCAGGGACGCATGGACGCTGCCATCCGGGCGTCGATCGCGCTGCCGGGCTTCTTCACCCCCGTGATGATCGACGGTCGCCTGCTCGCCGACGGCGGCATGATCAACCCCGTCCCCGTCGCGGCCCTCACGGCGGCGCACGCCGACCTCACCGTGGCGGTGTCGCTCGGCGGCGAACGGACCCGCAGCCCGGGCCACGAGTACGCGGCGCTCCGCCCGGCCGAGGAGCTGCTGGGCCTGGTCCGGCGCACCGTCGGCCAGGTCCGCGAGTTCGAGCTGCCGCGGTTCCAGGCGGGCCATCGGGTCCCCGGGCACGGCTCGCCACCCGTCGTCATGCCACCGATCGAACCTGTGGACCTCGTGCCCCCGTTCCCGCCCGGCCTGCGGACGGTCGACGTCATGAACCTGTCGCTCGAGGCGATGCAGAGCGTCCTGACCAGGTACCGGCTCTCCGGCTACCCGCCCGACGTGCTGGTCACCGTACCGAGCGACGCGTGCCGGACGATGGACTTCCACCTGGCGGCCGACATGATCCAGCTCGGTCGCGACCTCACGATCGAGGCCCTCGACGCGATCGACGTGACCGACACGACCGACGCGCACCGTTCGGAGCATCCCATCGTCGGCTGACCCGGGCCACCACGACGCCCGTTCTGGCTCGCTCAGCTGATGAGCCGGATGAGCGAGGCCGCCGCCACGACGGTGGTGACCCCTCCGATGCGGGTCGAGATCTGCGCGAACGGCATGAGCACCATGCGCTGCGACGCCGACAGGATCGCGACGTCGCCGGTCCCGCCGAGCCCGCTGTGGCACACGGTCACGAGTGCGGCGTCGATCGGGAACATGCCGATCGCGCGCCCGACGAGGAATCCGGCGCCCGCCATGGTCAGGACCACCGCCGCGCACGTCACCACATACCCCAGGCCGAGGACCTTCAGCACGTTGTCCAGCGGCACGTACAGCATCCCGAGGCCGATCATGAGCGGGTAGATGAAGTGCCCGCAGATGATCGAGTACACGGCCCGCGCCGAGTCCTCGACGCTCTCCGGCACGAGGCCTGCAACCTTCAGGATCACCGAGAAGACGATGACCAGGACCGGGGCGGGCAGGTGCACGAGCGGCTCCGCTAGGGTGCCGAGCACGAACATCGAGCAGATGACGAGCACACCCATCCCGTAGGCCGTCGGGGCCGACGACGTCGGGCCGGCGTGCTCGCCGCGCACGGTGGCCACAGAGCCTGCGGCGCCCGCGGCTGCCTGCGCCTGAACGGTCGCTGCGGCCGGCCGGTCGGACGCGGGCCGGGGCCGCACCAGCATCCCGCCACCGTCGAGCTGTGGTCGCCGCTCACCGAGCCGACGCAGCGCGCCGGCCAGGATGATCGCCACGATGTTGCCGATGACCGCGGCTGGGATGAGTTCCGCGACGTACGTCTCGGCCGATCCGCCGAGGGCACCCGAGTACGCGGCCGACAGCGGCAGGATCCCCTCGCCGATGCCACCTCCGATGATCGGCACGACGAGATAGAACAGCGCACGGTGGAAGCTGTAGCCGAACAGCATCGCGACCCCGATGCCGACTCCGACAGAGGCGAGCGTGCCCACCAGCAGCGGCGCGAAGATCCTCGCCAGCCCCGACAGCATCATCGAGCGGCGCATGCCGAAGATGCTGCCGACCACGAGCGTGCAGATCACGAAGTAGAGGAAGTTCGCCTGCTTCATCAACGCACTGGTCGCCGCGAGGGTGTTCTCGCTGAAGAACCCGAGATACACGAGCAGCGACGGCACCATCAGACAGACCAGGGCCCCGCCACCGACCCGGGAGACGCCGGGCAGCCGGTTGCCGAGAGGACCGAGCAGCATCCCCAGGCCCGTGATCACGGCCAGTCCGCCGATCATGTTCTCCGGGATCCTGCCGAGCGCGCCCGCGACCAGCACCAGCGCGGTCAGCAGCACGGGGACGACGACCGCCACCCCACCGAGTCGATCGACCACACGTCGATCCTCAACGGGTGTGGTGGCCTCGGGCAGAGCTGTGGGGCGTGGTGCAGTCGTCGTCGACATGGGTCCTCCGGGGATGAGCACGGCGTCGTTGCCATCGACGGCAAGGCCGTCGAGATGTGTCTAGTGCCCGGGGTGTCGCACGTCACGGTTGCGTACACAACGGTCGCCACGGGCCCACCTTCACGCTCCGCTCCGCTGCGCACGACGTCGCGACCGTTGTGTACGCAAGCGTGACCGCGCACCTGGCGCGAGCTAGAACGGAGCAGATGGCGGCACGCCGTCCTCGGCAACGACGCCGAGCCCCTCGCCCCGAGGATCACCATGACCGTCCTGGCCACCCCGTCCGCCGCCTACACCCTCACGCTGCGAGTCGAGCTCAGCAGCAGCCCCGGCACGCTCGGCCGACTGACGACCGTGCTCGGTGCCGCCGGTGCGAACATCGGGAGCGTCGACGTCGTCTCCCGCGGGCGGCACACGCTCGTCCGGGACATCCAGGTCTTCTGCCGCGACGAGGCCCACGGCACGCAGGTCATGGCGGCGGCCCGCACGGTCGCCGGCACGACGGTCGCGTCGGTCACCGACCGTACGTTCGCGCTCCACCAGGGCGGAAAGATCGAGATCACGCCGCGCTTCGCACTCGACGCACGCGAGGACCTCTCGATCGCCTACACCCCTGGGGTCGGCCGGATCTCGTCAGCGATCGCCCAGGAGCCGGAGCTGGTATGGGACCTGACGATCAAGCGCAACTCGGTCGCGGTGCTGACGGACGGCTCGGCCGTGCTCGGGCTGGGCGACCTCGGACCGTGTGCTGCCCTTCCGGTCATGGAAGGCAAGGCGATGCTGTTCAAGCAGTTCGCGGGGATCGACGCGTACCCGATCTGCGCGAACGCCCACACGATCGAGGAGCTGGTCGCGCTCGGGGTGATGATCGCACCCGGCTTCGGCGGCATCAACCTCGAGGACATCAGCGCACCGCGCTGCTTCGAGGTCGAGCGCCGGTTGCAGGACCTCGTCGACATCCCCGTCTTCCACGACGACCAGCACGGCACGGCCACTGTCGTGCTCGCGGCCCTGATCAACTCGGCGAGGGTCATCGGGCGACGCCTGGACGACCTGCGTGTTGTCGTGCTGGGCGTCGGGGCGGCCGGTGTCGCCATCACGCGTCTGCTGCTCGACGCCGGTGTGAGCGACATCCTCGCGGTCGACAAGGCCGGGATCCTGCACCCGCGGATGGCGGACCTGGACCCGGAACGCCGATGGATCGCCGAGCACACGAACCCCGAGCGCCGCACGGGCGGCGTCGAGTCCGCGCTGCGCGGTGCCGACGTCTTCGTCGGCGTGAGCGGTCCCGACGCGGTCCGCCCCGAGTGGCTGCGCTCGATGGGTCCGGACGCCATCGTGTTCCCGATGGCGAACCCGGTCCCCGAGATCATGCCCGAGGCTGTGCCACCGAACGTGCGGATCCTCGGCACGGGTCGCAGCGACTACCCGAACCAGATCAACAACACGTTGATCTTCCCGGGGTTCTTCCGCGGGCTGCTGGACGCCCGTGCGCGCACGGTGCTGCCGCAGATGCGCGTGGCCGCAGCACATGCGCTCGCCGACGTCGTCGCGCAGGACGGCCCGACCGAGGACTACGTGGTGCCGAGTGTGTTCGACCCGCGGATCGTGCCGGCGGTCGCGGCCGCGGTCCAGCAGGTCCAGCACGCCGCGTCGCGTCCGGTCACTGCAGCTGCGGCGATCGCCTGACACTCACGGACGGACGTCGGCCCGACTCCGGAGGTGCTCCGGGGCCGGGCCGAGGTCTGGACCGCTGTCAGCTGACGACGCGCCGCACCGATCGGCGTGGCGTCCGCGCGGGACGCGGGTCGTCGGCGGCCGGTCGTCCGAGACGCAGCACCTGCTGCACCACCCCTCCGCCGAGACCCAGAGCATCGGCAGCGCGCCGACGCGCATCGGCGTCCTCCACCAGCTGGCCGAGCACCCCGATGCCCAGTCCCGCGGCGGTGGCCGCCAGCATCGCGCGCTGGACGGCCGCTCCGGCGAGCACCTGCTCACCAGGCGAGTCACCGACCGTCACGACGACGAGCAGCTGAGGCGTGATCTCGAAGTAGTCATCGACGAGCCGTTCGGAAGACCCGTCCACGCGAACGCTGAAGTCCCGGCCCGCGACTCGTCCCGAGGCGTCGCGCCGACCGTAGGCACCGGTGGGTATCCCGCGACCGCCGGACACCTTCGCCCATCGCGCGATCTCCGCCAGGTACGCCGGGTCGTCGCACCAGCGCGCATCAACCTGTGCGGTGAGAGCGAGCAGCTCGGCGGAGCGGGCCGCATCGGGTCGCAGAGCGCGCGCGCCGACCGCGAGCGCCGGGCCGTTGCCCTGCGCCGCCTCCGCGAGGTCGACCGATCCCCGTCCGCGCACCGCGGCCGCGAGCGACTCCCAGACCTGCGGGTCGAGCTCGCCGTACAGCGGTGTCCGCACTGTGCGTCGCGCACCGACGGCGGCGTGCAGCTCGCGCTCGCGCGCCGTCGCAGGCACGCGGTCCCGACCCCAGGTCGCCACGACCACTGGTCGATGTGCTGGGCCGGACGGCATCGCAACGCCACGATCACGTCGACCGACCGCCGCAGCGACGCACGCGCCGCTCACGGGCTCGATCCGTACCTCACGCTCGAGCCGTCGGCGCAACCCGAGCTCGAGGTTCGCGGCTGCGGCACCGAGCGAGGCCAGCGCCCAGCGCCCCAGAGGGTCGATCACCGTGGGCCGCGGTCCGTCCTCCAGCCAGATCTCGACCGAGTCGGAACCCACGACGAACCGCCACGGCTGGCTGTTGTGCACCGACGCGGCGAGCGTGGCGTCGCGCACCGCACCGCGCACCTTCATCGCCGACGTCGTCCGGACACCCGGCAGAGTGCCGATCATCGAGGCCCTCATGAGGCGAGGAACAGCGCATAGGCGACGGCCGGCGTCAGCATCGCGATGCCGTAGATGCCCGCGCGGACGAGCTCGGGCGGGTGCAGTCCGAGGTCGTGCAGCGCGTGGTACGTGCGGTGGCAGCAGTGCCAGAGCACGAGGCCGAGCGCCAGGCAGACCACCAGCGCGACGAGCGGGTGCGTGAGGAACCCGTGCATCCGCTCATAGGTTCCCGAGGCGCCACCGAACGCACCGAACGGCACGAGCAGCCCGAACACCACCACCAGTACCGGCATCGTGAAGACGGCGAGCATGCCGCCCCCACCGAACAACGACCACATGAGCGGCTCGTTCGTCCGCCCTTCCCACTGGCGCATCACAGGCCTCCGAGCCCGACGTAGACGATCGCGGCGAACGCGAGCAGCAGCACGTAGTGCTGGGCGACCACCCAGCCGTCGGCGACATAGCGACGCCCGCGGCGGATCCGGATGATCTTGGGCGTCGCCTGGAACCACGTCGTCGCGTGCACGAGCGACATGACCACTGACAGCGCGGTGAGGACGAGGTTGACGGGCCGTGTCTGCATCGCGACCCACCACTGCCATGCGTCAAGCCCGCGGTGCAGGCAGACGAGCCCGACGGCGAGATCGAACACGAACAGCCCGACGACGACGCTCGACGCCTCACGCAACGCATACGCCCGGTACTCGCGCGTCTGCAGGAACCACGTTCGTGACGTGGGTGCACGATAGGGACGCCGCGCGCTCACAGGTGCGGCGCCGTCGCGGACGACAAGCACCTCGGGACGGGCGTCGGATCCTCTCGATCGCGTCCCGACGACGCGACCGCTGACCGTGGAGGCGCTCATCGGACCGCTCCGTGGCGGGGCAGCACGAACTCGCCGGCCCATGCCTTGGCAGCCGCTGCCTTGGCCTGCTGGATCGCAGCGGCCGGGTCGACCCCCTTGGGACAGGACGTGGAGCACGCACCCACGAAGGTGCACGCCCACAGGCCTGCCTCGGAGTCGAGCGCGGGCAGCCGCAGGTCCTCGCCGTGATCGCGCGAGTCCCGGTTGTACCGGACTGCGGCCGTCACCGCGGCCGGCCCGAGGAAGTCCGCGGCGATGCCCACCTGCGGGCAGGCCGCATAGCAGAGCAGGCAGTTGATGCACATGGAGTAGTCGTGGAACGCGAGCATCTGCTCGGGGGTCTGCAGGTTCCCCGGTCCGGCCAGCGGCACGTCGTCCGCCACGACGAAGGGCTTGACCGCGGCGAGCCGGGACATGAACGGCTCCAGGTCGACGACGAGGTCGCGCTCGACGGAGAAGTTCTCGAGGGGCTCGACCAGCAACGGCCCGGGGGCGTAGTCACGCACGAACTGCTCGCACCCGAGCTTCGGGACACCGTTGAGCATGAATCCGCAGCTGCCGCAGATCGCCATCCTGCACGACCACCGAAACGTCAGCGACGGGTCCACGGTGTCCTTGATCCACGTGAGGGCGTCCAGGACCGACGTGTCCTGACCCCACGGCACGTCGTACTCCTGCACCGAGGGGGCCGTGTCGAGATCGGGACGGTAACGCTGAACCTGCAGACGGATCGTGCCGAGCACCGCGCCGGAACCGCGACCCCCTGCGCCGTCGCACGAACCGCAGCAGTTCGCGGAGTCTGCGCACTCCTCGCTCATCGACGTGCTCCTTCCGGTGCCGAGGCACCCGGCGCCGCCGCCGCCTGCTGGGCGGTCGCTGCTGCTCCTGCTGCGCCGTACGCCCGCTGGGCGGGCTGCGAGGTGGTGATGACGACCGGCGCGTAGCTGATCGTCGGCGCACCCTCGGTGCGGAACCAGGCCCGGCTGTGCGCCAGGAACCGGTCGTCGTCGCGTTCGGTGAAGCCGTCCAACCGCTGGTGCGACCCCCGCGACTCCTCGCGTCCGATGGCGGAGTGCACCATCGCCTGCGCGACGTCGAGCATCGCGCCGAGCTCGACGACGCCCGCCCAGTCGGTGTTGTAGACCGGGCACGTGTCGACGACCTGGACGTCGGCGTAGCGCTCCTTGAGCTCGCCCACCTTGGCCGCGGTCGCAGCCATCCCCTCGGCGGTGCGGAAGATCCCGACTCCATCGCTCATCGTCCGGCCGAGCTCAGCACGGATCAGCGCGGGCTTCTCGGTACCTCGACCCATCATCGACACGAAGCGCGCGCCGGTGTCCTGGGCCGCCGTCCGCACGGCGACCGACGGCCCGGTCGGCTCGCTCCACGCGAACGCCGCTGCCTGCTCTCCGGCGACCTTTCCCAGCACCACCAGCTCGGCCAGCGAGTTGGATCCGAGCCGGTTGGCGCCGTGCAGGCCCGAGGACGCGCACTCCCCCACCGCGTACAGACCGGGGAGCCCGGTCGCCGTGGTGACGTCGGTCTCGATGCCACCCATCGTGTAGTGCGCGGTCGGGCAGACGGGGATGGGTTCCGTGGCCGGGTCGACACCCAGGTACTTCTCCGCGAGCTCGCAGATGAGCGGGAGCCGCTCGTGCAGGTACGCCGCGCCGAGGTGACGCAGGTCCAGGTGCACGGCGTCCCCACGCGGGGTGGAGATCGTGCTGCCCTTGCGCTGCTCGTGCCAGAACGCCTGCGAGAGCCGGTCGCGCGGTCCGAGCTCCATGTACTTGTTCTTCGGTTCGCCGATCGGCGTCTCGGGTCCCAGTCCGTAGTCCGCGAGGTAGCGGTGTCCGTCCTTGTTGAGCAGGATCCCGCCCTCGCCGCGGCATCCTTCGGTGATCAGGATGCCCGAGCCCGGCAGGCCCGTCGGGTGGTACTGGACGAACTCCATGTCCCGCAGTGCGACCCCAGCCCGATAGGCCATCGCCATGCCGTCGCCGGTCACGATCGCCCCGTTGGTGTTCTGTGCGTAGATGCGCCCAGCACCGCCCGTCGCCATGATCACCGCGCCCGCCTCGACGAGCACCGGGTAGCCGTCACGCTGGTTGTAGGTGAGCACCCCGGCGACGCGGTCGTCGTGCACGACCAGCTCGAGAGCGAGGTGCTCGTCAAGCCTCGCGATGGAGGTGTGCTTGAGCGACGTCTGGAACAGCGTGTGCAGCAGGTGGAACCCTGTCTTGTCGGCCGCGAACCACGTACGCGGCTCGCTCATGCCTCCGAACCGGCGGACGTTGACGTTGCCGTCGCCCTTGCGGCTCCAGGGGCATCCCCAGCGCTCGAGCTGGTACATCTCCTCCGCGGCGTGCTCCACGAAGAACTGCACGACATCCTGGTCGCACAGCCAGTCCCCACCCGAGACGGTGTCCGCGAAGTGCTTGTCGATCGAGTCGCCCTCGCCCACGACCCCAGCGGCCCCGCCCTCGGCCGCAACCGTGTGCGAACGCATCGGGTAGACCTTCGAGATGAGCACGATGCTCAGCTCGGGATTGGCGCTCGCCGCGGCGATCGCCGCGCGCAGCCCGGCCCCACCTCCGCCGACGATCGCGATGTCGGCTCGCAGCGTCTGCATCACTTCTCCTGCGGGCGCGCGGCCGGCGCGACCGTCATCGCGAGCACGTCGAGCGCAGCGTCCAGCTGAGCTGTGGTGAGCTCGCCGCGCTCGACGTAGCCGAGCCCGACGACGGCCGCACGGATCGTCAGGTCGCCGGCGACCGCGTGCTTGACGATCTTCGCGGCGGCCTCGTAACCGATCAGCCGGTTGAGGGGGGTGATGACCGAGGGCGAGGACTCGGCGAGCTGCCGGCACCGCTCACGATGGGCGACGATGCCGACCACGCACTTGTCCGCCAGGTGCCGTGCGGCGTTCGCCAGCAGAGTGATCGACTCGAGCAGGTTGCGAGCCATCACCGGGAGCATGACGTTGAGCTCGAACGATCCCGAGGCCCCGGCGAAGGCGACGGCCGCATCGTTGCCGATCACCTGTGCGGCGACCTGGAGCACAGCCTCGGGAATCACCGGGTTCACCTTGCCGGGCATGATCGACGAGCCCGGCTGCAGGTCCGGCAGCGAGATCTCGCCCAGGCCGGTGCGGGGACCGGAGCCCATCCACCGCAGGTCGTTGCAGATCTTGACGAGCGAGATCGCCACGGTGCGAAGCACGCCGGACGCCTCGACGAGCGCATCCTGCGCGCCCTGTGCCTCGAAGTGGTTGCGCGCCTCGGTCAGGGGCAGCGCCGTGCTGGCGGAGATCAGCTCGATGACGCGCTGGGGAAACCCCGCGGGGGTGTTGATCCCGGTGCCGACCGCGGTGCCGCCCAGCGGCAGCTCGGCCAGCCGCGGCAGCATGTCGAGCAGCCGGGCGACCCCCAGCTGGACCTGCGCGGCGTACCCGCCGAACTCCTGGCCGAGCGTCACAGGAGTGGCGTCCATCAGGTGCGTCCGACCCGACTTGACCACGTCGGCGAACTCGTCCGACTTCGCGGCCAGCGCGCCAGCGAGGTGCTCCAGCGCCGGAAGCAGCTCGGTCACGACCGCCTGCGTCGCGGCGATGTGGATCGAGGCGGGGAACACGTCGTTCGACGACTGCGAGGCGTTGACGTCGTCATTCGGGTGCACGAGATGGCCGAGCCGCTCCGAAGCCAGAGTGGCGAGGACCTCGTTGGCGTTCATGTTGGACGACGTGCCGGAGCCGGTCTGGAAGACGTCGATCGGGAAGTCGACGTCCCAGCGGCCGGCGATGACCTCATCGGCCGCGGAGACGATCGCGGCGGCGGTCTTCTCGTCGAAGAGGCCACGCTCGTGGTTCGCGATGGCGGCAGCGCGCTTGACCTGGGCCAGGGCCGCGATGTGGTGGCGGGAGAGCCGTGTGCCGGAGATCGCGAAGTTGTCCACGGCGCGCTGGGTCTGGGCGCAGTACTTGGCCTGGACCGGGACCCGCACCTCCCCCATCGTGTCGTGCTCGGTGCGGGTCCGGGGCGCGCCGTCGTCCGTCAGCAGGATCGGATTCAGATCGAGAGTCATGGTGAGGCCTTACTGGGTGGGGGCGTCCTGGGTGGGCGCCGCAGGTTCGGGGGGAAGCGCGCGCACGCGCCGGTCGGGCGTCACCACATGCCGAGAACCTTCATCCAGACCCCGCCGACGCCCATCCAGATGGCGATGGTCGTGAGGCTGATGACGAATCCGGTACGCCACCAGGCGGCGACGGGCACGTAGCCGGCGCCGAACAGCACGGGCGCAGGCCCTGAGGAGTAATGGGTCACCGACGCGAACAGGCTCGAGATGAATCCGAGGACGAGCGCCGCCATCAGGGGCGGCGCGCCAGCCATGATGGCGGTGGCCAGGAATGCTGCGTACATTGCGGAGACGTGCGCAGTGTTGGATGCAAACAGGTAGTGGCTGAAGAAATACACGAGCGTGAGCACGATGAATGCCGTCACCCAGCCCATTCCCGCGACCGCGCCGGACATCTGCGTGCTGAGCCACGGGATCAGCCCGAGCGCGTTGAGCTGGGTCGCCATCATGACGAGCACCGCGAACCACACGAGGGTGTCCCATGCCTGCGTCTCGGTCTTGACGTCGTCCCACGTCAGCACCCCCGAGACGAGCAGGACCACGAGCCCGACGAGGGCGGTCGTCGTGGCCGAGAGGCCGAGCAGCGGCTCTCCGAGCGTCCACAGCCCGAGCAGCAGCACGATGGTGGCCGTCATGACCTTCTCGGCGCGTGACATGGGGCCCAGCTCGGCGAGCTCGGACCTCGCGGACGCCGCGGCTTCCGGGGTCTTCTTCAGCTCGGGCGGATAGATCCGGTAGACGACCCAGGGCACGACCGCCAGCGACACGAGCCCGGGCACGATCGCCGCCAGGGCCCACGACCCCCAGGAGATCGACACCCCCTGGTCGCCGGCGAGCTGCGCCGCGAGCGGGTTGCCCGCCATCGCCGTCAGGAACATCGCCGACGTGACCGCATTGACGTGGAAGGCGGACGACGTCAGGAAGGCTCCGACCTTGCGCGCGGTCGGACCGTTCGGCTCGCTGCCGTAGCTCGCGGACACGGACCGCACGATCGGCTGGATGATCCCGCCTGCCCGCGCGGTGTTCGACGGGGTGGCGGGCGCCAGGATGAGGTCGGTCGCGGCCAGGCCGTAAGCGACGCCCAGCGGGCTCTTGCCGAGCCGCGCGACGAAGAACAGCGCCAGGCGCCGCCCGAGACCGGTCTTGATGACGCCGCGAGAGATGAAGAACGCGACGACGATCAGCCAGATCGTGGTGTTCGAGAATCCGGAGAGCGCGTCGGCCGGCTTGAGCACTCCGGTGACGATCGACGCGACGAGCCCGAGCACAGTGACTGCACCCATCGGCAACGGCTTGGCGATGACACCGACGATCGTCGCGACGAAGATGGCGAACAGGTGCCAGGCCGGCGACTCGACCCCGGACGGCGCCGGTACGAACCAGAGCGCGGATCCGACGGCGATCGGGATCGCGAGCCGCGTGAGCGAGACGGGGTGCAGCCCACCGGGCGCCGGAGCGCCCCCGTGCTCGCCGGGCACCGGTGGGACGTCGGCGGCCGCACCACCGGGGACGGCCTTTCTTGCGTTGCCAATCCGATTGTCGGAGTAAACGCCCTGGGCCATTGTCGTGTGGCCTTTCGTGAGACGAGAGCCGCGCCGTCGCGGCCCGATCACCACGAGTTTTGCCGTGCGCACCTCACCGAGCGGGGACCATTGTCCCGACGCTGGCGCGGAGCGGATTGTGGTCGTTGTGTTCGCAGCGAACCTCGCGCGACCTGCGCTTCGGCACAGAGTTTTGGCCATAATGAACGCATGAACTCACGGCCGATCCGACGCCCCACGTGGCGACCAGGTCGCGCTTCGGGTGCTCAGGGTCCCGCGAGGGCTCCCGGCCCCGCGGCGTGGGCAGCCGCGCCGGACAGTCGCAGCCTGGCGAGCCGCGTCTTCGTGCTGCAGGTCGTGCTTCTGATCGCCGTCGGCGCCGCGGGCTTCATGTTCGCGGTGCACGAGGCGCAGCGGTCGACGCGTGCCGAGGCGATCGCGCAGGCTCGTGCCACGGCCGTCACGCTCGCCCTGGACCCGACGGTCCTCGCTGCCGTGCAGGGCCCCGACCCAGCAGGCACCCTCGCGGCGCCGGTCGAGCGTCTTCGTCAGGCGAACGACATCGCGTTCCTCGTCGTGATGAGCCCGACGGGTACCCGGTACACCCACCCGGACCCGCGCGAGGTCGGTGGCAGGTTCCTCGGCACGATCAGCGGCGCCCAGCAGGGGCGCACCACCGTCGAGGACTACACCGGCACGCTCGGACGCTCGGTGCGCGTCGTGACACCCATGTTCGACGACCGCGGCCACGTCGTGGCCCTCGTGTCAGCTGGTGTGCCGCTGACGTCGATCGTCGACAGGGTGCGCGCGAGCGCGCTCCGGCTCGGAACGCTCACGGGCGGCGCGGTGCTGCTCGGGCTGCTGGGCACCTCGATCGCCACTCGCCGACTGCACCGTCAGACCTATGGCCTCGGACCTGTCGGCCTCGCCCGCCTGCACAGCTATCACGACGCGCTGCTGCACTCGGTCCGGGCCGGTCTGGTGCTCGTCGGCAACGACCGCACCGTCGTGCTCTGCAACGACGACGCGCGCCGACTGCTCGACACCCCCGACGTCCGCCCGGGCGATGCCGTGTCATCGCTCGGGCTCGACGCTGCTCTCGGTGAGCTCATGTCCTCGGGGCGCACGTGCGACGGTGAGGTCTACGCCACGGCGTTCCGCACCCTGGTCGTCACACAGGTCCCCGCCGTGACCGACGGCACCCAGCTGGGCTGGGTCACGACCCTGCGGGACCGCACGGACCTCATCCAGCTTGCCGGCGAGCTCGACTCGTTGCGCGCCTTCACCGACTCGCTGCGCGCTCGCGCGCACGAGGCCGACAACCGACTGCACACCGTCGTGGCTCTGATCGAGCTCGGCGAGACCGAGCAGGCCGTCGCGTTCGCGACCGCCACGCTCACCCAGACGCAACAGCTCGTGGACAGCGTGACCACCGCGGTCGCGGAGCCGCCGCTCGCCGCACTGCTGCTCGGCAAGGCAGCCCAGGCCGATGAGCGCGGCGTCCACCTGGAGCTCATGTCGGCCACGCACATCCCGGTGACGGGGCTGCCCGCTGGCGACCTCGTGGTCATCGTCGGGAACATCATCGACAACGCGATCGACGCCGCGTCGGATGCCCCCGCCCCTCGGTGGGTGCACGTCAGCGGCCGACGCGAGGACGCTGAGCTCGTGCTCGAGGTCGCCGACTCCGGCGCGGGTCTGTCCCCGAAGGCGGCACGGCTCGCGTTTACGCGCGGGTGGTCCACCAAGTCCGCACCTGATCAGGACCGTCCGCACGGTCGCGGGCTTGGCCTCGCGCTCGTGGAGGGAGCCGTGCGGCGCCTCGGCGGACGCGTCGAGGTCCGTCACGACCCCCACACCCTGTTCATCGTGCGACTCCCGCTCGCGACAGCCGTCGTGCCACGGCCCACCGGCCCGGCCCTGCTGCAACCCGCCGCCCCCACGTCCGCGCTCGCGCCCGAACCTCGGGACCCCGCATGATCCGGGTCCTGGTCGTCGACGACCAGGAGGTCGTGGCCCGGGCCCACCGCACCTTCGTCGACCGTGTCCCGGGCTTCACGACCGTGTCCATCGCCAGGGACGGTGCCGCTGCTCTCGAGCGCATCCGACGCGGCGGCGTGGACCTCGTCCTGCTCGACCTGACGATGCCGGGGATGTCGGGTCTGGACGTGTGCCGGACGCTGCAGACCTATCCGGAGCCACCGGACGTCATCATGGTCACGGCGGCGCGCGACCTTGAGTCGGTGCGCACCGCAGTCCGTCACGGAGTCGTGCACTACCTGATCAAGCCGTTCACGTTCGCGGCGCTGCGCGGCAAGCTCGACGTGTACGCCTCGTACCGGGCGGCCGCCGCCGGGCAGCGCGACGTCACCGACCAGGGCGAGATCGACGCAGCCCTCGCGGCCCTGCGAGGTTCGAGCGAGGCGTCATTGCCCAAGGGGATGTCGCGCGAGACGCTCAGCGCGGTCCGTTCGGCGCTCATCGCGGCGCCCGAGGGTCTCACCGCGCTGCAGGCCGCCGATGTCGTGGGCACGTCGCGCGTCACCGCGCGCCGGTACCTCGAGCACCTTGTCGCGGGCGGCGGGTGCGAGCGAGAGCCCGTGTACGGCCGCGCAGGCCGACCCGAGCTGCGCTACCGCCTTCGCCCCGCCACCTGACCCGCCGGCCACGGCGGCTGTCGGCGAGATCGCGTCCTGCCCCACAGCCACTGCCCCCTCAGCTTCCACCGCTACCACCCCGATGCCGGCGACGGTTCCGACCGTCGGGACGCCGCCCCCGGTGGCAGAGTGGACGGCATGGCGAGCGCCACCCTCGAGACCGACCCCTCGGTCGTGGACGCACGGACGGTGCTGCGCCGGGTGAGGTCTGACCCGGACCGCGGCCTGTCGTCGGACGAAGCCGCCCAGCGCCTGGCCACGGTGGGCCCGAACGAGATCGCGACCGCGAAGCCGGTGCCGTCGTGGCGCAAGCTCGTCGCCCAGTTCCGCGACCCGCTGATCTACCTGCTGCTGGCCGCGATCGTCATCGCGGTCGTGGCCTGGTGGGTGGAGGGGGCCGACGGGCTGCCGTTCGATGCTCTCGTGATCGCGGTCATCGTCGTGGCGAACGCGGTCCTCGGCTACGTGCAGCAGGCCCGGGCGGAGAACGCGGTCGCGGCGCTGGCGCGGATGACCGCGACCACCGCGACCGTCGTGCGTGACGGCGTCCAGCTGCGGGTACCGACTCGCGAGCTGGTGCCCGGGGACCTGCTGCTCCTGGCCGAGGGCGACACGGTCGCGGCGGACGCCCGGCTCATCTCCGCGGCGACCCTGAGGGTCGCGGAGTCGTCGCTCACCGGAGAGAGCGAACCGGTCCTCAAGGACGCCCGGACGCTGCCGGAGCCCGCCGCGCTCGGGGACCGGTTCGACATGGTCTTCAACGGCACCTCCGTCACCCAGGGCGTCGGCCGGGCGGTCGTGACCAGCACCGGGATGGCGACCCAGATGGGTCAGATCGCCGACCTGCTGCACGCCACCCACGAGGGCCCGACCCCCCTCCAGCGGGAGATCTCCCACGTCGGGCGGATGCTCGGCATCGCCGTGATCGTGATCGCCGTCGTGGTGATCGGGACGATCTTCCTGGTCTTCGGCGTCCACTCGCTGGGCGACGTCGTCACGGCTCTGCTCCTGGGCGTGTCGCTCGCCGTCGCCGCGGTTCCCGAGGGCCTGCCCACGATCCTCACGGTCGTGCTCGCGCTCGGCGTGCAGCGGATGGCGGCCCGGCACGCGATCGTCAAGGATCTCTCGTCGGTCGAGACCCTGGGCTCGGCGTCGGTGATCTGCTCCGACAAGACCGGGACCCTGACCAAGGGCGAGATGACCATCGGGTGCGTCGTCACCGCGTCGGGCGAGGTCACGTTCACGGGCGCGGGGTACCGGCCCGACGGGCAGGTCGTCCACGGCGGCGTCGCGCTCGTCGCCGGCACCGACCTGTGGAACGAGACCGCACTGGTGCTGGGCGGCGGCAGCCTCGCGAACAACGCGACGCTGCGCGAGGAGGACGGCGAGTGGGTCATCCAGGGCGACCCCACGGAGGCCGCGTTCATGGTCGCCGAGATCAAGCTGGGCACGCAGGACGACCGCACGGCACGGTTCCAGCGGCAGGGTGAGATCCCCTTCACCTCGGAGCGCAAGATGATGACGAGCCTCGAGGCCGACGCCCAGCGCGCCGGACGGCTCGCGGTGGTGACGAAGGGTGCCCCGGACGTGCTCCTCGACCGGTGCTCGCACGTGCAGGTCGCCGATCGCCACGTGCTGCTCGACATCGACGGCAGGGCCCGGATCCTGCGGGACGTCGAGCGCCTGTCGGACGAGGCGTTCCGCACCCTCGGCGTGGCCTACCGGCCGCTCGACGTGTGGGCGGCCCCGGCGCTCGACGACTCCCTCGAGCGGGGACTGGTCTATGCGGGGACGGCGGGGATCATCGACCCGCCGCGCGCCGAGGCGGCCCGTGCCGTCGCTGAGGCCCACCGGGCCGGGGTCCGGGTCATCATGATCACGGGCGACCATCCCCGGACGGCGAGCCGCATCGCGCGCGACCTCGGGATCGTCGAGCGCGAGCACGTCGCGGTGACCGGTCTCGAGCTGGACCGGCTCGACGCGGACCAGCTGCGCGAGACGGTGCGCCACCGGTCCGTCTACGCCCGGGTGACCCCGCAGCACAAGCTGCGCATCGTCGACGCCCTCCAGGCCGACCACCACGTCGTGGCCATGACCGGCGACGGCGTCAACGACGCGCCGGCGCTGAAGGCCGCTGACATCGGGGTCGCGATGGGGCTGACCGGCACGGAGGTCACCAAGGAAGCGGCGAACATGATCCTCGCCGACGACAACTTCGCGACGATCGTCCAGGCGGTCCGCGAGGGGCGCGGCATCTTCCTCAACATCAAGAAGTTCCTGCGCTACCTGCTGTCGTCGAACATGGGCGAGGTCCTCACGGTCTTCTTCGGGGTCGTCCTCGCGGGCGTCCTCGGGCTGGCCCACGTCGACGGCACCGTCGCGCTCCCTCTGCTGGCGACCCAGATCCTGTGGATCAACCTGCTCACCGACAGCGCGCCCGCCCTGGCCATGGGCGTCGACAACGAGACCGAGGACGTGATGAGCCGCCCGCCGCGGTCGCTCCAGGACCGCGCGATCGACGGCCGCATGTGGGGCGGCGTCATCCTCCTGGGTCTCGTCATGGCGGCGGTCACGCTGCTGACCATCGACCTGTTCGCCGCCGGGGGGCTCATCGCGGGCACCCACCCGCTGACCAACGCGCGGACCGCCGGGTTCACCGTCCTCGTGCTCGCGCAGCTCTTCAACGCCCTCAACGCGCGCTCGGAGACCGTGACCGCGTTCCACCGGCTGTTCGCGAACGCGTGGCTGTGGGGGGCCATCGCGCTGTCGGCAGCGCTGCAGGTCGCCGTCGTGCACCTGCCCGGCCTCAACCACGCGTTCACGACCTCGCCCCTCACCGGCGACCAGTGGCTCGTGTGCGTGGCGATGGCGAGCACCGTGCTCTGGGTCAGCGAGCTCCGCAAGCTCGCCCTACGCCTCGTCGACCGGTACGGCCACCGGCGCGCGCCGACTGAGGAGCGAGCGGCATGACGGGCCCGACCCGGCCGGGCGGTCCGCACGAGGATCGGCTGCTGTTCCGCTTCATGCTGCTCTCGCTCGCGGCAGCCGTCGTGACCATCGCCCTCAAGGTCGGCGCAGCCGTCATCACCGGCTCGGTCGGCTTCTTGTCCGACGCGATGGAGTCCGGCGTCAACCTCGTCGCCGCGGTCGTGGCCCTGTTCGCGCTGCGGGTCGCCGCGCGTCCGTCCGACGCGAGCCACCACTTCGGCCACGGCAAGGCCGAGTACCTGTCCGCGCTCGTCGAAGGGGCGATGATCTTCGTCGCCGCGACCGCGATCGTGTGGACGTCGATCCAGCGGCTCCTCGCGCCCGCGCCCGTGCTGCAACCCGGGGTCGGCCTCGCGCTGTCGACCGTCGCGTCGCTGGTGAACCTCGCTGTCGGCGTCACGCTGCAGCGCGTCGGGCGGGCGCACCGGTCGGCCACCCTCGTCGCCGACGGCAAGCACCTGCTGACCGACGTGTGGACCTCGGTCGGCGTCCTCGTCGGCATCGCCCTGGTCGCCCTGACGGGCTGGCAGCCGCTCGACCCGATCGTGGCCCTGGCCGTCGGCGTGAACATCCTCTGGACGGGCTACCGCCTGCTGCGCGGATCCGTCAGCGGCCTGCTCAGCGCGACCCTCCCCGAGCACGAGCGCGCGCAGATCGACACCGTGCTGGACCGGTACCGCACGGAGTACGGCGTGACGTTCGCGCCGCTGCGCACCGTGGAGTCCGGTCGCCAGCGGTTCGTGTTCGCCGTCCTGACCGTCCCGGCCGAGTGGACCGTCCAGGCCGCGCACGACATGACCGAGCAGCTCGAGGCCGACATCGACGAGATCCTGCCCGGGACCGAGACGTTCGTCCACGTCGAGCCGCAGGCTGAGCCGGAGGCCGTCACCTCGGGGTGAGAACCCGCCAGGTGGGCGGCCTCGGTTGTGCGAGGCTCCTGCCGTGACCACCAGCACGCTGCGCCCCGTGCGCGTCCCGCTCAGCGCCTTCGGCCCCGCGTTCGGACTGTCCGGGCTCGCCGGCACGTGGACCGCCGCGACGCACGGCCTGGGCGCACCCGCGGCCGTCGGCGCGGCACTGTGGGTCGTCGCGGGCCTGACGTGGGTCGTGACGACGGCCCGGTACCTCGCCCGTCCCGGCGGCCCCCGCGCGATCCTCACGGACCTGCGCCACCCCGCCGTCGGCCCGTTCGCAGCGCTGTTCGCGATCGTGGGCCTGCTGCTCGGTGGGCGGCTGGCCGCGTCGGCACCCCGAGCCGGCGAGGTCCTCGTGTGGACCATGGCGGTGATCGCCGTCGTGTACGCGGCCTGGTTCCTCGCGGTGGTCTTCCAGGGCGGCGGTGCCCTCGACGCCGTGCACGGCGGCCACCTGCTCCCTACCGTGGCAGCCGCCCTCATCTCGGGCCAGTCGCTCGCCGTCGTGGGTGCACGCCACGTGGCGGTCGGAGCGTGGGCCGTCGGCATCCTCTTCTGGATCATCGTCGGCACCGTCATCCTCGCCCGGCTGGCGTTCCGCCCGGCCCTGCCCGACGCGCTCGTGCCGAGCCTGGCCATCCTCAGCGCCCCGCCCGCGGTCGCCGGCAACGCCTGGTTCGCGCTCAACGGCGGGAGGGTCGACGTCGTCGAGGAGCTGCTGCTGGGCACGTTCATCGTGCTGATGCTCGTGCAAGTCTTCCTCGTCCCGCGCTACGCCCGGCTGACGTTCGGCCTCAGCTTCTGGGCGCTCACCTTCACGGCCGCATCGAGCGCGACGTTCGCCCTGCGCTGGCTCGTGCTGACCGAGCCGGCCGGCCACCGCGTGTGGGGCTGGCTCGTGGTGGCCGGCGCGACGGGCCTGATCGGCTGGATCGCCGCTCGATCGGTCGTGCTCGTCGTCCGCGGCTTCGGCTCTGCGCGCAACATCTGAGAGAATGTGAGGGCTGTCCGCGTCGCGCGGACCATCGAGCCGCCGTGCAACCCACGGCTCGGATGCCCGCACCACCTCCTGGAGGCTCCCCCTGTCCCCCGCACCTCGGCTCGTCGCATTCGACCTCGACGACACGCTGGCCCCCTCGAAGTCCCCGCTCGACCCGCGCATGGCGGACCTGCTCGTGCGCCTGCTCGACGTCGTCGAGGTGTGCGTGATCTCGGGCGGTCAGTTCGGCCAGTTCCAGATGCAGGTCGTCGACCGCCTCGGAGCGGCGACGCCCGCCCAGCTGGCCCGGCTGCACCTCATGCCCACGTGCGGCACGCAGTACTTCCGCCACACGGGCGAGTCCTGGGACCAGGTGTACGCGCAGAACCTCACCGAGGACGAGAAGTCCCGCGCGCTCGCCGCCGTGACGGAGTCCGCGCAGGCCCTGGGCCTCTGGGAGAGCGAGACGTGGGGACCGATCCTCGAGGACCGTGGCAGCCAGATCACGTTCTCGGCGCTCGGGCAGGCAGCCCCGGTCGCCGCGAAGACCGCCTGGGACCCGACCGGCTCCAAGAAGACGTCGTTGCGTGAGGCGGTCGCCGCCCAGCTGCCCGATCTCGAGGTGCGCTCGGGCGGGTCCACGTCCGTCGACATCACCCGCAAGGGCATCGACAAGGCCTACGGCATGTCCCGCCTCGCCGAGATGACGGGGATCGACCTGCAGGAGATGCACTTCGTGGGCGACCGGCTCGACGAGGTCGGCAACGACTACCCCGTCAAGGCGCTCGGGGTCCCGTGCCACGCGGTCACCGACTGGGAGAACACCGCCGACTACCTCGACCTCTTCATCCCCGAGCTCACGGCGAACTAGACGATCGCGCTCCCGGCCAGCAGCGACAGGGGGCGGTTGCCCGCGGTGTCGAGGACGAGGTCGTAGCGGGGACCCGCTGCGGATGAGCACGTCGTCGGGGTACCGGAAGACGGCGTCGAGCGGGACGCCGAACGCGCTGGCGATCTGGAAGGCCAGCTCGAGCGAGGGCGAGTACCGCCCCTGCTCGATGGCGATGACGGTCTGGCGGGTACATCGCGGGAGATCAGGTCCCGATCGTTCGAACACCGGCGAGTCAGCCTGCGGGCGTCGGGGCGGGATGGGGCGCCACGCACACGGGTCCGGCCAGCCGCGTGTGGCGCGTGCCCGCGCACGGCACGAGACTGGATCCGCAGCCTGACCGGCCGCGCGTCGCCGTCCCAGGAGGAGCCCGTGAGCAAGGCAGTCGGTATCGCACTCGGCGCGGTGCTCGTCGTGATGGGTGCGGTGTTCACGGTCCAGGGCCTCGGCTACCTCGCGGGGAGCCCGATGACCGGCGTCACGCTCTGGGCGGTCATCGGTCCGGTCGTCGCGCTCGTCGGCCTGGTCCTGGTCGTGCGGTCCGTCCGGCGCCGCTGACGCGCCGTCAGCACCGGCAGCGCCGGACGTCAGGGCGCGATCGACCCTCGCGCAGGCAGGAGCACGTCCGCCTGGTCATCCCTCTCGGCGTCGCGTCCGCCGTGCAGCTCGCGCCTCGGTCCGCGGAGCGCCACGTACACCGCAGTCACGACGAGGACGCCGGCAGCGGTGAGGAAGGCCGCGCTGGTCGCGTCGACGAACGCCTGCTGCGCTGCGGCGACGAGCCGCTGCCCGGCCGGGCCGAGCTGGGCGAGCTGGTCGGCGCCGAGGCGGGTGAAGGCGATGGACGACTGCGCGCGTTCTGCGACCGCGGCGGGCAGCCCCGCGACGGCGTCCGTCAGGCCGCTGCGGTAGGCGCCGTTCAGGATCGTGCCGAGGATCGCGATGCCCAACGCGCTGCCGAGCTCGCGCGAGGTGTCGTTCACCGCCGAGCCCACGCCCTGCTTCGACGCCGGCAGCGACGAGACGACGGCGGTCGTCGACGGCGTCCCGGCCAGCCCCATGCCCGCCGCGAAGAGCACCAGGCCGGCGGCGAGGTGCCAGTAGACGAGCACGAGGTCCAGGGTGGTCATCACCAGCATCCCCGACGCGCTGAGCGTCAGACCGAGGGCGACGACCCTGTTGAGGCCGAACCGGTCCGCGAGTCGCGGGGCGGTGCGAGCCACCGGGATCAGGACGGCCGGGAGCGGCAGGAGGGCGACGGCCGCACCGAGCGGGGACCGGCCGGCGATGTACTGCAGGTACTGCAGCACGAGGTAGAAGAACCCGAAGCTGGCGAAGAACTGCGTGGTGATCGCGAGGGTCCCGATCCTGAAGCCCGGCAGTCGGAAGAGCCGCATGTCGAGCATCGGCTCAGGGTTCCGCAGCTCCCAGCGGACGAAGCTGACGAGCGAGACGGCGCTGAGCGCGAACGTACCCACGGTGATCGCACTGGTCCAGCCCTGGTCGGGCCCCTCGATGATCGCGAACACCAGAGCGACCAGTCCGACCAGCGACGTGAGGGAGCCTCGGACGTCCAGGCGGGGCGGGTGGGCATCCCGGGACGATGGCACGACGACGAGGGTGCCGATGATCGCCAGCACGGCGAGGGTGACGTTGAGCGCGAAGAACGAGCTCCAGGTGAAGAGCTCGAGCAGGATGCCGGACGCGAACATGCCGAGCACGGCGCCACCGCCGGCAACACCGACCCAGACCCCCACCGCGCGTCCGCGCTCGTCCGGCGGGAAGGTCGTGGTGATGATCGACAGCGTCACGGGCATGACCCCGGCCGCACCGATCCCCATCACGGCGCGCAGCACGATCAGAGGCTCCGGCGAGGACACGAACATCGCCCCCGCCGCTGCGGCCCCGAAGACCGCCAGCCCGGCCAGCAGCACCCGCTTGCGCCCGAACCGGTCACCGAGCGCTCCGGCGGGCAGGAGGAGCCCGACGAAGACGAGCGTGTACGCGTCGACGATCCACGTGATGTCGGTCTGGGAGGCGCCCGTGTCGATCGCCAGGTCGGGCAGGGCGACGTTCAGACCGCTGACGGCGGAGACGACCATCATCAGTGCGAGCGCGATGACCGCGAGCAGGGCGGTACGGCGTCGACGGGACAGAACCGGGCTGGCGTTGGTCATCGGAAATCCTCGCGCTATGAATTCGGGGCGTGTGGAATTCTGCGCGTGTAGAATCCGGATGTCAAGGAGTGAAGGAGGTACGGGATGACGGCGCGCACCCACTCGGGCAGACGCCCGGGCGACAGCGGCACGCGGGAGGCGATCGCGCGCGCTGCACGACGGCAGTTCGCCGAGCTCGGCTACGACCGCACGTCCATGCGGCAGGTGGCCCTCGAGGCGCAGGTCGACCCCACGCTCGTCAGCCACTTCCACGGGTCCAAGCGCCAGCTGTTCCTCTCCGTGATCGGGCTCCCGTTCCAGCCGGCCGAGGTCCTGCCGGGGCTCCTCGCGGGCGACCCGAAGGAGGCCGGAGCACGGCTCGCGCGCTTCGCGCTCGGGGTGTTCGAGTCCGACGAGGGCCGCAGCCGAGCGGTCGGGCTGATCCGGGCGGCCACCTCGGAGCCGGAGGCGGCCCGCGTCGTCCGCGACCTGCTGACCCGGGAGGTGCTCGCACCCCTCGCAGCAGGCATCGGCTCGGACGACGCCGACTACCGCGCTGCGCTGCTGATGTCGCAGATCGTCGGCCTCATCATGGCCCGCTACATCGTCGAGGTGGAGCCCCTCGCCTCGCGTGACCACCAGGCCGTGGCCGATGCGATCGCCCCGACCCTTCAGCGCTACCTCACCGGCGACCTCTCCGCACCGCTCCCGTAGCCGGTCGAGCAGCGCGGCGGCCTCGAGCCGCTACCGGACGAGGGCAGGTGCAGGTGCAGGTGCAGCGACGATCGCGTCGGGCACGCCATGCCCGGCCGGGTCGACCGCGACGGTGACCACCCGACGGCTCCCGTCGCCGTGCACCTCCACCGTCGAGATGCTCGCGTTCGGCAAGGGGTCCATCGGCCGCGCGTCGATCATCGCCAGGTAGGCGCGGAGGGTGAGCCCGTGGCTCACGACCAGGACGTGTCCGTCCGGGTGGTCGCGTTCGATGCGTCCGAACGCCGACCGCACCCGCGTCAGGAACTCGTGCCCGGGCTCCCCGCCCGGGATGCCGGCGAACGTCCCGCCGAGCACCTCGGCGAACATCGTGTCCGGGTCGTACCGGGCAAGGAGGTCGACCTCCGGGCGCGCCTCGAAGTCGCCGAAGCCGAACTCGCGCAGGTCCGGGTCTGTGACCGTCGGAGCCCACGGGTGGTGCGCGAGGATCTCCTGCGCCGTGGTCTGGGCGCGGCCGGTGGGGCTGACGTAGGCAGCCGTGAACGGGCTCGCGGCCAGATGCGCAGCCGTCGCGCGGACGCCGGCGAGGCCCCGCGCCGTCAGGGGCGAGTCGCACCAGCCCTGCAGCCGGTGGGCGGCGTTGTACTCGGTCTGACCGTGCCGGACGAGCGAGAGCGTCAGGACCACATGAACCTCCAGGCGTCAGCCGGCGGCGCCGGCCGTTGCCTGCAGGCTAGGAGACCTCGATGACCGCGACATGTCCGCGAGGTGCACGCGACGTGTCAGGTCTCGGGCTGTTCGCCCTCGGGCCGCGCGGACAGCTCCTCCAGACGGCTCGCGGCCTCGCGCTCGACCAGGATGGGCACGTAGTTGCGCACGGGTCCGTCGAGGTGGTGGTGGACGTCCTGCACCGCGTCTCGAACCACGTCCGGGCCGACGTCGGGATACCGCTCGATCAGCCTGTCCTGCACGTGCGCGATCGCTTGATCCTCATCCATCGTGACCATCGGTCCACCATTGCTGAACCTCGATGGATCGGCAACCGCCCACCGTCAGGATCTCGTCGTCCGGCACGCTCTTGCGGCGCACCGACGAGACGCGTAACGTACAACCACATGGTTATACGACAGGCGGAACGAGAGGCGACCGATCAGATCTTCGCCGCCCTCTCCGACGCCACCCGCCGGGACATCGTCACGCGCGTCCTGCGTTCCGAAGCCTCGGTCACGACCCTCGCCCGGCACTACGACATGAGCTTCGCCGCCGTGCAGAAGCACGTCGCCGTGCTCGAGCGAGCACATCTGGTGACCAAGCGGCGCCGGGGCCGCGAGCAGATCGTCTCCGGCGACGTCACCACCATCCGCACGGCCGCACGTCTGCTCGGCGAGTACGAGGAGATCTGGCGCGGCCGCATCGACCGAATCGACGAGATGCTCGCCGAGCCAGCCGAAGGAGCAGCACCATGACCGTCATCAGCACCACGCCGGACACCTCGGCACTGACCCTGACCATCGTCGCCGACCTCGCCGCATCGCCCGAGCGGGCCTGGCAGGTCTGGGTCGACCCGCGCCAGCTCGAGCGGTGGTGGGGACCGCCCACGTGGCCCGCGACCTTCGTCGAGCACGACGTCGTCGTCGACGGACGCTCGAGCTACTACATGACCGGGCCCGACGGCGAGAAGGCCCACGGGTGGTGGCGCTTCCTGTCGATCGACGAGCCGCGCTCGCTCGAGTTCGAGGACGGCTTCGCCGACGATTCCGGAACGCCCAACCCCGACATGCCCACGATCCGCGCGAGGGTCGACCTGCAGGGGACGGCCGACGGCACGCGCATGACCGTCACGTCGCGGTTCGCGACGCTCGAGCAGATGGAACAGCTCGTGGCCATGGGCATGGTCGAGGGCATGACGGGAGCCATGGGTCAGATCGACGACCTCCTGGTCCGCGTCTGACGATCCGCCCGCAGCGGACCTCACGCCGGTCTGACCCGACCGGCCTCATCCGCCCGGCCGATCCGCACGGGCGCGAGCGGTCAGCGCGCGCCGACCCCGGACTCGAGGGGCTCGCTCCCGGTGAGCGCGTCCTCCGCGTCCGGACAAAGGTCGGGGGCGGGCACGACGGCATCGATCACCACGGACCCGTCGATCGGGCCCTCGAGCACGACGTGGTCCCGAGCCCCGCCGACGCGCGACTCCGACCTGACGCCGAGCCGGCGGCTCGCCCGGACGTAGGCGGGGACGAGCACGGCGAGCGCGCCGAGCCACGCCAACGGGTTGCCCCACACGACGCCGGTGAAGCCGAAGAGCGCGCCGAGGACGACGGCGGCACCGACGCGCATCGCGAGCTCGATCACGCCGGTGAACGTCGGGACGAACGTGTACCCGAGGCCCTGCAGGGCACCGCGGAGCACGAAGAGGACACCCAGGGTGACGTAGAGGAAGCCGTTGACCTTGAGCAGGTAGGCCGCCATCGCCACGACCTGCTCCTCCCCCGTCCCGAAGAACAGCCCCACGATCTGGCTCCCGGCCGCGATGAGCACGGCGCCGAGGAGCACACCGCCCGCGATCGACATCCACACGCTCTGGACGACGCCGAGCCGGATGCGGTCGGGCCGTCCGGCACCGTAGTTCTGCGCGGCGAACGTCGACACGGCGATACCGAGGGACGCGAGGAGTGCGACCGCGAGCCCGTCGACGCGGGCCGCCGTCGTGTACGCCGCGACGGCATCGGAGCCGAGGTTGTTGAGCCGCACCTGCACCGCGAGCGTCCCGATCGCGATGATCGACGCCTGGAACCCCATGGGCAGGCCGAGCCGCAGGTGCCGGGCGAGGTCGCCGCGGGTGACGCGCCAGTCCTCGCGGCGCAGCCGGAGCACGGGGACGCGACGCCGGACGTATGTCAGGCACAGCGCGACCGAGACGCCCTGCGAGATGATGGTCGCGAGCGCGGCTCCGCCGACGCCGAACCCGAGGCCCGGGACGAGGGCGAGGACGAGCCCCATGTTGAGGCCGCAGCTCAGGACGAGGAACACGAGCGGCGTCCGCGAGTCCCCGATGGCCCGGAGGATCGCCGCGAGGTAGTTGAAGAACATGATCGTGCTCCCGCCGAGGAAGCTGACGACCGCGAACGTCGTCGCCTGCGGGACGAGCTCCTCCGGCGTCCGCATCAGCCGGAGGGCGGGCCCGGCGAGCAGCGGCGCGCCCACCGTGAGGACCACGCTCGTCGCCGCCGTCAGCACCGCGCCGGTCGCCACCGAGCGACGCACCGCCGCGCCATGGCCCGCGCCGAACGCCTGCGCCGTCGGGATGGCGAACCCGGACGTCAGGCCCCACGCGAAGCCGAGGAGGAGGAAGAGCAGGCTCCCGGTCGCACCGACTGCGGCGAGGGCGCCGACACCGAGCACCCGCCCGACGACGACCGCGTCGACGACCTGGTAGAGCTGCTGGACGATGTTGCCCACGAGGAGCGGGACGGCGAAGGCGAGGATGACGAGCCACGGACGTCCGGCGGTCAGAACCTTGGGCATGGCGGGACGAGTCCTCAGGACGCAACGGATCGGGCGGGCGCCGGGCCCGGCGGGCCGGTCCGATGCTCGCCAATCGTATCGTTACGATTCGCGGATTCCTGAGTGATTTTCCGCACGCGGATCCGGCACGTACTCGAATGTCTCCACGTGCGCGACCGTCGTCGTCGGGCGCCCGTTGCTCGTGGCGTACACCCCGATCCACAGTCCAAGGAAGCCGCCGGTCGCGACGCTGTCGAGCGTGCGGCCGTCGACGACCGCGACTGTCGCCGGTTCGTCGCCGGCCACCCCGCCGAGCAGGGTGTAGTCCTGCCCGCGGGCGGAGACGGTCAGGGTCACCGGTCCGTCGCCGGCACCCGGCAGCGCCAGCTCCCCGAGGGTGGTCTCGACGCCGGCGCGGCGGTGGACGGCGACGACCCTGCGGCTCGCCCCCCCGTCCGCGACCGTGACGAAGAGCCGCACGTGGTCGTCCTCCGACTGGCGTACGGCCACACCGACGTCCTCCCCCGGCGCAAGGTCGGCGCGGACGGTCGCGTGCACGTCGACGTCCTGGTGCTGCTGCCGCACCCCGAGGAAGGCCGGCGTCCCCGGCTCGCTCAACGTCGCCGGCCGCATCAGGAGGTCCCAGCCGTGGCCGCGCGCGGTGGCGAACTCCGCGGCAGGTCGGCGCAGCGCAGTCCAGCGCAGATCGTCGGGACGGACGACTCCGGACGCAACGCCCTGCGCGGCCCCGGGACGCGCCGGGAGGGCGAACGGCACGTCGACCTCGGCAGGCACGCGGCCGACGCCGGGAGCGAACACCGGCCAGCCGTCCTCCCAGACCACAGGCACCAGGAACGTCTCGCGGCCCAGGTTGTAGTGGTAGCCGCCGTACGGCCGCATGCCCAGCAGGACGGCCCACCAGCTGCCGTCCGCAGCCTGCACGAGGTCGGAGTGTCCGACGCCGATGACGTCTGACCCGTGGCCCAGGTGCCGGTGGGTGAGGATCGGGTTGCCCTTGCAGCCCACGTACGGCCCGGTCACCGAGTCGGCGCGCGCGACCGAGACGGCGTGGTGGAACTCGGTTCCCCCCTCAGCGGCGAGGAGGTAGTACGTGCCGTCGACCTTGTACAGGTGCGGCCCCTCGGCCCACACGACGTCCCGCAGCGCCCCGTTCCAGATGACGTTCTCCGGCCCGACGAGCTGCTTGGTCGCCGGGTCGAGCTCGCGTACCCACACCTCGGTCTGGTCGTGCCACGCGGGCTCGAGTGCCGGCCGGGTGCCGTGCACCCAGACCCGACCGTCGTCGTCGAAGAAGATCGACGGGTCGATCCCGGCGGCGTCGAGCCAGACCGGGTCGGACCACGGGCCCGCGGGGTCGGTCGCGGTCATCAGGAAGTTGCCGCCGCGGGCGCCGTCCTGCTGGTCGACGAGGGTGCAGACCACCCAGAAGACGCCGTCGTGGTGCCGCAGCGTGGGGGCGTAGAGCCCGCCCGACGACGCGATGCCGTCGAGGTCGAGCTGACCGGGCCGGTCGACGACGTGCCCGATCTGCTCCCAGCTCACGAGGTCGCGGCTGTGGAAGACCGGCAGCCCGGGGACGTACTCGAAGGTCGAGCAGGCCAGGTAGTAGTCCTCGCCGACCCGGCAGATCGTCGGGTCGGGGTAGCAGCCGGGCAGCAGCGGGTTGCGCGCGATCGTCACGCGGGCACGACCTTGACCTCCACCCAGCGGTGGTCGTCGGCCGTGACCTCGTGGACGTCGCCCGTGATCGCGACGACGCCGCGGGCCGTCGCGGTCCCCGGGATGTCCCGCGCCTGGGCGACCTTGCCGTTGGCGATGGCGCCGCCGGTGGAGTCCTCGGTGGTCGTGACAGCGCCCGAGGCGCCGGCGTGCGAGCCGACCCACACCTCGACGTCGCCGGGCTCGACGATCCGGACGAGCCGGCGGTCGGAGAACGCGAACCGTGCGGTCGGCACCGAGAACGTCGCGCGCACGGACTCCCCCGGTGCGAGCTCGACGCGCGTGTAGCCGAGCAGCTGCACGACGGGCCGGGCGACCGTGCCGAGCACGTCGTGCCCGTACAGCTGGACCGTGTCGGTGCCGGGCACGTCTCCCGTGTTGGTGACGGTCACGGCCGCCTCGAAGACACCGCCGGACCCGACCGTCGCGTCCAGCACCAGGTCGGAGTACGCGAACGACGTGTAGGACAGCCCGAAGCCGAACGGTCGCAGCGGGGTCGAGTCGGTCGACGTCACGCCGGACGGGCCGCCGAGGACGGGGCGCAGGTAGGAGTAGGGCTGCGCGCCGGCGGAGCGCGGCATCGACACGGGCAGCCGGCCCGACGGGTTGACGCGCCCGGTCACGACGTCGGCGATCGCCAACCCGCCACCCTCGCCCGGGAAGAAGGCCTGCAGCACCGCGCCCGGCTTCGCCCCCGGACCGTCGAGCGCCCAGTCGATCGCGTAGGGGCGGCCGGTCAGGAGCACCAGGACCACCGGGGTGCCGGTCGCGAGGAGCGCCTCGACCAGCTGGCGCTGCACGCCCGGCAGCTCGAGCGAGTCCGCGTCGTTGCCCTCGCCCACGGTGCCGCGGCCGAACAGGCCGGCCTGGTCACCCACGACGACGACGACGACGACGGCGTCCCGCGCGGCCGCGACAGCCGCGTCGAAGCCGGACGTGTCCTCGCCCTCGACAGCGCAGCCCTCGGTGAACGTCAGCTCGGGCTGGGCCGTGCCGGTCTCGCCGTACACCGCGGCGAGCGCCTCGAAGACCGTCGGGATCGCGAAGCCGATGGGGAACTCGGGGTGGTGGGCCAGCACGTGGTTGGCGAACGAGTAGCAGCCCATGAGGGCCTCGGCACGGTGGGCGTTGGGGCCGACGACCGCGATGCGGGCCGGTGCCGACAGCGACCGGATCAGCGGCAGGACACCGTCGTTCGACAGCAGCACGACCGACTCGTCGGCGAGGCGACGGGCCAGCTCCTGCTGGCGCGGCGAGTCGAGGTCGATGTCGGTCGGCGGCTCGTCCTCGAACGCGTCGGGGTCGAGGAGGCCCAGCTCCTCCTTCTGCGTCAGCGCGCGCAGGACGGCCCGGTCGACGTACGCCTCGTCGAGGTCACCGGCACGCACCCGGTCCGCGAGCGGCTGCAGGTAGGCGTCGCCCGTGGGCAGCTCGATGTCGATGCCGGCGGTCAGCGCGAGCGCGGCGGCCTCCCCGCGGTCGGCGGCGACCTGGTGCATGACCTCGAGGAACGCGATCGCGAAGTAGTCGGCGACGACGACGCCGTCGAAGCCCCACTGCTCGCGCAGCAGCGTCGTGAGCAGCTCGGGGCTCGACGCGACCGGCACGCCGTCGATGTCGGTGTAGGAGTTCATCACCGACCGCGCGCCGCCGTCGCGCACCGCCATCTCGAACGGCGGGAGGAAGATGTCGGCGATCTCGCGCGGGCCGGCGCTGACGGGCGCGTGGTTGCGGCCCGCGCGCGAGCCGGAGTAGCCGACGAAGTGCTTGAGCGTCGCGTGCACGCCGGCCTCCTGCAGCCCGCGCACGTAGGCGGTGCCGATGGTGCCGACCAGGTACGGGTCCTCGCCGATGCACTCGTCGACCCGGCCCCAGCGCGGGTCGCGAATGACGTCGAGGACGGGCGCGAGGCCCTGGTGGATCCCGAGCTCCCGCATCGAGTCGCCGATCGCCCGAGCGGCCTCCAGGACGAGGTCGGGGTCGAACGACGCACCCCAGGCGAGCGGCGTCGGGTACGTGGCGGCCTGCCACGCGGCGAGCCCGGTGAGGCACTCCTCGTGGACGAGCGCGGGGATGCCGAGGCGGGTCTCACGCTTGAGGCGACGCTGCTCGGCCCACAGCCACGCTGCGCGCTCGGCCGGCTCCACGGGACGGGTGCCGTACACACGCGTGTAGTGGCCCAGGCCGTGGCGGGTGATCTCGCCGAGCTTTCCCGAGTCCTGCTGGCCGGCGGCCATCTCGGACTGCATCGGCGCGACCGTGCCGTTCTGGTCGAGCCAGTAGCCCACGAGCTGGGCCAGCTTCTCCTCGAGCGTCATCTGCGCAAGGAGCGCGCGCACGCGCTCGGAGGCGTGCGGCAGGGCAGGGGCGGCGTCGAACACGGGCGGTTCTCCTTGGTCGTGACGCAGGGGTGTCGAGCCGGAGCACTGGTCCGGGCCCGACGGCGGCGGTGCGCCCTGCCGCCGTCGGGCACCTGGGCTCAGCCCTTGACGGCGCCGCTCAGGCCGCCGATGATCCGGCGCTCGAAGAACGAGAAGAACACCAGGGCCGGGATCATCGACAGGGACGTGAACGCGAGCACCCGGGCGGTGTCCACGGAGTACTGCGCGGCGAACGCCTGCACGCCGAGCGGCAGGGTGTACGACCCCTCGTTGTTGAGGATGAACAGCGGCAGCAAGTAGCTGTTCCAGCTCGCGATGAACGCGAGGATGCCGACGGTCACCACACCCGGGATCGAGAGCGGGATCACCATCCGGAAGAAGAACCCGAGCCGGCTCGCGCCGTCGATAGAGGCGGCCTCCTCGAGCTCCTTCGGGATCGCCCGCAGGAACGGCACGAGGATGATGATGGTCGTCGGCAGGGCGAACGCGATCTGCGGCAGGATGATGCCCGCGAGGTTGTCGGTCAGGCCCAGGCCCCGGATCAGGATGTACAGCGGGGTGATGGCCACCGTCATCGGGAACATCAGCCCCGCGGCGAAGAGCGCGTACATCGCGTTGCGCCCCCAGAAGTTGTAGCGGGCGAGCACGAAGCTCGCGGCCACTCCGAGAACGACGACCCCGAGGGTCGTGAACACCCCGCAGATGACCGAGTTGGAGACCTGGCGCCAGAAGATCGAGCTCTTGAGGACCTCGGAGTAGTTGACCAGCTGCCACGTCGACGGGAAGCCCGACGGGTCGCGGGTGATCTCCGAGTTGGTCCGGAAGCCGCCGATGATGATGTAGATCACCGGTCCGACGCAGACGCCCACCAGGGCGAACGCGACGACGTAGGTGACCCAGCTGGCCCGGCTCAGGCTGGGCCGCTTGCGGCTCGTCGTCGGGCTCAGCGGAGGCGCAGTGATCGTCGCCATCACTTCTTTCCTTCCGTGAGGGCACCCTCGGTGTCGCGGTTGAGCACGAACCGCTGGTAGGTGAGGGCGAGGATGAGCGAGATGACGAACAGGAGCACGGCCACGGCGTTGCCGAAGCCGTAGTTCGCGGCGTTGCGGCCGTTGACCACCATGTAGGTGGCCATCGTCGACGTCCCGGCGGTCGCTGCCACGTACTGGCCCCAGATGATGTACACGAGGTCGAACAGCTGGAGCGCGCCGATCATCGACAGGAACGCCCAGATGCGGATCGTCGGGCCGAGCAGCGGCAGGGTGATGCGCCGCTGCGTCTGCCAGTAGGAGGCACCATCGATGGCCGCCGCCTCGAAGAGCTCCTGAGGGATGCCCTGCAGTCCGGCCAGGAAGAGGATCACGGCGAAGCCGATGTACTTCCAGGTGATGATGAGCATCAACGACCAGATGGCGATCTTCGGGTCGGACAGCCAGTCGACCGTCCAGCTCGGTAGCCCCGCCTTGACCAGCAGGTCGTTCACCGCGCCGTTGGTCTGGAGCATGAGGCTCCAGCCGGTGCCCACGATCACCTCGGACACCACGTATGGCACGAAGATCAGGACCCGCACGAGCGACCGGCCGCGCATCTTCTGGTTCAGCAGGAGCGCCAGCAGCACTGCGGCCGGGCCCTGCAGGAGCAGGGACAGCACCACGATGATCGCGTTGTGCGCGAGCGCGTCGTGGAACGTGCTGTCCTTCAAGATCGTGACGTAGTTCTGCAGCCCCACGAAGTTGGTGGGCGGGCCGAAGCCCTTCCACTTGAAGAACCCGTAGTACGCCGCCAGCAGGACCGGGAGCATCACGAAGGTGATGAATATGACCATCGCGGGACCGGCCAGGAGAGCGATCTCCAGGCGTTGGCCCCAGCCCGACCTACCGACCCGGCGGGCCGGGGACGATGCCTTGCGAGCACCGTCCCCGGCTGCAGACAGACCCTCGGGCGATGACGTCACGGCGAGCTTGCCCTCGCCCAAGGTGTCACTCATGGTGCCGACTACTCCTTCGCCGCCGCGTCAACCACGGACTTGACGATCGAGGCCGAGTCGCCCTTGCCGGCCAGCAGGTTGACCACGCCGGCGTTCAGCGCGTTCCCGACGTTCTGGCCGTACAGCGTGTCGAGCCACAGCGAGACGTACGGCGCCTTGTTGTAGGACGCGAGGACGTCCACCAGGGCACCCTCGGTGACGACGCTCTGCGCGTCCTTGCTGGCGGGCAGCGTGTGGAACGCGTTCGCGTAGCCCTCCTGGTACTTCTTCTGCATCGCGAAGTTCAGGAACGTCGAGCACTCCGCGGGGGCCTTCTTGGAGCAGGAGAACCCGTCGAGCCCGCCCATCATGGCGCCGGCCTTGCCCTGTCCGCCGTCGATGGCCGGGAACGGGAACCAGCCGAGGTCGGCCAGCGGCTTCTGGTCGGGCGTGAGGGACGCGATGACTCCCGGGTCCCAGGCACCCATGAGCTCCATGGCCGCCTGGTGGTTGGCGAGCAGACCGGCCGACGAGCCGGCGCCCTGCTGGGCGGAGGTGGTCAGGAAGCCGTCGTTGAACGGGTTCGTCTTGGAGAACGCGGCCAGCTCGTCGCCGGCCTTCGTCCAGCACGGGTCGTCGAACTTCTTGGTGGCGGTGGCCTTGTCGAGGGTCTCCTGCGAGCAGGCGCGCAGCGCGAAGAAGTAGTACCAGTGCGCAGCGGGCCACGCGTCCTTGGCACCGAGGGCGATCGGGGCGATCCCGGCGTCCTTGAGCTTCTGCACGTCGGCCTCAAGGTCGGCGATCGTCGCGGGCGTCCCGGAGATCCCCGCCTTCGCGAACAGGTCCTTGCTGTAGTAGATGCCGCCCGGGAGGATCGACATCGGCATGCCGTAGATCTTGCCGTCCACGGTGAACGCACTGAACGCCGCGTCGCCGACAGCGGTCTTCGTCGCGTCGTCGACCTTGACCTCCTGCGCCTGGCCCGCCGTGACGACGTCCGACAGCTTGCCGCCGCCGCGTGCCATGAAGATGTCCGGCGCGTCACCCGAGTTGAGGGCGGTCTGGAGCTTGCCGTCCATGTCCTCGTTCTGGATGGCCTGGATGGTGATCTTCACCCCCGGGTTCGCCGCCTCGAAGTCGGCGACCGTGGACTCCCAGTACGCCTTGCCCTCACCGGTGGTCGAGTTGTGCCAGAAGGTCATCGACACGTTGCCACCGGCGGCGGCAGAGCTGCTGCCACCGCTGCTGCTACCGCCGCTGCTGCAGGCAGTCAGCGCCAGAGCGCCGATCGACAGGGCGGCCGTGGCCACCAGGAACTTCTTACCGTTCATCAGATCTGTCCTCTTCGTTGAGCTGCACAGAGTGGAAAGTTCGCCCGTTGCGAGGCGAACCGAGGACCGCAGGTGCTACCGACGCACCACCCGGCACTGCCGCAGACCGGCGTCCTCGCCGGTCCTGCGCCCGCCCCGCAGGGCGGAAACCACCGTCATGAGTGGTGCGGTCTTCTTCATCGAGTACTCCTGGTCGTCGTCGACAGGGGGACGCAAGCGCCACTTTGGCATCTCTTCCGCCCGCTCGTCAATTGTTATCGATAACGTTTTCCTAACGGCCGTCGAGCGAGCCGCGGCTCACCTGCCCGTCAAGCACGCCGGAGGCTCAGGGCCTGCGCGCCTCGCCATGTCCCTGGTCGATCGGTCGCCCGCGACGAACCGTCGCGGGCATCGCGCGACCTCGGGGCATCACCCCGGGAGCACGTCGCGACGCGCGAAGTGGTCGAGCCCGCCCCAGATCAGCCCTGCGGCCACGACCGTCATGACGACGAGGGGCGTCCAGGTCAGGGGCTCGAGCGGCTGGGTGGGTGTCGCGGAGAACGGCAGCGCGTCGAGCACCCAGCCGGGCAGGTGCAACGCGTCGCCGACGATGACGATGAACCACATCGCGGCGAGCACACCCCACGTCAGCGGGATCGCGAGGCGCGGCAGCCACCCGAACAGCGCCACTGCGACGCCGACCAGCACCATGACGGCCGGCCAGTACGCGAGGGCCGCGCCCGCGAGCCGGCTCGTCTGACCCGGGTCACCGACGATCGAGCCGTAGCCGGCACCGATGCCCGCTCCCCCGACGAGCAGCAGGACAGCTGCCCCGACTGCCGGGACCAGCAGTCGCTCGAGAGCCCACCGGCTCCGGGACAGAGCCCCGGCCAGCTGGGGCTCGACGATCCCGCTCGCCTCGTCGGTCCGCAGCGTGACCGCGGACTGCAGCGCGAACACCGCGGTGATCATGGCGATCATCACGATGAGCAGGGACAGCAGCGCGTCGACGCCCGTTCCGCCCAACATCGCCTTCGCCATCGGCCCGGCGTCCTTGATCAGGTCGGTCATGGCCTGGACGACGGATCCGAAGAGCAGCGCGCACAGGACGATCGTGATGGTCCAGCCGATGATGGGCCCGCGCTGGAGCCGCAGCGCGAGGCCGAGGGGCGTGGAGTACCGCGCGGGTGCCGCGGCTGGGCCGGGACGCTCCGGGACCAGCCCGGACCCGAGGTCGCGGCGCGCCTCGAGCAGACCTGCCACCACGAGGAGGACGGCGGCCAGCAGGATGAGCAGGGCCAACGGCCACCAGCGGTCCGCGCCCCACGGCGCCATCTCCTGCCCCCACCCGAGGGGCGAGACCCACGTGAGGCGGCCGTCGCCGAGGTCGCCGACCATCCGCAGCACGTAGAGCACGCCGAGGACGATCGATCCGAGCCCGTTCGCGCCGCGCGAGGTCGACGCGACCTGACCGGCGATGGCTCCGATGCCGAGCGCCACGAGCCCGACGCCGGTCACCGAGGCACCGGTGAGGAGCGAGCCGGTGACGCCCGCGCCGACCGGGTCGAGGCCACCGGCTACCGAAGCCAGCGCGAGGCCCGCGCCGACCGCCACGCACAGCGCCGCGTTGACCAGCCACGACGCCGCGGAGTAGGCGTGCAGGCCGAGCACCCGCGAGCGGAGCAGCTCGGTGCGACCGGCCTCCTCGTCGGCGCGCCCGCTGCGCGTCACGAGGAACACGACGCCGAACGCGAGCGACAGCGCACTCGTCATCCAGATCTTCGTCCACACCGCACCACCCAGCGTGGCCGGTGCCGCGGCCAGCCCGGTGAGCGCCTTGATCCCCGGCGTGTTGCTCAGCGCGGCGAAGTCGTCGAGCGCCGCCTGCGTGGTGAAGACGCTCTTGTAGTACGAACCGACGTACGCGAACATCCCGACGAGCACCACCCACCACACCGCCAGGCGGACGCGGTTGCGCCGCACGACGAGCCGCACCATCGAGCCCAGCCCGGCCAGGGTGTCGGCTGCCGGGCGCTGCACCGCCGTCGGTGTCCGCACTGCTGTCGAAGTCATCGGTCGCCGCCGCTCAGCGCCGCGAGCTCGTCGCCGTAGTGGCGCAGGAACAGCTCCTCGAGCGACGGCGGGTTGGCGACGAGCGACCGCGGCTGGAGCCGGGCAACCGCGCTCAGGACCGCCGGCAGCTCCGCGTCGTCGACCGCGAACGTGACGTGGCCGTCGAGCCGCTGGAGGTCGTGCACCCCGGGCAGGGCAGCAAGGCCGTCGACGCCACCGTCGAGCACCACGGTCACCTGCGAGCGCGTCAGGTGGCGGAGCTCGGCGATGGTGCCCGCCTCGACCGTGACGCCGTCGCGGATGATCGTCACGCGGTCGGCGAGCCGCTCCACCTCGGCGAAGATGTGGCTCGACAGCAGCACCGAACGGCCGTCGGCCTTCACCTCGAGGATCGACTCGGTGAACGCCGCCTCCATGATCGGGTCGAGGCCCGACGTCGGCTCGTCGAGCAGCAGCAGCTCGGCGTCCGACGCGAGAGCGGCGACCAGGGCGACCTTCTGCCGGTTGCCCTTCGAGTACGCACGGGCCTTCTTCGTCGGGTCGAGCTCGAACCGGTCGAGCATCGTCTTCTTGCGCTTCGGGTCGAGGGAGCCGGACAGCCGCGAGAGGATGTCGATCGCCTCTCCGCCGGTGAGGTTGGGCCACAGCGTCACGTCGCCCGGGACGTAGGCGATCGACCGGTGCAGGCGCACGGCGTCCGCCCAGGGGTCGCCGCCCAGGACGTCGACCCGCCCGCCGTCCGCGCGCAGCAGACCGAGCAGGATGCGGATCGTCGTCGACTTCCCCGAGCCGTTCGGGCCGAGGAAGCCCGTGACCTGACCGACGGGGACGGTCAGGTCCAGACCACGCAGCGCGTGGACTCGACCGAAGCTCTTCGTCAGGCCCTCGACCTCGACGGCCATCTGCGGTGCGGGCATCGTCACTTTCCTTCGTCTGCGGCTGTGCGGGCGGGCGGCGGACGCCGTCACGCGGTCTGCTCCGAGGATCCGGCCTCGGACCGCTCGCTGGGCGGCTCCCACAGGTACTCCAGGTAGTCGTCGAGCATCTGGCGGCTGGTCAGCAGCCCTTCGGTGTACAGCTCGAGGATCGGCAGGACGGCCTCCTGCTCGGCGTCGTGCAGGGACGCCACGAACTCGTCCGGGGTGAGGCCGGGCGACGTCACGAACCGCACGAGCATCGCGCCCATCGTCTGGTGGGTGAGGTAGCGCAGCCGCGCCTCCTCGTCGCGCGACGGACGCGCCAACCCGCTCGCGACGCTGTCGGCCATGACGATGCGGGCCTGGTCGACGAGGCTGTCCAGGAAGCGGCGGGCCGGCTCACCGCCCGCATTGATCGCTCGAAGCATGTAGACGACGACGGTGCTGGCGATGCCCGGTCCGGTGAGGCGTGCGAACAGGTACGCACTCGGGTCGGCGATGGCCTCGGTCTTCAGCGCCTGGTAGTGCCGCAGCACCTCGGCGTCGCACTCGGCCCGCAGCGCGGCCTTCGAGCCGAAGTGGTGAGTGATGAGGCCCGGGGAGACGCCGGCGCGCGTGGCGATGGTCCGGAACGAGGCGCCGAAGCCCTCGTCCGCGAACGACTCGATCGCGACGTCGCGGATCCTCGCGCGCGCGGTCAGGTCCGATGCCGAGCGTTCGTCCGGTACGGCTGCTGTACCCACGACCAGCATCCTATACACGCGACCAGCGCGACGCGCCGACGAGATCGGGGCCAACGACGAGCGTCGCCCGGCGGCGCCGACGGTGGCACTGCCGGTACCCGTCTCACCAGGGACTCCCGCACGGCGGCCGCCGGCGGTCTGCTTGTGCCATGGAACCAGTCGGCGGCGCGTCCGCTGATGGTCGACGCCGCCTACCGGCGCAAGTACGGCGCCTACGCGTCCATCGTCGACCACCTCGTGGAGGAGGGTCAGCGGGCGGCCACGAGGTCGAGGAGCCCGATGAATCCCGTGACATCCCACGCGGCACGCCCGATGAACAGCCCGTCGACGCCGTCGACGCCCAGGGTCGCGAGCGCATTGCCTGGATTGACCGAGCCGCCGAAGAGGATGCCCCTCACAGCGCTGCCCCACTCGGCGCTCAGCGCAGCGAACACGTCGGCGATGTCCGCCGCCGCGGCCGGCCGGCCGCTGAAGCCGATGGCCCAGATCGGCTCGTAGGCCAGCACGACCGACGACACGTCGTCGACGCCGTCGAGGGCTGCGCGGACCTGGTCGAGCACGTGCAGCACGGAGCTGCCGGACGCGAACACCTCGTCCGGCTCGCCGACGCACACCAGCGGGGTGAGGCCATGCCGCAGCGATGCCTGCACCTTGAGGTTGACGGTCGCGTCGGTCTCCGCAAAGTACGCACGCCGCTCCGAGTGCCCGATCTCCACGATCGTCGCCCCGGCGTCGGCGACCTGGGGTACCGAGACCTCGCCGGTCCACGCGCCGTCGTCGGCCCAGTGCGCGTTCTGCGCGCCGACCAGGACGTGCGAGCCCCGCCCGAGCACCGCGCTGACGCTTGCCAACGCGGTGGCCGGCGGCAAGATGAACGGCTGGACACCGGGCCACCGTCCCGGGTCGGTGGCGGCCAGGGTCTCGGCGTAGTCGCGAGCCTGAGCCAGCGTCTTGTTCATCTTCCAGCTCGTGCCCACCCAGGTGGTCACGTGGGGAGAGGTGTTGGTTCGTAGGAGCAGATCGCGGCCACGTTCGCGGCGGAGTGCGACGTCTCGTCGAACTCGTACCCGAGCCACTCGTGCGCGAGGCGCCGAGCGACCTCCAGACCGACGACACGCTGGCCGAACGCGAGCACCTGGGCGTTGTTCGACATGACTGCACGCTCGACGGAGTACCCGTCGTGCGCCGTGACAGCTCGAATGCCCGCCACCTTGTTCGCGGCGATCGCCATCCCGAGGCCGGTCCCGCAGATGAGCAGGGCGCGGTCGGCCTCCCCTGCCGCGACCAACCGGGCCGCCTCCACGGCCACGTGAGGGTAGGTAGTGTCCGCGTCGGCTCCCACACCGACGTCGATGACGTCGCTCACTCGAGTGTCGGTGGCCAGGTCCTTCTTGAGGGCCTCCTTGTACGCGTATCCGGCGGAGTCCGAGCCGATCACGATGCGAAAGGTCACGAGAGGACTCCGGTCAGCGAGGTGGACGAAGGGGGATCGGTCTGGTCGGCGTCTGCGGGCACGGGTGCGACGGCAGCCATCAGGAGGGCGAACGACGTCGCACCGGGGTCGGCATGGCCGAGGCTGTGCTCGCCGTGCGTGCGGGCTCGACCACGCTTCGCCGTGATGAGGGCAGTCGCTTCCGCGGCCACGGCGGCCACGGCGGCCGCCGCTGCCCAGGCCTCGTGCAGCGAGGCGCCACCCGCACGAGACGTGGTCAGCGTGTCGATGAACGGGGCGATCGCATCGACCATCGTCTTGTCACCCGGTGCTGCGCCGCCCAGCCGCACGATCGCGTCGGTACCGGCACGCACCGCGGCGAGCAGCTCGTCCTCGTCCGCCCCGACGGAGTCGCTCAGCGCTGCGCCCATCGCCGCGAGCGCCGCCCCCCACAGCGCCCCGGAGGTACCGCCAGCGCTCTCGGACCACGCCCCGCCGGCTCTGATCAGAAGCGTCTGGGCACCCGAACCAGCTGCGAGCGCCGCCTCGGCCGCTCGAGCGGCACCGCTGGTGCCGAGCACCATGCCCTGTCCGTGGTCGCCGTCGCCCGCCACCGCGTCCAGGTCACCGAGCTGCTGCTCGTTCTCGCGGGCGCACAGCACCATCGCGTCGATCGCAGCGGCGAGCCGAGCGGCCAGCTCCTGCGACTCTGCCGAGCCGGGGACGATCGCCGCCTGCTCGTCGGCTTCGACTCGCGCGACGCGGCGCGGCCGGTGAGACGAGGCACCCCGCCGGAATGCAGGGGTGTCCACCGGTGCCGTCCAGTACCCCTCGAGCTCGGCGTCGAGGAACGTGACCGTGAGCGACAGTCCCTCCATGTCGAGGCTCGTCACCTGCTCGCCGACCTCGGGCTCGATGGCAGTCAGTCCCATCCGCGCAAGCCGATCCGCGATCCGCGCGTACACGACGAACAGCTCCTCGTACTTCGTGGCGCCGAGGCCGTTCAGCAAGACCGCGACGCGACCCTCGTAGCCGTCGACACCGCGCTCCGGTTCCTCCGCCAGGATGCCGTCGAGCAGCGCGTCGGCGACATCGTCCGCGGTGCCGAGCGGCGCGACGGAGATCCCGGGCTCCCCGTGGATGCCCAGCCCGATCGCCATGGTGGCGCCTGACACCTCGAACAGCGGATGGTCCGCGCCGGGCAGCGTGCAGCCGCCGAATGCGATGCCGAGGGAGCGGGTCCGGGCGTTGGCCTTGCGCGCGACCCGCTCGACCTCGTCGAGGTCGCAGCCCGCCTCGGCTGCGGCACCGGCAATCTTGAACACGAGCAGATCGCCCGCGATGCCCCGGCGCAACAGCGAGTTCGCAGCCGTGTCGGACGCCATGTCGTCGGTGATGGTCACGATCCGGACATCGAGGCCTTCCGCCCGCAGCCGCTCGGCGGCCTGCCCGAAGTGCAGGACGTCCCCGGCGTAGTTGCCGAAACCGAGCAGCACCCCGCCGGCGTTGTCGGCGGCGCGGACCACGGAGTAGACCTGCGAAGCAGAAGGCGAGGCAAAGACGTTGCCGCAGACGACGCCGTGCGCCATCCCGGG
>NZ_DASUIR010000052.1:0-5230 GCF_036279715.1 Cellulomonas sp. | reverse complement strand
GGTCGCCGCCGTGCCCGTCAGGACCATCTGGGTGACCCCAAATCACCTGACCAGTTACGCGCGGGCATGGTGACGGAAGCAGTTGACGCGAATGCCAATGCAATCACGACGTCGATGCCCCGGAGTCTCATGTGATCCCTTGGCGAGCAGAATTCGCGTTTGATGCGGGCAGGCTCGCGTTAGGAAACCGACAGATTGATGGTCGAGGTGCGCGCGGTGGGGTCGACGTTCACGTTCAGGCGGATATCCTGGCCGTCACTTGACCCGTCCGCCCAGCACCTGATACCGACCCCGAGTCGGAGGTCTGCACACTCGCCCTCGATGGCCGTGTCGTAGCCGGCAGCCCGGAGCCATCCCGTGAGCTGATCGTTGGTGATGACTTTGTCGAAGTCCCATGCCATGTACGCGGACGGGCACTTGTTGTCGCCCAGGCACCACAGACGCCGTGGTTCCACGTTCTGGCGAGTTGCGGTGTACCCGACGGGCTTGAAGCGTTCAGCGACATCCATGACGTGCCCTGCGGGCAGCGGCGCGGTCAGCGCGAAGGGGGCAACCACAACGAGACCGAGCACGCCCAGCACAACCCACCGCGTCCGAACCATCCTTGACCTCCCCTGAGTGTTTGCTGTGCGCTTGCGCGGCCACATTGAACCACATGCGACGTTGTGCCCGTCAGGGCCATATGGGTGACGTGTCACAGCTGTTATTTCCGACTGAACGCTCCTACGGAGATCCCCTGAACAAAGAGCCGCCATCTCCGATGCCGTCGTCCGGCGCAGTGGAAGCTGCCGGATTGCCACTCGTGACAAGTGCGAGAGTGGGAGTCTCTACGCGTTCTTCAGGACACAAACAAGGTCAGGGTCCAGGTTCGCGCCCTCGTGTCACCTTCGACGTACACAGCGACGTCCTGGCCCTCGCTGGTGCCATGTGCACTGCATGTTGAAGCCAGACCGCCCGTGGCGCCGTCGCATCGGCCCCGCACCGACGCGCTGTAGCCCGCGGCAGCGAGCCAGGAGACGAGTTGGTCGGTCGCGATCTCGGTGTCGAACTTCCAGTGCTGCTGGAGCGACGGGCACGTGTTGTCACCCAGGCACCACAGGCGTCGTGGTTCCACCATCTGGTCTGTCGCGGTGTACCCGACCGGCCGAAAGCGTTCAGCGACGTCCACGACATGCCCGGCGGGCAGCGGCGCCGTCAGTGCGAAGGGAGCAACCACAACGAGACCGAGCACGCCCAGCACGACCCACCGCGTCCGAACCATGCTGCAGCTCCCCTGAGCGCGTTGGCTATGCGCTTGCGCGGCCACAGCGAACCACGTGCACAGTGGTGGCGGTCAGGACCATTCGGGCGACGCGAGTCCTCGTCAGAGCCCGAGCAGGCGGCGCAGGATGACCTCGACGCGCAGCACGACGTCGTCGTCGGCGTGCCCGAACTTGCGCCCCAGGCGCAGCGGCGAGATCGCTCGGACGTCCTCGCACTTGATGTAGCTGGTCTCCCGCAGCCCGGAGTCGCCGGGTTCGACCTCGACGTGCGTCGGCGACTCCCGGCGCGTTCGAGTCAGGGGGACGACGGTGACGACCGGAGGCAAGGAGTCGAGCCAGGGTTGAGCGCTGAGAACCACGACCGGCCTCGTCAGGGACTGCTCATGCGCGACGGGCGAACCCAGGTCGGCGAGGTAAATCTCGCCGCGCCTCACCAGTCCTCCGCGGCAAGGGCGTCGTCGGCCGGGTCGGCGAGGTCGTCGCCGAGCGTCACGTCGTCGACCCGTCGGCTGCGCTCGTCATCAGTCAACCGGGCGTTCTGCTCGCGCACCTGTTCCCAGAACGCGCGCTCGTCGGACTCGTCAAGCGCACGCGCGATCGCGCCGGCGAGCGTGGTGTGCTGCCGCAGCGCGCGAGCGGCGAGACGGTCGCGCAGGTCGGCCGGAACCTTGATGGAGGTCGTCACAGGCATACCGCCGAGAATACTCCCCTGCATACCGGTCGACGTGAGAACCTGGCGGACCACCGTCCCGAGGAGCCCCGTGAGCCCCGCCAGCCCCGACACCCTCGTCGGCATCCAGCGCTTCGCTGTCACGCAGAAGATCACGCTGATGGTCAACCGCTACGAGATCCGGGCGCTCGGGCCGAACGGTGACGAGGGCGCGCTCCTGGCATTCGCGCAGCAGAAGCGCATGGCCTTCAAGGAAGAGGTCACGTTCTACACGAGCGAGGACCGGCGCACCCCGGTGTTCTCCTTCAAGGCCCGTCAGCGCCTCGACCTCGGCGCGACGTACGACGTCTTCGACCCCGCAGGCATCCCGATCGGCAGCTTCCGCAAGGACTTCACGGCGTCGCTGTTGCGCTCGACGTGGCACCTCGACGCGGCCGGCGTCAGCGCCGTCGGGCAGGAGCGCAACGCCGGCATCGCGATCCTGCGCCGCGTGTGGGAGCTGATCCCGATCGTCGGCGAGGTCCCCGTGCCGTTCGTGTTCCACTTCGACTTCACCGACCCCAACGGCCAGGTGGTCCTGTCCTCCGAGCGCCGCAGGTCGCTGCGCGACCGCTACACGATCACCGTGCCCGACGGGCGGCTCGACGGCCGCGTCGCGGCGGCGATGGCGGTCGCGCTGGACGCCCTGCAGTCCCGGTAGGCGGGCGGGCGGTCACTGGAGCAGGCCGCTCCATACGGGGCGGCGCGGTGGCGAGACGCGCGTCTCACAGGCGTCCAGCCTCAAGTTGCGCGCTGCGGCGTCGATGGACAAGTGATCGCCCCCTCAATGCAGGAGCCTCATGCCGATCGCCCGACCCACCGCCTCCCGACCGTCGGACGACACCGGTCTCCCCTCCGGCTCCGCCGTGCACGTCGTTTCAACGGGGCCCGGCGTCCCTGGCGACGGCCTCCCCACGCCGGGTGGGCAGAGCCCGATCGCGGCTGTGCGCCTGCAGGTCGCACGCCCGGCGTCGGACCGCATCCCGGTCCCCGAGACGGCACGTCGGCGTCGGTCGATCCAGGCGGTCGCCTGCGTGGCGCTCCTCGCGACGCTCGTCTACCTCGCCTGGCGCACGGCGACGACGATGTCCGGCAGCACGTGGTGGCTCTCGGTACCGCTGCTCGTACTCGAGGTGCACGCCCTGGTGAGCCTCGCGCTGTTCACCCATGACCTGTGGAACGTCGACGTGCGCCCGGACGCGCAGCGCGACGTCGCGCAGGGCAACCGGACCGACGTCGGGTCGCTGTCGGTCGCGGTCCTCATCCCCACCTACAACGAACCACGCGCGGTGCTGCTGCCCACGATCGCGGCAGGGCTCGCTACGCACGGCGAGCACGAGACGTGGGTCCTGGACGACGGCAACCGCCCGTGGGTCGCCGAGCTGGCGGCCGAGCTCGGCGCGCACTACCGGTCGCGTGACCACGGCGCGCACGCCAAGGCGGGAAACCTCAACGAAGCGCTGCCCGACGTCCGCGCCGACGTGATCGCGGTGGTGGACGCCGACCACGTGGCGACCGCGGGGTTCCTCGACGCACTCCTGCCGTACTTCGCCGACCCGCGCGTCGCCCTGGTGCAGAGCCCTCAGGAGTTCTACAACACCACGTCGTTCGAGCATGTCGCGCGGCGCCGGGGCGCGATGTTCGCCGAGCAGCAGACCTTCTACCGGGCGATCCTCGCGGGTCGCAACAGGTGGGGCGCTGCGTTCTGGTGCGGAACCGGCGCCCTGGTCCGCGTGGCTGCGCTCGAGTCCGTAGGCGGTGTAGCGACGAGCAGCGTGACCGAGGACATCCAGACCTCGCTGCGGCTTCACCGCAAGGGATGGCGCACCGTGCACCACAACGAGGTCCTGGCCCACGGGATCGCAGCCGACGACGCCGCGGCGTTCTACGTCCAGCGCAGTCGTTGGGGCGCGGGCGCGATGCAGGTGCTGCGCCGTGACAACCCTTCGGCGGGTCCCGGCCTGAGCGCGCACCAGAGGATCTCGTACCTGTCGACGCTGCTCGGGTGGTTCGACTCGTGGCGCACGCTGGGCTACATCCTGCTGCCGATCGCGACGGTAGCCACCGCCGGGCTGCCGATGGTGGCCGGCTGGCGCACCTTCCTGGTGATCTTCGTGCCGACCTTCGCGGTGCAGCGCCTTGCCCTGCGCGTGCTCTCGCGGGGGCGAGCGCCCCTGCTGCACTCGACTCTCTTCGACTTCGTGCGCCTGCCCGCGAGCTTCGCGGCGACGCTCGCACTCATCGGCGGTGGTCCGACCCGCTTCGTCGTCACGCCCAAGGGGGCCAGCACGAACCGGGAGAGGGTGCGGCCGCCGATGCTCCTGACGGGCCTGGCGACGCTCTCGGCCGGCGCCGTGGTCTGGTACCTCCTGACCTTGGCCGGCCTGACGCCGGTGACGTACGACCTTCCATGGGTCGCGCACGGCGCGATGCTCTGGGTCGTCGTCAACACCGGGTTCCTCGTCGCGGCGCGCCGCCGCATCATGCTGCAGCGCTACGCGGGCAACCGGCGTGACTCGTGGCGTTTCGCCACGGGTGACGTCCCGGTGACCCTTGAGGTCGCCGGCGTCCACGCCGCGGGGTCCCTGTCCGACCTGTCGCTCAACGGTGGCCGGCTTCACGTGCCTGACGGGCAGGGCGTGAGCCTTGCCGTTGGTGACACGGTGCTGGTCGAGGTCGATCTGATCGAGCCCGACGGTACCGTCGATCGCATGGCGCTCCGCGCGACCGTGCGCTCCGTGACGGTCGAGGCCAGCGGTGCGCTCGGCGCGGGGCTCTCGCTCCACCTTGACACGTCCGAGCAGGCGCGGCTCGCGCTCGTGCTCTACCTCACGGTCGACGCGTCGGGCGCCGACCGCCGCCAGGAGGCGGCGCGGCCCGCGCCGGGCGTGCCCTCACCGCGCAGGCCGGCGTAGCGCCCGCCCACCGCGCGCCGCACCTGATCCCTCTGCACCTCCCGCTCAGGGCCGGTGCGCTCTAGGCCGCTCGAGGAGCGCCCGTGACCGAGTGTTGCGCTGGTCGCCGTGCGCGACGACGCGATGCGCCGACCGGTCCACGAACGGCGGGCGATGCCGTGGTCACCAACGGGCTGTCGCTGTGCAAGATTCACCACTCGGCCTACGACGCGAACCTCATGGGGATCACGCCCGACTACGCCGTGCGCATCAACAAGGCGCTGCTCCTCGAGATCGACGGGCCGATGCTCCGGCACGGCCTCCAGGAGATGCATGGGCGGCCCATCGGCATCCCCCAGCGGGCC
>NZ_DASUIR010000051.1:0-47704 GCF_036279715.1 Cellulomonas sp. | reverse complement strand
CACACGACCCCCACCCCGAACGGGACAAGAACCACACGACGATGAACCATCTTGGCATCGACTACTTGGCACACTGTTGAGTTCTCAAGGAACAGACGCGCATCCCGCAAGGCCCTTCGACCCGCCCGGAGGCAACCGTTCAATACTACCCGAGATATTCGCTGCCCGGTTCCGCTCTTCGCGGGCGGCCAGTGATCTCTCTCCCGACACGACGCATCAGGCGCCAGAAGCGCCTGGTGTCCTTGCTGGGGTTGGACGCCTTCGGGGACCAGCCACCGCTCGGACCATCACTGGTCCTTCTCGGTGTCCGTTCCTCCCTGCCGGGCGACAACGTGAACACTACGCAGCGCCGGGCCAGACCGTCAAATCGCGGCGTAGTACTGGCTGGTGTGCCCGGTCAGGGAGGCGCGCTGACCTGCGACGACGAGCTACGACGTCACCGTCAGGCCCGAACGTCGGCCACAGCGAGGGTCCGCTTGCCGCGCCGCAGGACGGCCCATCGGCCGTGCAGGAGGTCGTCCGGGGTCAGGACCGCGTCCTCGTCGACGACCTTGACGTTGTTGACCGACGCGCCACCCTCGGCGATGGCACGGCGAGCGGCGGCCTTGCTCGCGACGACTCCGCTCGCGGCGAGGACGTCCACCACGAGGTCGCCCGCACGTGCCGGCGCCGACGGCAGCTCCGCGACCGCGGCGCCGAGCGTCGACTCGTCGAGGAGACGGAGGTCGCCCCGTCCGAACAAGGCCTGGCTCGCGGCGACCACCTTGTCGGCGGCGTCGGTGCCGTGGACCAGCGCGGTCACGTCGTAGGCGAGGGTGCGTTGAGCCTCGCGCGCGGCAGGACGCTCGGCGGTCGACTGCGCGAGGTCGTCGAGCTCGTCGTGCGTGCGGAACGTGAACACCTTGAGATGGCCCAGGACCGCGTCGTCCTCGGCGTTGAGCCAGAACTGGTAGAAGGCGTACGGGCTCGTCAGCTCGGGGTCGAGCCACACGGTACCGGTCTCGGTCTTGCCGAACTTCGTGCCGTCGGCCTTCGTGATGAGCGGGGTCGCGAGCGCGTGAACGCCGACCCCCTCGACCTTGCGGACGAGCTCCACGCCCGACAGCAGGTTGCCCCACTGGTCGTTGCCGCCCGTCTGCAGGCTCACGCCGTAGCGGCGGTGCAGCTCGAGAAAGTCCATGCCCTGCAGGATCTGGTAGCTGAACTCCGTGAAGCTGATGCCCTGGTCGCTGTTCAGACGCCGCGCGACGGTGTCCTTCGCGAGCATCGTCCCCAGCCGGTAGTGCTTCCCGACGCCGCGCAGGAAGTCGATAGCCGACAGCGACGCCGTCCAGTCGAGGTTGTTCACCATCGTGGCGCCGGCCGGGCCGCCGAAGTCGAGGAGCGGCTCGATCTGGCGGCGGATCCGGTCCACCCACCCCGCGACGACCTCCGGGTCGTTGAGCGTGCGCTCCCCGGTCATCTTCGGGTCGCCGATGAGTCCGGTCGCACCACCCACGAGCGCGTAGGGCTTGTGGCCCGCGAGCTGCAGCCGGCGCACGGTGAGGATCTGGACCAGGTTTCCGATGTGCAGGCTCGGGGCCGTCGGGTCGAAGCCGCAGTACAGGCTCGTCGGGCCGGCGTCGAGGGCAGCCCGGAGTGCGGCGGGTTCGGTGGTCTGAGCGACGAGGCCGCGCCAGGCGAGCTCGTCGAGGATGTGCGTCACAGGGGTCTCCTCGAAGGTTGCTCGGGACAGTCTGCCGTGCCCGGCGAGGTTCACGGGCCCGTCGTCCCGCTGGCTGGGCCGCTGCGCGGCGACGACGACCGGTAGGCGCGACGGAACGGCGACACCGTGGGCTCCCCCACGAGCCACAGGCGCCACGGGAACCTGGCGCCGTCGGCCCCCTCGCCGGCGACGCCCACGCGCGGACCCGAAGCCAGCGCAGGACGGGTGGCGTTCTCCCGGCGATGCACGACGACGGCTCCCCCGGCCTCGGTGACGTCCGCCCGGTTGGCGCTCAGGTCCAGCCCGAGGGCGACCGCGAGCCGTGCGGGCCCGCGGGCGAGCTGACGGTCGCTGTCGACCGCTCCCGCTCGCGCCCGCCGCGCCCACGCGAGCCCGGCACCGTCGACGACCTCGCCGGCACGCAGGAGCACGGCTGAGGGTTGCCCGGTCGGTGACGTCACGATGTTGACGCAGTAGTGCAGGCCGAGATGCCGGTAGACGTAGAGCCGACCGGGCTCGGCGAACATCGCGTCGTTGCGTGCCGAGCGGCCTCGGAACGCGTGCGAGCCGGGGTCGTCCGCGCCGCCGTACGCCTCGACCTCGGTGATGCGGACCGTGACGTCGCCCTCGGGCGACCGCGTCGTGATCCAGGCGCCGAGCAGGTCGACCGCCACCGCTGGCGCGCTCCGGGCGTACCAGACGTGCGCGGGAACCACCCCGACGCGCCCCATGTCACCTGCTCCGGTGCTCACGGCGTCATCCTGCCGTACGCGTCCAGCCGGACGTCGGCACGCACCCGCGTCCGCTCCCGGTCGAAGTGGGCGGCCTCGCTCATCGTCCACGATGTCCACTCGTCGCGCATCGCCTCGCCGTCGCGCTCGAGGCCGCGGGCGAGCCGCAGCTCCGCGGGAGCCTCGACCCACACCATCAGCACGGCATCAGGCGCCGCAGCCCGCCGGGCGGCTCCGCAGCCCTCGAGCACGAGGACGTCGGGGACCGGGACGTCGACCCAGTCGGCGAACGCGCCCGCGACCCAGTCGTAGCGCTGGTAGCGACCCGGCATGCCCGCCCGCAGCGGCTCGAGGACTTGGGCGGTCACGCGCTGCCAGAGGGTTCCCTCGAGACCCGACCAGCCCTCGTACAGGTCGTCGAGGTGCACCGTTCCCACGCGGACGGCGTCTGCGGCAAGCCGCTCGGCCAGCCTGGCGGCGAACGACGTCTTGCCCGAACCCGCTGGCCCGTCGATGCACACGAGACGGACCCGGCCGAGTCGCGGGGCCTGGGCCAAGACCCGCGTCGCGACCTCCGCCGCTGCATCCTGGGCCTCAGCATCGTGGGCGTCCTGGCGCCTCGCGTCGTCGTCGCCGGCGCTCGCCACGGTCACTCGGCCACGACAGTCAGGACGTCCAGCGACGCAGCTCAGCGGCACGGGCGGTGGCACGCGTCAGCTGTTCGGCGACGCGCGCCGGCGCAGTGCCACCGATCGCCGACCGCGACGCCAGCGAGCCCGTCACGGTGAGCACCGAACGGACCTCGGGGGTCAGGTAGCCGGAGATGGCCGCAAGGTCGTCGTCGGACAGGTCCCACAGCTCGATGCCGCGGGACTCGCATGCCTGGACGCACGCACCGGCGACCTCGTGCGCCACCCGGAACGGCACGCCCTCGCGCACGAGCCACTCGGCGATGTCGGTCGCGAGCGAGAAGCCCTGGGGAGCGAGCTCGGCGAGCCGGTCCGTGTCGAAGGTCAGCGTCGCGACCATGCCGGCGAACGCCGGCAGGAGGACCGAGAGCGTGTCGACCTGGTCGAACACCGGCTCCTTGTCCTCCTGCAGGTCGCGGTTGTAGGCGAGCGGAAGGCCCTTGAGCGTCGCGAGGAGCCCGGTCAGGTCCCCGATCATCCGCCCGGCCTTGCCGCGGGCCAGCTCCGCGACGTCCGGGTTCTTCTTCTGCGGCATGATGCTCGAGCCGGTCGAGTACGCGTCGTCGAGCCGGACGAAGCCGAACTCCTTGGTCGCCCACAGGACGACCTCCTCGGCGAACCGCGAGAGGTCGATGCCCGTCATGGCGGCGACGAAGGCGAACTCGGCGACCACGTCACGCGACGCGGTCCCGTCGATCGAGTTCTCGACCGGGCCGTCGAAGCCCAGCTCGGCAGCCACGGCCGCGGGGTCGAGGCCGAGCGACGAACCTGCGAGCGCCCCGGAGCCGTACGGCGAGCGAGCGGCGCGGGAGTCCCAGTCGACCCACCGCTCGACGTCGCGCAGCAGCGGCCACGCGTGGGCGAGCAGATGGTGCGCGAGCAGCACGGGCTGGGCGTGCTGCATGTGAGTACGGCCCGGCATCGGCGCCTCACCGGCGGCCGCGGCCTGCCCGATGAACGCGTCCACGACGTCGAGCACGAGCCCGCCGAGCGAGCGCGACTGCTCCCGTAGGTACATGCGCACCAGCGTCGCGATCTGGTCGTTGCGCGAGCGGCCCGCGCGCAGCTTGCCGCCGAGGTCGCCGCCGGCACGCTCGATGAGGCCGCGCTCGAGGGCGGTGTGGACGTCCTCGTCGTCGGGCGCCGGGGTGAAGGCACCCGAGGCGACGTCGGTCCGCAACCGCTCGAGCGCGTCGACCATCCCGGCCAGCTCGCCGTCGTCGAGCAGACCGGCACCGTGCAGGACGTGCGCGTGCGCGATCGAGCCGGCGATGTCGTGGCCCGCGAGGCGCCAGTCGAAGTGCGTCGACTTCGACAGCGCAGCGAGAGCGTCGGCCGGTCCCCCCGCGAACCGGCCGCCCCACAGGCTGACGCGTCCGGCGTCCGCCGGAACCGCTCCCGCCGACTCAGGCACCGACGATCCCACCGGCGTGGCCGAGGTCCTCGGCGTGGCCGAACCGCACGTCCCGCGCTGCCGAGAGCTTCGAGGTCAGGCCGTAGATCTCGATGAACCCGCGCGCGGCCGACTGGTCGAACGTGTCGCCGGTGTCGTACGTCGCGAGGTTGAAGTCGTACAGGCTCGAGTCGCTGCGCCGACCGGTCACTGTCGCCCGACCACCGTGCAGCACGATCCTGACGTCGCCCGAGACGTAGCGCTGCGTGTCGGCGATGAAGACGTCGAGGGACTTCTTCAGCGGCGAGAACCACTGGCCGTCGTAGACCAGCTCGGTCCAGCGCTGGCTGACGGTCCGCTTGAACCGCGCCTGCTCGCGCTCGACCGTGACGTTCTCGAGCTCCTGGTGCGCCGCGATCAGAGCCACGGCGCCGGGCGCCTCGTAGACCTCGCGCGACTTGATGCCGACGAGACGGTCCTCGACCATGTCGATCCGTCCGACGCCCTGTGCGCCCGCGCGGCGGTTCATCTCCTGGATCGCCTGCAGCGGCGTGACCGGCACCCCGTCGAGAGCGACCGGCACGCCCTGCTCGAACGTGATGACGACCTCGTCCGCGACCGGAGGGAAGGTCGGGTCGTCGGTGTAGGTGTAGACGTCCTTGGTCGGCGCGTTCCAGATGTCCTCGAGGAAGCCCGTCTCGACGGCGCGGCCCCAGACGTTCTGGTCGATCGAGAACGGGTTGTGCTTGGTCGTCGCGATCGGCAGGGCGTGGCTCGTCGCATACTCGATGGCCTTGTCGCGCGTGAGGGCCAGGTCCCGGACCGGCGCGAGGCACTTGAGGTCCGGGGCGAGCGACGTGATGCCCACCTCGAAGCGGACCTGGTCGTTGCCCTTGCCGGTGCAGCCGTGCGCGACCGTCCCCGCGCCGAACTGGCGCGCCGCCCGGACGAGGTGCTTGACGATGACCGGTCGGGAGATCGCGGAGACGAGCGGGTAGCGGTCCAGGTAGAGCGCATTCGCCTGCAGGGTCGGCATGCAGTACTCGGATGCGAACTCGTCGCGCGCGTCGGCGACGTACGCCTCCACGGCACCGCAGTCGAGCGCGCGCTGACGGATGACCTCGAGGTCTTCCCCGCCCTGGCCGACGTCGACCGCCACGGCGATGACCTCGGCCCCGGTCGCCTCGGCGATCCAACCGATGCCGACAGAGGTGTCCAGACCGCCCGAGTAGGCAAGGACGACGCGTTCAGTCATGACTGTTCTCTTCTCTCAACGAAGGTGCGGTTCAGGTGTGTCAGCGGCGGACGGTGGGCCCATCCGGTCGCGGGTCGCAGGTGGTGCAGGTCAACCGTCGGCGGCGAGGGCCAGGAAGCGGGCTGCGACGGCAGCGCCGCCCGATGCTCCGCCGCCGTCCTCTGTCTCGCGGGCGATCACGAGGACGGTGTCGTCGCCCGCGATCGTGCCGAGAACTCCCGGCAGGACCGAGTGGTCGATCGCCGACGCGAGGAACTGTGCGGCTCCAGGCGGCGTGCGGAGCACGACGAGGTTGCCGGAGGCGTCGGCGGTCACGAGCAGCTCCGCGCACAGGCGTGCGAGCCGGGCCGCGAGCACCTCGGCGTCGGCCGCATGCGCAGGCGCCCGGCTGCCACCCTCGGCCGGCACGGCGTACGCGAGCGCTCCCCCGGCGGTCCGGATCTTGACGGCGCGCAGCTCGACGAGATCGCGCGACAGGGTCGCCTGGGTCACAGACACGCCCTCCTGCGCCAGTGCGTCGGCGAGCTCGGACTGCGAGTGGACGGGTTGGCGGACGAGGACCGAGGTGATGAGCGCATGCCGCGCGGCCTTGGTCGGTGGCACGGTGCTGGGGGTCGACGACGGCCCCTGGCCGCCTACGGCGCTGTCGATGCTCATGCCTTCTCCAGGACCCACGTGAGCAGAGCCTTCTGCGCGTGCAGCCGGTTCTCCGCCTCGTCCCAGACGACCGACTGGGGGCCGTCGATCACGTCGGCGGTGATCTCCTTGCCGCGGTAGGCCGGTAGGCAGTGCAGCACGATGGCGTCCGGTGCGGCGAGCGCGAGCGCCGCGGAGTCGAGCCGGAACGGGACGAACGGCAGCTCGCGCGCCTCGGCCTCGTGCTCCTGCCCCATCGACACCCACGTGTCGGTCGCGACCGCGTCGGCACCCGTCACGGCTGCCGCGAGGTCGTTCGTGACCAGGACCGAACCTCCGGTGCTCAGCGCGATGCGGGTCGCATCGGCAAGGACAGCGGCGTCCGGCAGGTAGCTCGCGGGCGTTCCGATCCGCACGTGCAGCCCCGCCGTCGCGCCGCCCAGCAGGTACGAGTGCGCCATGTTGCTGGCACCGTCGCCCACGAAGGCGAGCGTCTGCCCGGGGAGAGCGCTGACACCGCCGCGGTGCTGCGCGATCGTGAGCAGGTCGGCCAGCACCTGGCAGGGGTGGAACTCGTCGGTCAGGGCGTTCACCACGGGCACGCCGGCCTCGCGGGCCATCTCCTCGAGGCGAGCCTGGGCATGGGTGCGCCAGACGATCGCCGCGACCTGACGGCCCAGGACGCGCGCCGTGTCCGTGATCGACTCGCGCACGCCGATCTTCGCCAGGTTGCCGTCGACGACCAACGGGAACCCACCGAGCTCGGCGACGCCCGCCGTGAACGACACCTGGGTGCGCAGCGTCGGCTTGTCGAAGATGACCGCGACGGCCCGCGGACCCGCGAGCGGTGTGCGGATGAACCGGTCGTCGCGGAAGGCGAGCGCCAGCTCGAGGACCTCGCGCTGCTCACGCGGGGTCAGCTCGTCGTCACGCAGGAAGTGGCGCACCATCTCAGCTCTCCGGTTCGAGGTCGTGCGGCAGGTCCGCGAGGAATGCCGTGAACGTGGCCGCCTGGTCGACGGTGAGGATGAAGGGCGGCGCAAGGCGCAGGACGCTCGGCGTGCAGGGGTTGACGATGAAGCCGGCATCGAGCGCGAGCGTCGCGACCCGGGCCGCGACCGGACGGGCCAGCTCGATCGCGATCAGCAGACCCTCACCGCGGGCCTCGACCACGAGCGGGTGCCCGAGCGCGACGACCGCTGCACGCAGCCCCGCCCCGACGTCGCGCACGTGAGCGAGCAGGCCGTCGCGTTCGATGACGCCGATCGTCGCGAGGGCTGCGGCCGACGCGACCGGGTTGCCGCCGAACGTCGTGCCGTGCTGGCCGCGACCCAGGAGGCCCGCCGCATGCTCGCCGTACGCGATGAGTGCGCCGATCGGGATGCCGCCGCCCAGGCCCTTGGCGAGCGTGACCACGTCGGGCACGATGCCGCCGCCCAGGTACGGGTGGTGGTGTGCGAACCACGCGCCCGTACGACCCATCCCCGTCTGCACCTCGTCGACAGCCAGCAGCGCACCGGCCCGGGTCGTCAGCTCACGCGCGAGCGCGAGGTAACCGGGCGGCAACGGACGCACGCCGGCCTCGCCCTGGATCGTCTCGACGACGACGGCCGCGACGTCCTCCCCGCCGTCGGCGAACACGGCCTCGAGCGCTGCGGAGTCGCCGAACGGCACGAACTCGACGCCCCCGGGGAGGGGCGCGAAGGGCTCGCGGTAGGCCGCCTTCGAGGTCATGGCGAGCGCGCCCATCGTTCGGCCATGGAACGACCCCTCGAGCGCGATGATGCGAGAACGTCCGGTGCGACGGGCCATCTTGAACAGCGCCTCGTTGGCCTCGGTGCCCGAGTTGGCGAAGAAGACCCGGGAGCCATCGGGCGCGCCGGCCAGGTGGAGCAGCCGCTCAGCGAGCGCGATCTGCACCGGCGAGGCGAAGAAGTTCGAGACGTGGCCGAGCGTTCCGAGCTGCGCGGACACCGCGGCGGTCAGCGTCGGATGGGCGTGCCCGAGCGAGTTGACAGCGATCCCGCCGAGCAGGTCCAGGTAGCGCGTGCCGTCGGCGTCCCACACGTAGGGACCCTCCCCGCGCACGAGCACGCGCTGCGGTGGTCCGAACGTGTTCATGAGCGCCGCGGAATACCGCTGCGTCCAGTGCGCACCCGAGTCCGGCGCGACGAGGGACGACGTCGTCAGGGTCAGCTCGTCGTCGCTCATGCGTGCCCCCCGACGGGAGTGTGCGCGTCCACGACGGGCAGCTGCCCGGTGAACGGGGACGGGACCGGCTCGTCGTCGGGCAGCACCATGGTGCCGATGCCGTCCGAGGTGAAGACCTCGACGAGGATCGAGTGCGGGAGACGACCGTCGATGACGTGCGCGCGTCCCACGCCACCGTCGACAGCACGCCGACAGGCCTCCATCTTCGGCCGCATCCCTGAGTCGAGGCTCGGCAGGAGCTCGGCGAGCTCGCTCGAACGGATCCGGCGGACCAGCGACGCCGTGTCCGGCCAGTCGCGGTAGAGGCCTTCGACGTCGGTCAGGACGATGAGCTTGCGGGCACCGAGCGCGATCGCGAGCGCGGCAGCTGCGCTGTCCGCGTTGACGTTGAGCACCTGGGTCGGGTCGTCGATGTCGGGGGCGACCGTCGAGACGACGGGGATGCGGCCGGCGTCGAGCAGGTCGAGGACGGCCGACGGGTTGACCTCGACGACGTCGCCCACGAGACCGATGTCGACCTGTTCGCCCTGGATCACTGCCTTGCGCTTGCGTGCGCGGAGCAGCCCGCCGTCCTCGCCGGACAGGCCGACCGCGTGCGGACCGTGCGCATTGATCAGCCCGACGAGCTCGCGCGAGACCTGCCCTGTCAGCACCATGCGGACGACATCCATCGTCTCGGGCGTCGTGACCCGCAGGCCACCGCGGAACTCGCTCGCGATGCCGAGGCGGTCGAGCATCGAGCTGATCTGCGGGCCGCCACCGTGCACGACGACGGGACGCAGCCCGACCTGCCGCAGGAAGACCATGTCCTGCGCGAACGCGCGCTTGAGGTCCTCGTCGATCATCGCGTTCCCGCCGTACTTCACGACGACGAGCGCGCCGGAGAAGCGCTGCAGCCAGGGCAGGGCCTCGATGAGGACCTCGGCCTTCTGGTCGGCGCGCAGGTCGGTGCGGGTGTTGAACACGAAGTCCTGGCTCTCGTCGGTCATGTGGAGTACGCGCTGTTCTCGTGGACGTAGTCGTGCGTGAGGTCGTTGGTCCACACCGTGGCCGTCGCGCCGCCCGCGTGCAGGTCGATGAGCACGTGGACCTCCCGGGCGGCGGCAAGGTCGACCAGGGCACGGTCGTCGCCGACACCGCCGGCCCGGCACACCTGGATGCCGTTGATCGTGACATCGAGCGCGCCGGCGTCGAACGCCGCGACCTCCACCGGGACCGTGCCGACGGCGGCGAGCACACGACCCCAGTTGGGGTCGTTGCCGAAGACCGCGGCCTTGAACAGGTTCGAGCGGGTGACGGCGCGCGCCACGGCGACCGCGGCGGCCTCCGTCTCGGCGTTCGTCACGGTCACGGCGATGTCGTGGCTCGCACCCTCGGCGTCCGCGACGAGCTGGCGGGCCAGCTGCGCGGCGGCCTGCGTGACGGCCTCGGTCAGCTCGGCCTCGGTCGCCGTCACGCCCGACGCACCCGAAGCCAGGAGCAGCACGGTGTCGTTGGTGGACATGCAGCCGTCGGAGTCCACCCGATCGAACGTCGTGCGGGTCGCAGCACGCAGTGCGGCATCCGCCTGCTCGGCCGTCACGAACGCATCCGTGGTCAGCACGACGAGCATCGTGGCCAGCCCCGGTGCGAGCATCCCGGCCCCCTTGGCCATGCCGCCCACCGACCAGCCGGCGCCTTCGACGAGCACGGTCTTGGCCACCGTGTCTGTCGTCATGATCGCGACGGCAGCCTCGGGGCCGCCTGTGGCGCTCAAGCCTGCTGCCGCGGCGTCGACGCCCGCGAGCAAGGTGCCCATCGGCAGTCGCTCGCCGATCAGGCCGGTCGAGCACACGAGCACGTCGCCCGCCGAGACCCCGAGCACCGTCGCAACATGCTCTGCGGTCCGGTGCGTGTCCGCGAACCCGTCGGGCCCCGTGCACGCGTTCGCCCCGCCCGAGTTGAGCACCACCGCCGAGGCGAGGCCGTCCGAGACGGCCTGGCGCGACCACACGACGGGGGCGGCGACGACACGGTTGGACGTGAACACGCCCGCGGCGACCTGCAGCGGGCCGTCGTTGATGACGAGGGCGAGGTCCGGCCGACCGGACGACTTGAGGCCGGCGGTCACCCCCGCAGCGCGGAACCCGGCCGGGCTGGTGACGCTCATGGTGCAACTCCGTTCACCGGAAGACCGGTCGTCTCGGGCAGGCCGAGTGCGAGGTTGAGGGACTGGAGGGCTCCGCCCGCGGTGCCCTTGACCAGGTTGTCGATCGCGGTGACCGTCACGACGCGCCCGGCGCGCTGGTCGACGGCGACCTGCACGAGCGCGGTGTTCGCACCGAGCGTCGCGGCGGTCGTCGGCCACTGCCCCTCGGGGAGCAGGCGGACGAACGGCTCGTCGGCGTAGGCCGTCTCCCAGGCCTCCCGCACCTCGCCGGGGCCGACGCCCTCGGCGAGCCGCGCGGTCGCTGTCGCGAGGATCCCCCGGGACATCGGGACGAGCGTCGGCGTGAACGAGATGCGCACGCGAGCCGCACCCGCGACCGAGAGGTTCTGCTCGATCTCCGGGATGTGGCGGTGGCTCCCGCCCACCGCGTACGGCTGGGCCGAGCCCAGCGCCTCGCTCGCGAGCAGGTGTGTCGCGAGCGATCTGCCCGCCCCCGAGTAGCCGTTGGCGAGGACCGCGACGAGGTCGGTCGCGTCGATGACACCCGCGGCCACGCCGGGGGCGAGGCCGAGCGTCACGGCTGTCACGTTGCAGCCGGGAACGGCGATCCGACGGGCTCCCGCGAGCACCGCGCGCTGCGCGGCGGCCGTCCGCTCGCCGGCGTGGAGCAGCTCGGGCAGTCCGTACGGCCAGGTGCCCGCGTGCGGGCTGCGGTAGAACTGCTCCCACGCGGCCGGGTCGACGAGCCGGTGGTCGGCCCCGAGGTCGAGGACGATGGACGACTCTCCCAGCTCGGCCGCGACCGCACCCGACGCCCCGTGCGGAAGGGCGAGCACGACGACGTCGTGGCCGGCCAGCTCGGCCACGGACGTGGGGGCGAGCACGCGACCTGCGAGTGCACGCAGGTGCGGCTGGTGCTCACCCAGAAGGCTTCCGGCGTTCGCGTGCGCCGTGACGGCACCGATCTCGGCGTCGGGATGCGCGAGCAGCAGCCGGAGCATCTCGCCACCCGCATACCCGCTCGCGCCGGCGACAGCCACGGTGAAGGTCATGCGTATGAATATACACTCTGATGCACGTTCATGTAATCGCTATATCGCCAGCTGCTCGCTGACCTGGCGCTTCGTACGCGTCAGCATGCCGCTCATCCCCCGCAGCCGCAGCAGGCTGACCGCCTCGGTCAGCCCGAGCGTGAACGGGTAGTCGTCGGGCAGCGCCAGGACCTGCTGGGCAGTCAGGCCGGCCATGCCCTCCGCCAGGATGGCGGCGAACCCGCGGGTTGTCGGCGCCTCGGGCGGGGCCGACGCATAGAAGTGCACGATCCCGGCACCGTCGACCTCGGTGAACGCGCGCACGGGCGCCTGGCACTCCTCGACGCGCTCGAGCAGCTCTGGCGCGCTCGCGAACCGCTCGGGCAGCTCGGGCAGCTCGCGCGAGAAGTCCAGCAGGAGCAGCAGCCGGTCCTCCTGGGAGAGCTCGAGGAACTCGTCGCGGATCCGCGCGAAGGTCTCGGGGACGTCGTCTGCGCGGTCATCGGCCATGCGGGGATCCTCCCATCCCCCGTGGCGAGGTGCGCCACCGGTGGTCGTGCGTCGTCAGCCGGGCAGCTGGCCGGGCTCGTCGCCCTTGACGATCGGGGCGCGCACGGAGTTGCCCCACTCGGTCCAGGAGCCGTCGTAGTTGCGGACCCGCTCGATGCCGAGCAGGTGCTTGAGGGCGAACCACGTGTGGCTCGAGCGCTCGCCGATACGGCAGTACGTGATGACCGAGTCGTCGGCCGTGAGGCCGAGGCCGCCCGACTGGTAGATCGCCTCGAGCTCGGCCCTCGACCGGTACGTGCCGTCCTCGGCGACCGCGGTCGCCCACGGCACATTGCGTGCGGTCGGGATGTGGCCCGTGCGCAGCGCACCCTCGTTCGGGTAGTCGGGCATGTGCGCGAGCTCGCCGTTGTACTCCCGCGGCGAACGGATGTCGACGATCGGGTTGCCCAGGTGCGCCAGCACGTCGTCCTTGAACGCGCGCAACGTCGAGTCGTCACGCTCGACGACGGGGTACTCGACAGCGGTCGGCCGTGCCGCGTCCGTGGTCGTCGCGCGCCCCTCGGCGATCCACAGGCTGCGACCGCCGTCGAGCAGGCGGACGTCCTCATGACCGAACAGCGACAGCACCCACAGCGTGTACGCCGCCCACCAGTTGCCCTTGTCGCCGTACACGACCACCGTCGTGTCCCGCGCGATGCCCTTGGACCCGAGCAGCCGGGCGAAGCGCGCGCCGTCGATGTAGTCGCGGACGTCCGGGTCGTTGAGGTCCGTGTGCCAGTCGATCTTGACGGCGCCGGGGATGTGACCCGTCTCGTACAGCAGCACGTCCTCGTCGGACTCGACCACGACGAGCCCCGGGGTCCCCAGGTGGTCCGCGAGCCACTGCGTCGTGACGAGCCGCTCCGGGTGCGCGTACTGCGCGTTCTTGTCGGACGTCGTGTCTGCTGCAACGTTCATCGTGCGGCTCCTCCGCCTGGTGGTCCGGCGCGGTGCCGGTCCCTGCCGAGCAGCACCATCGTGCGACCCGCGCGGCCACCCGCGACTCCCCGAACACATCGTGAGACGACGCAGCCCGACCGACGTGCGCGGCACCCACGTAGGCGGCTCGAAGGCGACGGGATGAATGCGGCCCACGGTGGTGTTGGTCCAGGCGTGCGCGCCATCCAAGCAACCGCCCCCGGCGGACCCGACGTCCTCGAGCTCGTGGAGCTCCCCGATCCCACCCCGGGACCGGGTGAGGTGACCGTCGCGGTCGCTGCGGCGGGCGTCAACTTCATCGACACATACAAGCGGGAAGGCATCTACGCGATGCCATTCCCGCACGTCGTGGGCGGTGAGGGGGCGGGGTCCGTCCTCGCGGTGGGACCGGGCGTCACCGAGCTCGCCGTGGGCGACCGCGTCGCGTGGGCGTCCGGCGCCTCGGGCTCGTACGCGACCGTCGTGACCGTCCGCGCCGACACGGCGGTGCCGGTACCGGACGAGGTCGACCTGAACACCGCTGCGGCCTTGCTGCTGCAGGGCATGACCGCCCACTACCTCGTCACGTCGACCTTCCCGGTGAGTGCAGGGCAGAACCTGCTTGTGCATGCCGGCGCCGGCGGGGTCGGGCTGCTGCTCACGCAGCTCGCGGTCGCGCGCGGGGCGTGCGTCATCTCGACCGTCTCGACCGAGGCCAAGGCTGAGCTCTCGCGCGCCGCGGGTGCGACGCACGTCATCCGCTACGACGAGTTCGAGGACCTCACGCGCGACCTGCCGATCGCCGTCCGGGCGCTCACGGACGGCGCCGGGGTCCACACCGTGTTCGACGGCGTCGGACGAGCGACGTTCGACGCGTCGCTCGCCTCGCTGCGACCTCGCGGCGGGCTCGCCCTGTTCGGCGCCGCCTCCGGGCCCGTCCCACCGTTCGACCCTCAGCGGCTCAACTCAGCCGGGTCGGTCTACCTGACCAGGCCCACCATCGGCCACTACATCGCGACGCGCGCCGAGCTGCTGCTCCGCTCGGGCGAGCTGTTCGCCGCGGTCGCAGCAGGCTCGCTCGACGTCCGCATCGGTGCGACGTTCCCCTTGGCCGACGCGGCCGAGGCTCATCGCGCCCTCGAGGGGCGCGCGACGACCGGGAAGGTCCTGCTGCTCCCGTGACCCCGTCCTCAGCAACCACGCTCCCGACCGCTGCCGATCTCACGGGCCACTCCGACGCTCCGACGGTGCTCGTCGAGATCTGGTCCGACATCGCCTGCCCGTGGTGCTACATCGGCAAGCGACGGTTCGCCGCAGCGCTGCACGCGTTCGCTCACCGCGACCAGGTCGAGGTCGTCTGGCGCTCCTACGAGCTGTCCCCCGAGACGCCCACCGGCCCGGGCCTCCCCGAGATCGCCGCGCTGTCGGCACGCATGCACGCACCCGAGGAGCGGATCCGGGAGATGTTCGCGCACGTCACCGCGGTCGCCGCGGGTGACGGGCTCGTGTACGACTTCGACCGAGCCGTCGCCGCCAACACGTTCGACGCGCACCGCCTGGTGCACGTCGCGCGCGAGCACGGTGGGGCGGCCCTCGCCGAGCGCACGCTCGAGGCCCTCTTCGCCGCGCAGTTCACGCAGGGCGGTGACCTCGGAACGCCGTCGGTCCTGGCCGAGATCGCCGCCGAGGCAGGGTTCGCGGCCGCGGGGCTCGACGACGACGCGGTCCTGGCAGTCCTCGCCGGCGACGACGCCGCCGACGCGGTGCGCCACGACGAGGCCGAGGCGCGCGCACTCGGCGTGACCGGCGTGCCGTTCTTCGTCGCAGGTCGGCGGATCGCCGTCTCGGGTGCGCAGCCCGTCGAGGTCTTCGGCCGACTCCTCGAGGCGGCCTGGCAGGAGGCGAACCCGCTCACGACCCTCGCCGGCGCGGACGAGGCCGCGGGTGCGTGCGTCGACGACTCGTGCGGGATCTGACCGCGCAGCACGCGTGGTCGGGCCGCCGCTCCGTCGCCCCGACGTCCCCTCGCGCCGTCACCTGATCGGCGCGAGGGCGACCTCGAGCGGTGCTACGCGCGCAGCTCGGCGCCGAACCGTCGGTGCGCCTCGGCGACCACGGCGTCTCGCACGCCCGCGGCCTCCTCAGCGGTGAGCGTCCGGTCGGCCGCACGCAGGCGCAACGAGAACGCGAGCGACTTCCGGCCGTCGCCGACCTGTGCGCCTCTGTAGACGTCGAACAGCCGCAGCTCCTCGAGCACCTCGCCCGCAGGGCTCGCGTCCGCCCCGAACCGCACCGCGGCCTCCAGGTCGGCGGCCGGGACACCCGCGTCGACGACCAGCGCGATGTCCTCCTTCGCGACCGGGAACGTCGAGACCTCGCGCGCCTGGAGCGGACCGGTCGACGCGGCATCGAGGAGCACGTCCAGGTCGACCTCGAACGCGACCGCACGCGCCGGCAGGTCGAGCGCGGCGACCACCTTGGGGTGCAGCTCGCCGGCGTGCCCGACGAGCGCGCCGCCGACCGTCTCGAGGCGCGCGCACCGTCCGGGGTGCCACGGCGCGTGGCCGGCGTCGGACAGGGCGACGAGCTCGACGCCCACGGTGCGGGCGACGAGCAGCGCGCTCGCGATCGCGTCCGTGTGATCGACGCGACGCCCGGCACCCCACCATCCGGAACGCTCGCGAGCACCTGCGAGGACACCGGCGACGCGACGCGGCTGCGGGGGCACGGCTGCGTGCAGCGCGTCGAGCTCCGCCTGGGTCGGACGGACGCCACCGGGCAGCCGCGGCGCGACGCGCGCACCGGCCTCCGGACGGGTGACGAGACCCAGCTCGAAGATCGCGACGTCAGACATGCCGCGGCTGACGTTGCGGCGAGCCGTGTCGAGCAGGGTGACGAGCAGGTTGGTGCGCAGCTCCGGCTGCGCGTCCGACAACGGGTTGGCGAGCCGCAGCGCGCGACGCCGCTCGTCGTCGGGCGGAAGGGCAAGGGCGTCGTGCTGATCGCCGCCCACGAACGGGTAGCTCAAGACCTCGGTGAGCCCCGCGTCGGCGAGGGCCCGCGCGACCGAGCGGCGCGTCCGCTGCGCATCGGTCAGCCCGCGGCCCGCGGGGGCGGTCGGCAGGACCGACGGGATCGCGTCGTAGCCGCGCAGCCGCGCGATCTCCTCGACGAGGTCGACCGGGGCTGCGAGGTCGGGTCGCCAGGTCGGCGGCAGCACGTCCACGGCGCCATCGGGCGCCTCGGTGAGGACCGCGCCGATCTCGACAAGGGTCTCGCGGACCTCGGCAGGGGTGTAGTCGACGCCGACGAGCCGGCCGGGCATCGCGAGCGGCAGGCGGATCGACACGGGTGCGTGGGTGCTGTCGACGTCCGTGATCGTGTCGTCGATCGTGCCGCCTCCGTGCTCGACGAGGAGCGCCGCCGCCCGCGCGACCGCGACGCGCGGCAGCTGGGGGTCGACGCCGCGCTCGAACCGTCGTGCGGCCTCGCTCGGCAGCTTGTGCCGGCGCGCAGTCCGGGCGATCGAGATCGGGTCGAAGTGGGCCGCCTCGAGGAGCAGGTCGGTCGTCGCGGACGTGACCTCGCTGGTGGCACCACCCATGACGCCCGCGAGGCCGAGGACGCGTCCTGACCTCTCGCCGTCGGGGCTGTCGGTGATGAGCAGGTCCTCGGTGTCGAGCGCGCGCACGACACCGTCCAGCGTTGTGAGCTTCTCCCCCGGCTGGGCCCGACGCACGACGATCGGCTCGGCAACCTGCGCGAGGTCGTAGGCGTGCAGGGGCTGACCGAGGTCGAGCATGACGTAGTTGGTGACGTCGACCGCGAGCGAGATGGGACGCATGCCGGCCTGGCTCAGTCGGCGCTGCATCCACGCCGGCGACGGGCCAGATGCAGCCACCCCCCGCACGACCTGTGCGACGAAGCGGTCCACGCCGGCGACGCCATGGATCGGGGCGTCGTCGGCGAGCTCGACGGCGAAACCGCCGCCGGCAGGAGCCAGCTCGGCAGCCGTCGCCAGGCCGTGATCGGTGAACGTCGCGCCCGTCGAGTGCGCGTACTCGCGGGCCACGCCCCGCATGGAGAAGCAGTACCCGCGGTCGGGCGTGACGTTGATCTCGAGCACCTCCTCGCCCAGCCCGAGCAGCGCACGCGCGTCGGTGCCCGGCTCGGCGTCGACGTCGAGAGGAGAGAGCACGAGGATGCCGGTGTGGTCGTCGCCGAGACCCAGCTCGCGCGCCGAGCAGATCATGCCGTCGGACACGTGCCCGTAGGTCTTGCGCGACGCGATCGGGAACGGACCGGGCAGCACGGCTCCGGGCAGCGCGACGACGACGCGGTCGCCGACGACGAAGTTGTGGGCGCCGCAGACGATTCCGCGCGGACGCAACGACCCGTCCTCGGCGACCTCGTTGAGCGCACCGACGTCGACACGGCACCAGTTGACCGTCTTGCCGTTCTTCTGCGGCTCGGCCGTCAGCTCGACGACCTCCCCGACGACCAGCGGACCGGAGACGGCGGCCGGGTGGATCGCCTCCTCCTCGAGGCCGACCCGGACGAGATCGGCCGCGAGCTGCGCGGCTGTGGTGCCCGCGGGCACGTCAACGTGCTCGGCGAGCCACGTCAGAGGGATGCGCGGCATCAGATCTCCGTCCCGAACTGCTGGGAGAAGCGGACGTCGCCCTCCACCATGTCGTGCATGTCCGCGATCCCATGCCTCAGCATCAGGGTCCGCTCGATGCCCATCCCGAACGCGAAGCCGGCGTAGACATCGGGGTCGATCCCCGCGGCGCGCAGCACGAGCGGGTTGACCATGCCGCAGCCCCCCCACTCGATCCAGCCGGCCCCGCCCTTCTTCTGCGGGAACCACAGGTCCATCTCGGCGCTGGGCTCGGTGAACGGGAAGAACGACGGTCGCAGCCGGGTGCGCGCCTCGTCGCCGAACATCGCCCGCGCAAAGTGGTCGAGCGTGCCCTTGAGGTGCGCCATCGTCAGGCCCTTGTCGACCGCGAGCCCCTCGACCTGGTGGAACACCGGAGTATGAGTCGCATCGAGCTCGTCCGTGCGGAACACCTTGCCCGGGCAGACGACGTAGATCGGCACGTCGCGCTCGAGCATCGTCCGGGCCTGCACGGGAGACGTGTGCGTCCGTAGGACGAGCCCGGAGGCCGCGCCGTCCGGTCCCTCGACGAAGAAGGTGTCCTGCATCTGCCGCGCCGGATGGTCGACGCCGAAGTTCAGCGCGTCGAAGTTGAACCACTCGGCCTCGACCTCGGGACCGTCGGCGATCTCCCAGCCCATGGCCACGAAGATGTCGCCGATGCGCTCCTGCACGGTCTCGATCGGGTGCCGCGCCCCGCGGGGTGCCCGGTCGACCGGGAGGGTGACGTCGACCGCCTCGTCGACGAGCACGCGCGCGTCCCGCTCGAGCTCGAGCTCGGCCTGCCGGTCGGCCAGGGCCGCGTTGAGCCGCCCGCGGGCCGACCCGAGGAGTTTGCCCGCGACCGCCTTGTCGGCCGGCGCGAGCTGACCGATCTCGCGGTTCGCGAGCGCGAGCGGGCTGCGCTCGCCGACGTGCTCGAGTCGCGCGGTCTTCAGCTCGTCAAGGTCGGCGGCCGCCGCGAGCGCCGCAAAGGCCTGCGCGAGCGCCGTCTCGATGCCGTCGGCGTCGAGCGGGGACAGAGGTGACGTGGGCATGCGGACCTTCCAGGCGGCGGGTTGGCCGGCCGACCCGACGAGGCACCGGCCAGCACGGGAGTCTACTGGCGCGCGCCGTGCGGGTTCTCGCGCCGACCGTGCCGGGCCCTCACGCTGCGGCGAGGCGGTAGGTGCGGACGGGCGTGTACAGCGGTCCGCCGCCGCGCCCCGCCCCCGGCTGCGAGGCCAGCAGCTGCACGTCCTGGACCAGCCAGCTCGGCCCGTCGTACACGGCGAGCGCCCGCACGAGCACGTCGGCCGGGTCCTCACCCTGCGACTGCGCGCTCCACCTGGATCGCGACCGACGAAGCGACGGATCGACCCGTCCGACCGTGAGGTGCGGGCGTGAGCGGACCCGGTCGTCCGACCGTGCCACCACGTCGGCCCCCGCGGCGCGGACCGCGTCCGACAACCTCCGCATCCCGTCGACGTCTCCGCCCACACCGACCCAGAGCGTGCGGTGGGCGAACACCCCGGCACCCCGCAGGTGCAGCTCGAAGGGCTCGACCCCCGCCACGGCGGCATCCACCGCGTCGCCCAGCTCGCCGACGAAGGCCTCGACGACGTCACCGAAGAACGCCGCGGTCAGGTGCCGGTTCTCGGCCTCGGTCCACCGCACCGGCGACGAACGATTACCCGTGTCGACACCGGTCGCGACCGTTCGCAGCGCACGGTCGAGATGGTGCAGCACGGGCTCGGGTGGCCGGACGGCGACGAAGAGGCGCATCCGATCAGCATCCCAGCACGGCCCTCACCGCTGCGCGCGGGCGCTCGCGTACAGGCACACCGTCGCTGCTGTCGCGAGGTTGAGGGACTCGGCCCGGCCGCGGATCGGGACACGGACGACGGCGTCGGCCAGTGCCCTGTCCTGCTCCGGCAGACCCCAGGCCTCGTTGCCGAACACCCACGCGGTGGCGTGCGACAGGTCCGGCACACCCGGCGGCCGGTGGGGCATGCCCGGCCCGGCGACGTCGAGCAGGTCGTCGAGGTCCTGGTCACCGGCCCCGTCCGCCGCAAGGATCGCGAGCCCGGCGGAGCGCAGGGCGGACACTGCGTCCTCGAGCGACAGCCCGGTCACGACCGGGAGGTGGAACAGCGAACCGGCCGTCGAGCGGACGACCTTGGGATTGTGGACGTCGACGCTCGCCTCGGTCAGCAGGACCGCGTCCGCCCCTGCGGCGTCGGCGGCCCGGATGACAGCGCCGGCGTTGCCGGGGTCACGCACGCGCGCGAGCACCGCCACGAGCCGCGGCCCCGTGGCGAGCACGGCCGCCAGTGTCGTCGCCGCGGCATCGAGGACCGCCAGGACTCCCTGCGCATCGCCCGACATCGCCTCGAGGACGTCCTGGGCGGCGGTGTGCACGCGTACGCGAGCCGCGATCGCGTCGGCCACGATCTCGGTGTACCGCTCCGCCGCCGCCACGGTCACGTACACGTCCCTGACGTGCTCGGGGGCGTAGCGGAGAGCCTCGCGGACCCCTTGGGGGCCCTCGACCAGGTATCGGCCGCTGCGTGCGCGCGCCGAACGCCCGGCCAACGCCCTGACTGACGCCACCCGTTCAGCGCGGGGGTTCGTCAGCTCGGGCATGGACCGGGCGTCCTTGAGGTGCTGTGCTGCAGTGTGCGTGGTGCGGCTGACGAGTCAGGCCGCGGACGGCGCGTTGACGTCGGCCGGCATCGCGTCCTTGGCGAGCTGGACGATCGCGTTGAACGCCGGGGCGTCATTGACAGCCATGTCCGCAAGGACACGACGGTCGACCTCGACACCCGCGAGCTTGAGGCCCTGGATGAGGCGGTTGTACGTCATGCCCTGCTCACGCGCTGCCGCGTTGATGCGCTGGATCCACAGCCGACGGAAGTCGCCCTTGCGCTTCTTGCGGTCGCGGTAGGCGTAGACGAGGGAGTGAGTGACCTGCTCCTTCGCCTTGCGGTACAGCCTCGAGCGCTGGCCGCGGTAACCCGCAGCGCGGTCGAGGGTCGAACGACGCTTCTTGTGGGCATTGACTGCCCGCTTCACGCGTGCCACGTGATGCTCCTTGCCTGTTGGGGCTCACAAGTGAGGCCGGGCGCGGGTGCGCCCACGCCGGTCACTTGCCGAGCAGCTTCTTGATCCGGGGGGTGTCAGCGGCGGAGACGACGAGGTCACCGGCGAGGCGCCGCGTGCGGCGGCTGGACTTGTGCTCAAGGAGGTGACGGCTGCCGGCCTGCTCGCGCATGATCTTGCCGCTGCCGGTCACCCGGAAGCGCTTCTTGGCACCGGAGTGCGTCTTGTTCTTCGGCATGGTCGCCGTTGTCTCCTTCTCGTCGCGTCGCGCAGGTTCACGCGGCTCGTTCGTGCGGGGGGCCGAACGCGGTCCCTCGTTCGTCGTGCGGGTCAGGCTTGAGCGTCCTCGGAGGGGACCGAGGCGGCAGTGCGGCCGGACGACGAAGGCTTCGCCGTCGGCTTGGCAGGGGCCGGTGCCGGACGTGGCACCGGCTTCGCGGCCGGACGTGCTGCCGCGGGCTTGGCGTCCACGGCCGGGGTTGCCGTCGTGGTGCTCGCGGGCGTGCTGCCCGCGGGCGTGGCTGCCACCACAGGGGCGGGAGCGGTCGGCGCGGCAGCGGTACGCGGGGCTGCAGGTGCCCGTGTCGCCGTGGTCGGCCTCGCGGCCGGCGCGGGTCGACCGGTCGCGGCAGGCCGCACAGCAGCGGGGCGAGCAGCGGCGGGCCGGGCAACCGGCGGACGCGGCGCGGCGACGGGCCTCGGGGCCACGCTCGCGACCGGAGCCACCTCGACCGGCGATGACTCGGCATCGGCGACGGCGACCTCGACCTCAGCGGCAGGCGCAGCCACGACGGCCGGCTCTGGCGGTGCGACGGGGGCCTCGGTCGACGCCTCGGCGGCCAAGGCGGACAGGTCGGGATCGAAGTCGATCGGCGCCTGCACCTGGGCGGCGCGGCGCTGCTCGCTCTTCTGCTCGGCCTTCTTCTTGACCGGGCCCAGCACCATGATCATGTTGCGGCCGTCCTGCTTCGGCGAGCTCTCGATGAAGCCGAGCTCGGCGACGTCCCCGGCGAGCCGCTGGAGCAGGCGGATGCCCATCTCCGGGCGCGACTGCTCGCGGCCGCGGAACATGATCATGACCTTGACCTTGTCGCCGGCCTTGAGGAACCGCTCGACGTGGCCCTTCTTGGTGCCGTAGTCGTGCGGGTCGATCTTGAGCCGGAAGCGGATCTCCTTGAGGACCGTGTTCGTCTGGTTGCGCCGGGCCTCGCGCGCCTTCATGTCGGCTTCGTACTTGAACTTGCCGTAGTCCATGATCTTGCAGACGGGCGGGCGCGCCTCCGGGGCGACCTCGACGAGGTCGAGGTCGGCGTCCTGGGCCAGGCGCAGTGCGTCCTCCACGCGGACGATGCCGACCTGCTCGCCGTTGGGGCCGACCAGGCGGACCTCGGCAACGCGGATCCGATCGTTGATGCGGGGCTCGGTGATGTGGGTGCTCCTTGAACTCGTCGCAGGGACCACCCAGAACGAGGAAGGCCCCCGCCCTGGAACACAGGTGGGGGCCTCACGAGTCCGAGGTGTCGCGCGAGCAAACGCACGCCACCGGTGCGCACGCGGCAAGCACGTGTCACACCTCGGACCGGAACCCGGCCTCTGTTGTCGTACGGATCGCTTGCGCGGCCCGACGAGCGGTCGAAGCTCGGGTGGGATCAGCTCCACTTGTGCACCGGTGACACGCACGAACACGCAAGGACGACGACACATGAGCATGCACGGACGCCCGACACCGGTCGGTCAATGAGCAAGGCTAGCACGGAGAGGGCAGCCGCCCGCTCGCCCTCCATCGCGCCAAGCCCGAATACTTGAGCGATTCCAGATTACGTGGTTGAGTCGACCCGTGACCGACGCCGAGACGCTGCGCAAGCTCGGTCTGCGCGTGACGCAGCCGAGGCTCGCCGTTCTGGACGCCGTCAGGCACCACCCGCACGCCGATGCCGACACTTTGCTGCAGGCCGTGCGCGCGACCCTCCCCCGGGTCTCTGTCCAGGCCGTGTACGACGTGCTGCGCGCCCTCGCCGACGTCGGCCTGCTCCGGCGGATCGAGCCTGCCGGGCACCCCGCCCGCTACGAGCGGCGCGTCGCCGACAACCACCACCACGTCGCGTGCCGGGGCTGCGGCGCGATCGAGGACGTCGACTGCGCCGTCGGGCACGCGCCGTGCCTGGTGCCGAGCTCGACCTCCGGTTTCACGATCGAGTCCGCCGAGGTCACGTTCTGGGGCCTGTGCCCCCGCTGCCGCGCCAGCTGAACCGCACACGAGCCACCCGTCAGACGCTCTCCCGCGGCCCCTCAGCCGTGTGCCACCCTGCACGACGCGGTCGAGCGCGGCGAGCTCCCGTCCTGGACCCTGTCGGTCCAGGTCATGGCCTACGAGGACGCTGCGACCTACCGTTTCAACCCGTTCGACCTCACCAAGGTGTGGCCGCACGCGGACTACCCGCTGATCAAGGTCGGCACCCTCGAGCTCAACCGCAACCCCACGAGCTACTTCGCCCAGATCGAGGAGGCGGCGTTCGCGCCGAGCAGCTTCGTGCCAGGCATCGCGGCCAGCCCCGACAAGATGCTCCTCGCGCGGATCTACTCGTACGCCGACGCGCACCGCTACCGCGTCGGCACGAGCTTCCAGCAGCTGCGGGCTCAGCCCCGATCGAGACCGGCGAGCCGGCGACCTCGAGCATCCCGGTCGCCTGACGACCGACCGAACACCCGCGCCGCTCGGACGACGCACACGCGAGGGCTCTGTACCGGCCGGTGCAGGGCCCTCGCGGTTCCGGTGAGAGTATCGACGCCATGTCCGAGCAGCCGCAGAACACGTCCAGCAGCACCGTCCCGGGCGCGACTCGGGACATCGCCGACGTCGCCGCAGTCGAGGTGATCACGACGGCCGCGGTCCACCTCATGAGCGCGGCGGCCGTGAAGTGCGGGCTGAGCGAGGACGTCGACGGCGTGCCCGGTTCCGCCTACCTCGACCTCGACGAGGCCCGCAAGCTCATCACGGCCCTCGCCGCGCTCGTGACCGCGTCCGCCCCCGACCTCGGCAGCCAGCACGCGCGCTCGTTGCGCGACGGTCTCCGGTCGCTGCAGCTCGCCTTCCGGGAGGCCTCGCCCTACCCCGACGCGCTCGGAGACGGCCCGGGCGAGAAGCTCACCGGACCGGTCAGCTGACCGCGGCGGTCTCCGGCACATCGGCCACGACGGACCTGGCGCGGGACACCCGCAGGGCGACGAGACCGCTCGCCGCCAGAAGACCGCCGACGACGCCAGCGGTGAGGAAGCCCGCACCAGGACCGCGGGCGTCGATCATCCAGCCGCACAACGGCGCGCCGAGCGACCCGCCGATGGTCATCGCGGTGCCCTGCCACCCCATGGCCTCCCCCCGACGCTCCTCGGGGACGAGCCGCGCGAGCGCGGCCGTGATCGACGCCAGCGCGGGCGCGCACGGCAGTCCCGCGACGAACACCGCGACAGCAAGGAGCAGCGTCGAGTGGACGAAGGCCGCCGGAACCGTCAGCACGGCCAGCATCAGGGCGAGGGCGAGCGGGTGCACAGCCCGGCGCCCGGCGCCGTAGACGATCCCGCCGAGCACCGAGCCCCCCGCCCAGAGCGCCATCATCCAACCGAGCGAGGACGCCTGCCCCCAGCCCTTGAGCGACGCGACGATCGAGACATCGGTGCCGTTCAGCACGAGCGACGCGGCCACCGAGGTCGCGAGCACGGCGACCAGCGCGGGCGTCAGCACTCGCGCGCTCGCCAGCTCCGCGCGTGCAGCCGCAGGGGCGGCGCGCGTCGAACCTGCGTCCCCCGCACCGAGGAGCTGATGGCTGCGCGTCGGCGGGTCGAACCACATGAGCAGCGCGCCCGAGCCGACCGTCGCGATCCCGACCGTCACCAGGGCGGCGGTCGTCGAGGCCTGCGTGGCGACGAGCACCCCGAGGGCGGGCGCGAGCATGAACGTCAGCTCGGTACCCACCGAGTCGAGCGCGTACGCGGTGCGCTGCCCGCTGAGCGGCACGAGCACGCCGAGCGACTGGCGCACGACCGAGAACACCGGCACGAGGAACACTCCCGCGACGAAGGCGGCCCCGAGGAGCGCCTCGTAGCCGAGGAACGGAGCGACCACCCAGACGGCGGCCTCGACGACCACGGACGGAAGCAGCGCCCGGCGCACTCCCAGAACATCGACGCGGCGGCCACGCCACGGCGCGCCGATCGCCATGCCGACCGTCATCGAGGCGGCGACGAGGCCCGCCTGGGCGTACCCCTTGCCGAGCGGACCGACGACGTGGAGCGTGACGACGACGCCGGTCGCGGCGTGCGGGATGCGCGCGACGAGGGCGACCAGGACGAGCCGGAGCACGCCGGGACGGCGCAGCAGCTCGGCGTAGGGGGCGAGGGACACGACGGTGATCCTCTCGCGGACGCGCCCGGCGATGCGCCACCTTTTCGGCCCGTCGGAGCGGCCCGTGCCCGAAACTGCCTATTCTGTCCGGCGTGAGGGACGACCAGGCTGCCGAGCCGCGCGTCGCCGTGCCCGATGACGTGGCCGACGACGCGCGGTTCGACCTGCTCGCGGCGCCGCTCGCTGGGCCGACGACTGGCCCGGACGCCGAGCCGTACGAGCCCGAGCCCGAGCAGACCGACGTTCAGGAGCCGGAAGCCGAGCAACCCAGCGTCCAGCAGGCGGACGCCGAGCAGCCCGCGGTTGAGCAGCCGCCAGGCGTGCAGCCCGAGGTCGAGCAGCCCGACGTCGAGCATCCCGACGCGATCGGCAAGGTCGACGAGGACCCGCTCCTCGGGCAGGCAGCCGAGGCAGGGCCGACGAGCGATGCCGCCGCAGCCCCCGAGCCCGTTGCGCAGGCGGCCGAGCCGGACGAGGCCCTCGACCCGGGGAAGACCACGGACCTCGGCGCGGTCGGCGCCACGCTCCCGATGTGGCTGCCCGCCACGGCGCCGGTCCACGCCGTCCCGGTCGCCGGGCCTGTCATCCCCTACGAGCCGCCCGCCCCCTCGGTGCCACGCCACCGTCGCCAGCCGTGGGCCCTGCTCGTGCTGTCGATCCTGCTGGCGCTGACCCTGGGTCTCGCCACGTACCTGCTGCTGACGACTCGCGCGTACGAGCGCCGCAGCGCCGAGTGGGAGGCGGCGGCCCGCACGACGGGGTCGGACCTCACGCAGGCGCGCGCCGACCTCGAGGCGACGACCAGCGACCTTGCGGCGACGCGCGACCAGCTGGCGACCGCACAGGCGCGGATCGTCGAGCTCGCCGACGAGAAGGCGCAGCTCGGGGACGACCGGGCGGTCCAGCGCCAGCTGGTCGACTACCAGCAGCGGATCTCCGCGGCCGCGGGGAACGTCGCCACGGCGCTGAACAGCTGCATCGACGGCCAGTACAAGCTGATCGGGTACCTCGAGAACCCGAGTGCGTACGACCAGGCCGACCTGGCGCGGTTCCGCACGGACGTCCAGACCGTCTGCGGGGCAGCCACGGATGCGAACGCGGCCCTGCAGCGCGAGCTCAAGAAGTGACCCTGCTGCGCTCGAGCACGCGCGGCCTCGTCGCGGCGGCGACCCTGGCGCTCGTCGTCGGGTGCGGCTCCCTGCCGACCATGCCGGGCCCGATGCCGACCGACTACGTCCCGTCCTCGGTCGCGGTGCCGAGCCCGGTCACGACAGAGGCCGGGAACCTGTCCCCGGACGGCTTCGACGCCGCGCGACGGATGACCGTGCGGATCCGCAACGTCGGGTGCTCGTCGCTGTCGACCGGGTCGGGCTTCGCGCTCGACTCCACGACCCTGATCACGAATCGGCATGTCGTGGCCGACTCGGCGGACCTGCAGATCAGCACCTATGACGGGCGGGACGTCGCCGTGACCGCGGCCACGACTGCGGCGCTCGCCGACCTGGCGATCGTGCGCACCGCCGAGCCGTTGCCTGCGGCGCCGGTCCTCGCGGACACCGACCCCGTCGCCGGGGACGCGGTGACGGTCGTCGGATATCCGCTGGGCGGACAGCTCACGGTCACCAGCGGTCACGTCATCGGCGAGACGACGGACCCGCTCAACGAGAGCTTCGGGGAGGTGCTCGTCACCGACGCCGCAGTCGAGCCGGGCAGCTCCGGCTCGGCCGCGCTCGACTCCGCAGGCCGGGTCGTCGGTGTCGTCTACGCGAAGAACACCACTGGTCAGAGCTTCATCCTGCCGGTCAGCACGCTGCGCACCCTGCTCGCCGACGAGACGGGCTTCGCGCCGTCGCCCTCCTGCACCAAGTAGGTCCTGGGGACGCACAAACCCGCGCCGGGTCACTGCCCGGCGCTGACCCTGCTCTGCCAGAGTGGACGCATGCACCCGCTTGAGTCAGGAGCTGCCATGAGAGACGTCCCGTTCGACCCTGCGACCGTCGTCCGAATCGCGAGCGACGTCCTGTCGGTCAAGCGCGTGTTCGGAGAGCCGATCGAGCGCGACGGCGTCACGATCATCCCCGTCGCGAAGGTCATGGGGGGCTCGGGCGGCGGCGGGCAGGGCGTGGGCCCGCTCGCTCCGCATGACGCGACCGACGCCGCCGGCACGAGCGAGACCTCGAGTGACGACGCCGAGGTGGGCGCCGTCCGGCAGACGCCCGCGACAGGCTCGGGCGGCGGCAGCGGGCTCGGCGTCCACGTCCGGCCGGTCGGGGTCTACGTCGTCGACTCGCAGGGGGTGCACTGGCGTCCTGCACTCGACCTGAACCGCGTGATCCTCGGCGGTCAGGTGCTCGGCGCACTCGTGGTCCTCGCCGTCGCGCACGTGCTCCGCAAGCGTCGCTGACCGAGCGGGTCAGGGGCCCGCGAGCACCCGCAGCTCGAGCGAGTCGACGGACGCGGTGACGGCCTCGTCCGCCGCGAGGGCCGCGTTGACGTGGCCCAGGACATCATCGAGCCGCGCGCGGTCCAGCCCGGGCACGAGCGTCAGCACCGCGGCGACCTCGGCGCGTCGACCCGGGACCGTGTCCACAGCGAGCACCCCTGCCACGGCGCCGATCGCCCGGCCGATCGCCGACCGGATGCGCGGATCGACCGCGTCGACGCCCGCGGTCCTGATGACCGCGGGCTGCCACTCCTGCTGCTGCGCCAGGGCCCAGACCGCGGGCCGCGGGACGAGCACCGTCGTGGGACCGCCCGGGTCGAGAACGATGAGCTCCCACTGCTCGGTGACCGCAGACAGGGCAGCGCGGGCGACATCCGAGGGCACAGGCCGGGCGTCGGACCGCCAGGCGGCCATGCTCGCGACCGACGAGAACACGGGCAGCGCCGTGCGGCCGTCGGGGGCGCGGAGCGCGACGATCCCCGCCGACGCCTCCTTGTCGATGGTGTGCCGATGCTCACCCACCTCGACCACGTCGGCCGTCTCCAGCTCGGCCAGGACGGGCACGAGGACGCGCGTGCCCGCGAGCGCCGTCACCACCTGGGCCAGCGAGCCATCACCTCGGCCAAACGCGTCGAGCGCAGCGGCGAGCCGCGGGTCGCACGAGCCGTCGTCCCCCGCGAACGGCGACGACGCCGGAAGCTCCCGACCCGCCACGCTCACGGCCGCCCGGCGACGTCCAGGGCCTGCGGGAGAGTGAACGCACCCGCGTAGAGGGCCTTGCCGACGATCGCACCCTCGACGCCCAGCGGCACGAGGGTGCGCAGCGCCTCGAGGTCGGCGAGGCTCGAGATGCCTCCCGACGCGACGACGGGCGCCTGCGTCCGGGCGCAGACCTCGCGCAGCAGGTCCAGGTTGGGTCCGCGCAGCGTGCCGTCCTTGGTCACGTCGGTCACGACGTAGCGAGCGCAGCCGGCCTCGTCGAGGCGAGCGAGCACCTCCCAGAGGTCCCCACCCTCCTGCGTCCAGCCGCGCGCGGCGAGCGTCGTCCCCCGCACGTCGAGCCCGACGGCGATCGCGGCGCCGTGGCTCGCGATGACCTTGGCGGTCCACAGCGGGTCCTCGAGCGCGGCTGTCCCCAGGTTGACGCGCGTGGCTCCGGTCGCGAGCGCCCGTTCGAGCGACGCGTCGTCGCGGATGCCGCCCGACAGCTCGACCTTGACGCCCTTGCCGGCGAGCTCGGCCGCCACCTCCGCGAGGAGCGGCGCGTTCGACCCGCGACCGAACGCCGCGTCGAGGTCGACGAGGTGGATCCACTCGGCACCGCCGAGCTGCCAGTCGAGGGCGGCGGCGAGCGGGTCACCGTAGCCGGTCTCCGACCCGGCCTCGCCCTGGACGAGGCGGACAGCCTGCCCGCCCGCGACGTCGACAGCGGGCAACAGCTCGAGGCGGTGGGTCATGACGTCCTCTCTCCGGGCGACGTACCAGTCGTCGCCGCTCGCGCGGGCCGTGATCGTGCCCTGCGCCGATCTGTGGTGGTCGGGTCGTGCGGGGTGCGTGCGATGCAGCGTCGTCAGCGCAACGACGCCACCCAGTTGGTCAGGAGCTGGGCGCCGGCGTCGCCGGACTTCTCGGGGTGGAACTGGGTCGCTGCGAGCGGGCCGTTCTCGACCGCCGCGACGAACGGGCCGCCGTGGTCGGCCCACGTCACGAGAGGCGCCCCGAACCGCTCGCGGTCGACCGTCTCGGACAACGGGAACGAGCGGGCCGCGTAGGAGTGCACGAAGTAGAAGCGCTGGTCCTCGACGCCCGCGAAGAGCTCCGAACCCTCCGCGGCGTCCACGGTCGCCCAGCCCATGTGCGGGACGACAGGTGCCTCGAGCCGGTCGACGAGGCCCGGCCACTCCCCCAGCCCCTCGGTGTGCACGCCGTGCTCGTCACCGGCAGCGAACATGACCTGCATCCCGACGCAGATGCCGAGGACCGGCCGACCGCCGGCGAGCCGCCGGTCGATGATCTGGTCGCCGCGCACGCCGCGCAGCCCGGCCATCACTGCGGCGAACGCGCCGACGCCCGGGACGACGAGGCCGTCGGCCTCGGCTGCAGCCTGCGCGTCGGCTGTCAGCTCGACGACCGCGCCGACGCGCTCGAGAGACCGGACCGCCGACCGGACGTTGCCGAAGCCGTAGTCGAGGACGACGACGCGGGGCTGGCTGGGCACGGGTCCAGGCTACCGGCGCGGCCCGCGGGTCGACGACGCGAGCATCCGCATCGCCTTCCAGCGGGACAGCCCGACGCTCGTGACGACACCGTCGAGGTCGCCGACGCTCACGCCACCGAGGAGCAGGTCTTCGAGGACCGCGGGCGCGTCCGAGAGCACGAGGCCGGCCGGCAGCTCGTCCCCCTGCTCACCGGCCGTCCACCGGGTCGCGGTGATCTGGCTCGCCCGCCGCTCGAGCAGCACGACCGGGACGGCCTTGAGCAGCTTCGAGATCGCCGCTGCGCCCGCGGCGGCCGTGCGCGGGTCGCGCAGGAGGGCAAGGGCACCCACGGGCGACGGCACGACGTCGACGTCGACCTTGGCCAGCGAGCACGCGGCCGCGAGGGGGCCCGCCGCAGCGACCTGCGTGACGACGAGCGCGACTGTCACCGGGTCGTCGGCCGACTCGGTGAGCGAGGACAGGTCGTCCGGGATCGTCACCTCGCCGTCAGGTTCCGTGCTGGCGGGCTCGGGCGACTCGGTCAGCGAGGACAGGTCGTCCGGGATCGTCAGGTCGTCGCCGAACCCGTCGGCCGCCCGTGCCGGGTCGTCCGGGAGCGCGTCGTCGGGCTGTGAGCCCTCCGTGCCCCCGCTCACAAGGTGCCCTTGGTGCTCGGGATCCCCTGGACACGGGGGTCGAGCTCGATCGCGCTCCGCAGCGCGCGCGCGAGCGCCTTGAACTGCGCCTCGACGATGTGGTGCGGGTCGCGGCCCGCGAGCACGCGCACGTGGAGGCAGATGCCGGCGTGGTACGCGATCGACTCGAAGACGTGTCGTGTCAGCGAGCCGGTGAAGTGCCCGCCGATCAGGTGGTGCTCCTGGCCCGCGGGCTCGCCCGAGTGGACGAGGTACGGCCGGCCCGACACGTCGACGACGGCCTGGGCGAGCGCCTCGTCGAGCGGCACGAGCGCGTCGCCGAACCGCGAGATGCCCTTCTTGTCGCCCAGCGCCTGACGCAGCGCCTCACCGATCGCGATCGCGACGTCCTCGACGGTGTGGTGCACGTCGATGTGCGTGTCTCCGGTCGCCCGGACCGTGAGGTCGATGAGCGAGTGCTTGCCGAAGGCCGTGAGCATGTGGTCGTAGAAACCGACCGTCGTGGAGATGTCGGTGACGCCGGTCCCGTCGAGGTCGAGCTCGACGAGGACGCTCGACTCGCTTGTCGTCCGCTCGATGCGCGCGGTCCGCGTGCCTGTGGTCACAGCCCTGCCACCTCCACCAGGGCGTCCTTGAACGCCGCCGTCTCCTGCGGCGTGCCGACCGACACGCGCAGCCATCCGTCCGGGCCGGTCTCTCGGATGAGGACACCCCGGTCGAGCAGACCCTGCCAGATCCCGTGCCGGTCGTCGAACATGCCGAACAGCACAAAGTTCGCGTCGGAGTCGGCGACCCGTAGCCCGCGCTCCCGCAACCAGGTGACGAGCGCGTCGCGCTCGGCCCGGAGCGAGCCGATCTGGGCCATCAGGGCGGGCGCGTGGCGCAGCGCGGCGCGGGCCACCGCCTGGGTGACCGCCGACAGGTGGTACGGCAGCCGCACGACCCGCAGCGCGTCGATGAGCTCGGTCGCCGCGGCGAGGTAGCCGACCCGGGCGCCCGCGAGGCCGAAGGCCTTGGACATCGTGCGGCTCACGGCGAGGTGCGGGTGGTCCGCCAGCAGCTCGAGGGCCGAGGGAGTGCCGGCGCGGCGGAACTCGCCGTACGCCTCGTCGACCACCACGACGCACCCGCCGGGGACGGCCGCCGCGGCGTCGAGCACGACCTTCACCGTGGCGAGCGCCAGCGCGGTCCCCGTCGGGTTGTTCGGGCTCGCGAGCAGCACCACAGTCGGCGCGGTCGCGGCGATCGTCGCGACCGCGACGTCCGGGTCGAGGCCGAAGTCCTCGTCGCGGCGCCCCGCGACCCACCCGGTGAAGGTGTCGCGTGCGTACTCGGGGTACATCGAGTACGTCGGGGCGAACGACAGGGCGGTCCGCCCGGGGCCACCGAACGCCTGCAGCAGGTGCAGCATGACCTCGTTGGATCCGTTCGCGGCCCAGAGCTGCCCCGGCGCCAGCTCGACGCCCGACTCGACCCGCAGGTAGGCCGCCAGATCCTGGCGCAGGGCGAGGAAGTCCCGGTCGGGGTAACGGTTGAGGCCCGCGGCCGCGGCAGCGACGTCGTGAGCGATGTCCGCGACCACCTCGGGGCTGGGCGCGTACGGGTTCTCGTTGACGTTGAGCGCATATGGCACGTCGAGCTGAGGCGCGCCGTAGGGCTCGATGCCGACGAGCTCGTCGCGCAGGGGCAGCGCCGGGCGGGCTGGGGGAACGGTCACGCCCCGATCGTAGTCAACGGCGCCGCGCCTACGATCGACGGATGACCCCTCCCTCGCTCGACGCCGTCGCGCCCACCGGCGTGGCGGTTGACCGGACGGCCCTGCGCGCACAGGCCGAGGTCGCGCTGCGCGCGCTCGTCGGTCGCGACGACGCCGAGCTGCGCGAGGACCAGTGGCTCGCGGTCGAGGCGCTCGTGGCCGACCGCCGCCGTGCGCTCGTCGTGCAGCGGACGGGATGGGGCAAGTCGGCGGTGTACTTCGTCGCGACCGCACTGCTGCGCGCCGGGGCCGCGGGCGGGCCGCCGTCGGGACCGACGGTGATCATCTCGCCGCTGCTCGCCCTCATGCGCAACCAGGTGGCAGCCGCGGCGCGCGCCGGCATCCGCGCGGAGACGATCAACTCGGCGAACGTCACGGACTGGGACGGTGTGCACGCGCGCGTGGCCGCGGGAGAGGTCGACGTGCTGCTCGTCTCCCCGGAGCGGCTCAACAACCCCGGCTTCCGCGACGAGGTGCTGCCGCGTCTCGCGGCCGACGCCGGCCTCGTGGTGATCGACGAGGCGCACTGCATCTCGGACTGGGGGCACGACTTCCGCCCGGACTACCGGCGCATCCGCACACTCCTGGCTGACCTGCCCGACGGCATCCCGGTGCTGGCCACCACGGCGACTGCGAACGCGCGCGTGACGGCAGACGTGGCCGAGCAGCTGGCCGTCACCGCGCACCGGGCCGACGGGACGGCCGGGGCGGGCCTCGAGGACGTCCTCGTGCTGCGCGGCACCCTCGACCGCGAGAGCCTGCACCTGTCGGTCGCCCAGCTGCCGGACACGTCGGCCCAGCTCGCCTGGCTCGCGCACAACCTGCCCCGCATCGACGGCTCGGGCATCGTGTACTGCCTCACGGTCGCCGCGGCCCAGCAGGTCACCGAGCACCTGCGAGGCGTCGGGCTCGACGTCCGCGCGTACACCGGGCAGACCGACCCGGCCGAGCGCGAGGCCGCCGAGGCGGACCTGCTCGCGAACCGTGTCAAGGCCCTCGTCGCGACCTCGGCGCTCGGGATGGGCTTCGACAAGGGCGACCTCGCGTTCGTCGTGCACCTTGGCGCGCCGCCGTCGCCCATCGCCTACTACCAGCAGGTCGGGCGGGCCGGTCGCGCGACCGAGCGCGCCGAGGTCGTCCTGCTCCCCGGCCGCGAGGACCGTGCGATCTGGGACTACTTCGCGTCGATGGCCTTCCCACCGCAGACCGAGGTGCGTGCCGCGATCGCCGCGCTCGACGCCCACGGCACGCTCTCGACGGCCGCTCTCGAGACACACGTCAGCCTGCGCCGCAACCGACTCGAGCTCATGCTCAAGGTGCTCGACGTCGACGGCGCGGTCCACCGCGTCAAGGGCGGCTGGCAGTCGACCGGCGAGCCATGGCAGTACGACACGGACCGCTACGAGCGCGTCGCCGCCGCGCGCCAGGCCGAGCAGCAGGCGATGGTCGACTACGTGCGCGGCGACGACTGCCGGATGGCCTTCCTGCGCCACGCGCTCGACGACCCCGAGCTCGAGGGCCCCGGCGGCGTCGCGTGGCGGTGCGGGCGATGCGACCGCTGCGGCGGTGCGACCGCGGGTGCGGTACCCGACGAGCGCGAGGTCACGGCGGCCCGAGAGCGCCTCGCGGTGCCGGGCCTCGAGGTCACGACGCGCACGATGTGGCCGTCAGGGATGGCGACGCTCGGGGTGGAGCTCCGTGGCCGGATCGCCTCCGACGAGGCGGCGTCCAGCGGACGCGCCGTCGCACGTCTCGACGGGATCGGCTGGGGAGGGCTGCTGCGCGACCTGTTCGCGCCGACCGGCAGCCCCGACGCGCAGGTCGACGAGCTGCCCGTCGCGCTGCGTCAGCCCGTGCTCGACGTGCTGGCCGCCTGGAACCCGATGCCCGCGCCCGCCGGCGTGGTCGTCGTCGAGTCGACGACGCGACCGGGCCTCGTGCGCCACCTGGCCGAGGGGGTCGCGCGCCAGCTCGGGGTGCCCGTCGTCGGCTCGGTGCGCCCCGCGCCCGGGTCCGCGCCGGGTCGGCACGACGTCAACTCCGCGCAACGACTGGCGGGCGTCACGCAACGGCTCGAGCTCGACCTGGCCCCCGCGGCCGCGGCCGGGCTCCCCGGCCGTTCCGTGGTGCTGGTCGACGACCGCACCGACTCCGGGTGGACCCTGACGGTCGCGGCGAGGCTCCTGCGGGGTGCGGGGGCGTCCGCCGTGCACCCGTTCGTGCTCGGCGTCGGCTGACGCTCGTCGTGTCCCGAACCCTGGCCCTGACGGCGTGGCGGCCAGTCGTCAGAACCGGGCGAGGACGGCCTCGCCGTGCGCCGGCAGACCCTCGGCGTCGGCGAACGCGACGATCCGGTCCGTGACCTCCTTGAGGGCGGCGGCGTCGTACTCGATGACCTGGACGGCCCGGACGAACGAGTGCACGCCGAGGCCGCTCGCGAAGTGCGCACAGCCGCCCGTCGGCAGCACGTGGTTCGACCCGGCCATGTAGTCCCCGAGGGACACGGGCGAGTAGGGCCCGACGAAGATGGCGCCCGCGCTCGTGACGCGCTCCGCGAGGGCCGCCGCATCGGCGGTCTGGATCTCGAGGTGCTCCGCCCCGTACGCGTTGACGACCTCAAGGCCGGCCTCCAGGTCGTCGACCAGCACGATCGCCGACTGGGTCCCGGACAGTGCGGTCTGGACGCGCGCTGAGTGGCGCGTCGCCGCGGCGCGGTCGGCGAGCTTCGCCTCGACCGCCTCCGCGAGCTCGACGGACGGCGTGACGAGCACCGCTGCCGCAAGCGGGTCGTGCTCGGCCTGCGAGACGAGGTCGGACGCGACGTGGCCGGCATCGGCGCCACCGTCGGCCAGGATCGCGATCTCCGTCGGCCCGGCCTCGGCGTCGATGCCCACGACACCGCGCACGAGCCGCTTGGCCGCCGCCACCCACACGTTCCCGGGGCCCGTGATGACGTCGACCGGCTCGCACAGCGTCTCGCCGTCGATGTCGTCGCTGCCTGCGGCACCGTAGGCGAACATCGCAACGGCCTGCGCACCGCCCACCGCGTACACCTCGTCGATCCCGAGCAGCGCGCACGTCGCGAGCACGACCGGGTCGGGCAGCCCGCCGGCGGACTTCTGCGGGGGCGACGCGACGGCGAGCGAGCCGACGCCGGCCTCCTGGGCGGCGACGACGTTCATCACGACCGACGACGGGTAGACCGCGAGGCCGCCGGGCACGTACAGCCCGACCCTGCGGACCGGGATCCAGCGCTGTCGGACCTGCGCACCGGGCGCGAGGTCGACCGTGAAGGGTGCCGGGCGCTGCGCCGCGTGGACGGTCCGCACCCGCAGGATCGTCTCCTCGAGGGCCTCGCGCACGTGCGGGTCAAGCGCATCCACAGCTGCGGTGATCGCCTGCGTGGGCACGCGAAGGTGCTCGGGCCGGACGCCGTCGAACCGCTCGGCGAGGTCCCGCAGCGCCGCAGCGCCGCGTGCGCGCACGTCGGCGAGGATCGGCGCGACCGTCGCGGTGGCGGCCTCGACGTCCACCTCGGCGCGCGGGAGGGCCGCGAGCAGCTCGCGGCGGGACAGGGTGCGACCGCGCAGGTCGATCCGAGAGATCACGGGCCCCAGTCTACCGACCGACCCTCGGCCCTGTGCGGGCTCATGGACGCCGCGACATGACCCAGGCCGACGCCACGGCCTGCCGTCCGCGACACTGTGCTCATGAGCACACCTTCTCCCTTGCCCGACGACGTCACGTCGATCTCCGACGAGTCGATCCGACTCGGCCAGTTCCTCAAGCTCGCGGGTCTCGCCGAGTCGGGAGCGCAGGCGCGCGAGCTGCTGGACGACGGGGTCGTGAGCGTCAACGGTGAGGCGGAGTTCCGGCGCGGGCGCCAGCTGCGGCGCGGGGACGTCGTGGTCGTGGACCAGCCGAACGGGCCAGTCCGGTCGGTCGTCGGCTGAGGACTACCGGACCGTGCCCATCACCCGGTCGACCCCGAGGTGCAGCACGATCCGTTCGGGCTGGAACTCGAGCCGGCGGTAGCGAACCGCGTACGCGTCGACCGCCTCGGAGACGTCCGCCGGGTCTCGCGACAGCGTGATGCTCCCCTCGAGGGTCAGCCACCGTCGGCCGTCGAACTGGCACAGGGCGGCCCGTGCGGTCTCCCCGCCGGCCGCGGCACGTTCGACGTTGCGGGCCTTGGTCGAGGTGCCCTTCGTCGTGATGCGGGCACGGCCCGCCACGGCGTCCCACGTGAACGCGACAGGGACCACATGGGGCGAGCCGTCCGCGCGCAGCGTCGTGAGCGTCGCGAGGTGGCGATCCTCGACGAAGACCAGCTGGTCGGCGGTCAGCGCAAGCACGAGGGAGCCCAGGTCCGCTCGGTCCGACCGGGCACGTCAGCCCGCCTGGAGACAGCCGGCGCCGAGCAGCGCCTTGAGGTCCCCGAACAGGGAAGGTGAGCGCTCGACGCGCAGACCCTCATCGAGCCGCATGATCGTCGCGCGGCCGGGGCTCGTGAGGCGCAGGTGCACCTCGGTCACCCCGGGGTGCGTCGACAGCACCTCACGGAGTCGCTCGACGACCGGTGGGGTGCATCGCGACACGGGCATGGAGACGGTGATCGGGGCATCCGCGACCGCGGTGATGTCCGGCAGAGACACCTCCATCGCCTGCAGCTGCATCGTCTCGTCGCGCCGCCGGACCCGACCTCGGACGACGACCACGGCATCCTCGGCGAGCACCGTCGAGTAGGCGAGGTAGGTCTCGCCGAAGAACATGATCTCGACCGAGCCCTCCATGTCCTCGATCGTGACCGCGGCCCACGGGTTGCCCTGCTTGGACATCTTGCGCTGCAGCGACGTGATGAGCCCGGCGACGACGACGGTCGAACCGTCGGGCCGCGCCTCGTCGGCCAGGAGGGCTGCGATGGAGACGTCGGCCGCGGCCGACAGCACGTGCTCGAGGCCCGAGAGCGGGTGGTCCGAAACGTACAGTCCGAGCATCTCGCGCTCGAACGCGAGCCTCTGCTTCTTGTCCCAGTCGGGCAGGTCGGGGATCGTCACCGAGAAGCCCCCGGACGCGTCGTCGTCGCCCAGCAGGTCCGCGAACAGGTCGAACTGACCTTCGGCCTCCTTGCGCTTGACGCCGATGACGGAGTCGACGGCCTGCTCGTGTACGAGCAGCAGCGCGCGCCGTCCGTGCCCGAGGGAGTCGAAGGCCCCGGCCTTGATGAGCGACTCGATCGTGCGCTTGTTGCAGACGACGGCGGGGACCTTGTCGAGGAAGTCGGTGAACGACGTGAACTCGCCCTTGGCCTCGCGGGTCCGCACGATCGCGTCGACGACGTTCGCGCCCACGTTGCGCACCGCGGTGAGGCCGAACCGGATGTCGTGACCGACGGCTCGGAAGTTCGCGGACGACGAGTTGACGTCGGGCGGCAGCACCGTGATGCCCATGTGCCGGCACTCGCCGAGGTAGAGCGCCGACTTGTCCTTGTCGTCGCGCACGGACGTGAGCAGGCCGGCCATGTACTCGGTCGGGTAGTTCGCCTTGAGGAAGGCCGTCCAGTACGAGACGACGCCGTAGGCCGCCGAGTGGGCCTTGTTGAACGCGTAGCCCGCGAACGGGACCAGCACGTCCCAGACCGCCTGGATCGCCCCGTCGGAGTAGCCGCGCTCGCGGCAGCCGGCCTGGAACGGCACGAACTCCTTGTCGAGGATCGACTGCTTCTTCTTGCCCATCGCCCGGCGCAGCAGGTCAGCCTGGCCCAGGGTGTACCCCGCGAGCTTCTGCGCGGCGCGCTGCACCTGCTCCTGGTAGACGATCAGGCCGTGCGTGATGCCGACGACGTCCTCGAGCGCCGCTTCGAGCTCGGGGTGGATCGGCTCGACCTTCTGCAGGCCGTTCTTGCGCAGCGCGTAGTTGATGTGCGAGTTCATGCCCATCGGGCCCGGACGGTACAGCGCGATGACGGCCGAGATGTCCTCGAAGCTGTCGGGGCGCATCTGGCGCAGCAGCGACCGCATCGGCCCACCGTCGAGCTGGAAGACGCCCAGCGTGTCGCCGCGGCTCAGCAGCTCATAGGTCGCGGCGTCGTCGAGCGCGACGTCCTCGATGCGGATGGCCGGCTTGCCGTTCATCTCGATGTTCTCGAGCGCGTCATCGAGGATCGTGAGGTTGCGCAGGCCGAGGAAGTCCATCTTGATCAGCCCGAGGGCCTCGGCGCCCGGCTGGTCGAACTGCGTGATGATCGCGCCGTCCTGCGGCCTGCGCATGATCGGCAGGATGTCGATGAGCGGCTCGCTCGACATGATGACGCCTGCGGCGTGCACGCCCCACTGCCGCTTGAGGTTCTCGAGGCCGCGCGCGGTCTCGAGCACGCGCTGCGCGTCGGGATCGGCCTGCACGACCTGACGAAACGTCTCCGCCTCGGCGTAGCGGGAGTCGTCCGGGTTGTAGATGCCGGCGAGGGTGATGTCCTTGCCCATGACGGGCGGCGGCATCGCCTTCGTGAGCTTCTCGCCCATGGCGAACGGGAAGCCGAGCACGCGCGAGGCGTCCTTGAGCGCCTGCTTCGCCTTGATCGTTCCGTACGTGACGATCTGTGCGACGCGGTCCTCGCCGTACTTGTCCGTGACGTACCGGATGACCTCACCGCGTCGACGCTCGTCGAAGTCGACGTCGACGTCGGGCCAGGAGATGCGCTCGGGGTTGAGGAAGCGCTCGAAGATCAGGCCGTGCTCGAGAGGGTCGAGCTCGGTGATGCCCATCGCGTACGACGCCATCGATCCGGCCGCCGACCCGCGCCCCGGACCGACGCGGATGCCCTGCGCCTTGGCCCAGTTGATGAAGTCCGCGACGACGAGGAAGTACCCCGAGAACCCGAGCTGGGTGATGACCCCGGCCTCGTAGTCCGCCTGGACCCGCACCGGCTCCGGGATGCCCGACGTGTAGCGGCGGCGCAGGCCGGTCTCGACCTCCTTGACGAACCAGGAGTCCTCGTCCTCCCCGGCCGGGACCGGGAACCGTGGCATGAAGTTGGCGTCGGTGTTGAACTCGACGTCGCACTGCTCGGCGATCAGCAGGGTGTTGTCGCACGCCTCGGGGACCTCGGCCCACGTGCGCCGCATCTCCTCGGACGTCTTCAGGTAGAACTGGTCGGTGTCGAACTTGAACCGGTCCGGGTCGGCCAGGGTCGAGCCCGACTGCACGCACAGCAGCACCTCGTGGGCCTTCGAGTCCTCGTGGCGCGTGTAGTGCAGATCGTTCGTCGCGACGAGCGGGGCGCCGATGACCTCGGCGACCCGGCGCAGGTCCTTGATGACGCGCTTCTCGATGTCGAGGCCGTGGTCCATGAGCTCGACGTAGAAGAACTCCTTGCCGAAGATGTCCTGGAGCTCGCCCGCAGCGCGCACGGCCTCGTCGAACTGGCCCAGCCTCAGCCGCACCTGCACCTCGCCGGACGGGCAGCCCGTCGACGCGATGAGCCCGGCCGAGTAGCGGCTGAGCAGCTCGCGGTCCATGCGCGGCCACTTGCCCATCTGACCCTCGAGCGAGGCCAGCGACGACATCCGGAACAGGTTGTGCATGCCCTCGGTCGTCCGCGACAGCAGCGTCATGTGCGTGTACGCACCGCGCGCCGACACGTCGTCGGACGCCTGGTGCGCCTCGCCCCACTTGATGCGCGTCTGGTCGAAGCGGCTCGTGCCCGGCGTGACGTACGCCTCGATGCCGATGATCGGCTTGATGCCGTGCGCGCGGGCACGCGACCAGAAGTCGAAGGCGCCGAACAGGTAGCCGTGGTCGGTGATCGCGAGCGACTTCTGGCCGATCCGCTCGGCCTCGGTCAGCAGGTCCTCGATGCGGGCGGCGCCGTCGAGCATCGAGTACTCGGTATGCGTGTGGAGGTGAACGAAGTCGGATCCTCCAGCCGGTGCCATGCGGGCCAGTCTAGGTCGCCCCGCCGACATGTCTGCCGCCGGCGCCGGCCTACCGGTACCCGTCGCGCAACGTCTCGAGGGCCGTGGCGAGATCGTCCGGGTACTGGCTGGTCAGCTCGATCCAGGACCCCGTCGACGGATGGGTGAACCCCAGCCGCATCGCGTGCAACCACTGCCGGGACAGGCCCACGCGAGCCGCGAGGGCCGGGTCCGCGCCGTACATCAGGTCGCCGACGCACGGGTGGCGCAGCGCCGCGAAGTGCACCCTGATCTGGTGCGTACGGCCGGTCTCGAGGTGGACCTCGACGAGCGACGCCGCCGGGAGCATCTCCAGCACCTCGTAGTGGGTCACCGACGGCTTGCCGTCCGCGACGACCGCGAACTTCCAGTCCGAGCTCGGGTGCCGCCCGATCGGCGCGTCGATCGTGCCCGTCGTCGGCTCCGGGTGGCCCTGCACGAGCGCGTGGTAGACCTTCTCGACCGTGCGCTCCTTGAAGGCACGCTTCAGCACCGTGTACGCGTGCTCGCTCTTCGCGACGGCCATGAGCCCGGACGTGCCCGCGTCGAGTCTGTGCACGATGCCCTGCCGCTCCGCAGACCCCGACGTCGAGATCCGGTAGCCGGCTGCGGCGAGCGCGCCGACCACCGTCGGACCGGTCCAGCCCGGCGACGGGTGCGCTGCGACGCCGACGGGCTTGTCGACCACGACCACGTCCTCGTCGTCGTGCACGATGCGCATCCCGGGGACCGGCTCGGGAACGACAGCCGGTGCGCGGTCCGCCGGGTCGGGCAGGTCGACCTCGAGCCACGCGCCGGCGACGAGCCGGTCGGACTTGCCCAGCTCGCGCCCGTCGACCCGGACGGCTCCGGCGGCGGCCAGCTCCGCCGCCGCCGTGCGCGACAGGCCGAGGAGGCGTGCCAGGCCGGCATCGACGCGCTCCCCCGCGAGGCCGTCCGGCACGGGCAGCGATCGCGTGTCAGCCATCGGCTCCGGGCGCCTCGGGCTTGGGCTCGGCGTGCTCACGGGTCCCGTCGAGCCGCACGCCGCGCAGCGCCTGGATCACGACCAGACCTGCGGCCGTGACGATGGCGATGTCCGCGACGTTCCCGACGAAGACGTTGGCGTAGGCGATGAAGTCGATGACGTGACCGCGAGCGATGCCGGGCTCCCGGGTCAGGCGGTCGACGAGGTTGCCGAGCGCGCCGCCCAGCAGCAGCCCGAGGGCGATGGCCCAGCCGGTCGAGCCCAGGCGCCGCGACACCCGCACGACGACCACGACGACCGCGCACGCGATGAGCGTGAGGACCCACGTCATGCCCGTAGCGATCGACAGCGCCGCGCCGGGGTTGAACACGAGCCTCAGCCCGAGCAGGTCGCCCAGCAACGGGCGGCGGACCGTCTCGAGGAGGTTCGCCAACGCCCACACCTTGGTCGCCTGGTCGACCAGGAGCACACCCGCAGTGAGCACGACGACCAGCACGACCAGTCGACGACGTGGACCGTCCCGCCTCGGGGCAACGGTCAGCTCAGTTGTTGGCATGGACGACATCGAGGAGAAGTCTACGGGCGCGTCAGCGACGCTCTTCGCGCTGCTTGCACTCGACGCAGAGGATCGCGCGAGGGAACGCCTGGACGCGCGCCTTGCCGATCGCCTTGCCGCACGACTCGCAGGTCCCGAAGGTCCCCGCGGCGATGCGCGTCAGCGCGTGCTCGGACTGCACGAGAAGGTCGCGCGTGTTGTTGACGAGCGTGAGCTCCTGCTCGCGCTCGAGCGCGCTCGAACCCGAGTCGGCCTGATCGTCGCCCGCCCCGTCGCCGGAGTTGCGCAGGAGCTCGGAGAGGTCGGCGTCGGCGGACGCGAGCTCGGAGCCGAGTCGGCGCACATGCCCGATGAGCTCGTCGGCGATCGCCCGGACCTCCCGGGCGGTCCATGGCTTCTCGCCGTCACGGACCGGGAACTGACGGACCGCCTTGGCGAGGTCCGGCAGGTCGAAAGCGCCTGGCTCAGCGCTGAGCGAGTCGTTGATGGTCACGAGCACCCTCTCTGTGGGAGTCACGTGAGGGTAGGTGACCCGGTGACATGACACAACACACCACGCAGGACGAACCTGCGTGGTGTGTCGTGAGGTGACTGCTGGTCGGTCGGTCGATCAGATCCGCGCGCCGTCACCGGACGGCTGCGCGTTCTGCCCGCTGCGCGGCGGGAGCGCACTGCCGCGGTTGTCGAGGTCGCCGAGAAGGTTCTCGAGGTAGCTCTTCAGGCGCGTCCGGTAGTCGCGCTCGAAGACGCGCAGCTCGTCGATCTTGCGCTCGAGGAGCGACCGCTCCTGCTCGAGCTGACCGAGTGTGCGGGCCGACGTCTCCTCGGCCTCGCGGACGATGCGCGCACCCTGCGACTTGGCCTCGGAGATGAGCCGGTCGCTCTCCTCCTGGCCGCTGCGGACGTAGTCGTCGTGCAGCTTCTGCGCGAGTGCCAGCATCCCCGTGGCCGACTCCGGCTCGTTGGTCCGCTGCGGAGCGACGGGGGCGACCACGACGGGCGCCGGCGCGACGACCGCCGGAGACACGACGCGCTCGGGCTCATGCACGGGCTCCGGCTTGGCGGCCGGGGCCGCCTGCTGGGCACCCGCCCGGCTGAGCTCGGCGATGCGCCGCTCCGCCGCGGCGAGCTTCGTCTTGAGGTCGTCGTTCTCACCCTGAACGGATCGCAGAGTGTTGACGACCTCGTCGAGGAAGTCGTCGACCTCGTCCTGGTCGTAACCCTCGCGGAACTTCGTCGCCTGGAACTTTTTGTTCAGGACGTCGTCTGCGGTCAGCAGTGCCATCGTCGTCACCTCTTCGGTCGAGCTTGGTCAAGCCGGTGGGCAGTCACCGACCGCCTCGGCTCACGGTAGCGGACATTGGCGGTCTCGCACGCGACCCGCCAGGACATTCGCATCTCTCGGACCTGCCTCACGCGCACGTCTGGCCGCTCGACCAGGTGTGCATCTGGGGGCGAATCAGGCCAGAACGGACAGCAGCAACGAGCAGAGCAGCATCAGGACGAGGAACGCCAGGTCAAGGCGCACGTTGCCGATCGCGAGCGGCGGCAGCAGCCTGCGCAGGAACCGCAACGGCGGGTCGGTCACCGTGTACGTCGCCTCGGCGACGACCAGGACAGGCCCGCTCGGCCGCCAGTCTCGGACGAAGAACTGCACCCAGTCCAGCACGAGCCGCACGAGCAGCAGCAAGAAGAACGCCAGGACGACCAGGCGCAGGATCTCGATGATCAGGCGCACGTGTCAGCTCTGGTTGAAGAATCCGGGGCGTGCCGGCTCGGCAGCCGGCGGGGGCTCCTCGCCGATGATCTCGACGTGCGACGGCGAGAGCAGGAACACCTTGTTGGTGACCCGCTCGATCGCGCCGTGCAGACCGAAGATCAGACCGGCCGAGAAGTCGACGAGACGCTTGGCGTCCGCGTCGTCCATGTCCGAGAGGTTCATGATGACCGGCGTGCCCTCACGGAACGCCTCGCCGATCTTGCGTGCGTCGTTGTACGAACGGGGGTGGATCGTCGTGATCCGCCGCAGCTCACCGGTCATGGGCGCCGGGTCCGCAACCCGCGCGACCGGCCGGTGCAGCGGCGTGACCTGAGCCTCGAACTCGTGCGGCACCGTTGCCTCCTGGTCGTCGTACTCGTCCACGTACTCGTCGTGCTCGCCCCGGTCGTCGGCAAGGCCGAGGTACAGCATCGTCTTGCGCAGTGCTCCGGCCATCGCGGTCTCCCCATCCCGTACAGATACTCCCAGCGAAATCACGCTAGCAACGCCGGTCGGCACACCTGTCGCGACACGCACGGGCAGTCCGGATTGCGTCGAGTTCACCCCTCCAGGCGAACGACCCCGGCGAACCGGCCCGTCGTGCCGGCGTGGCGTTGGGCCAGGCGGTGAGAGTAGAACCTGTCGTCCGTCGTCGTGCAGATGCCCAGGCACCTGACGTCCTCGACGCCCGCGCGCGCGAGCACTGCCGTGACCCCGGCCGGGAGGTCGAGGGCGGGTGTGCCCCACGCCGTCGTCGCCCAGGTCTCGGGCAGCTCGGCTGCGACCTCGTCACGCATGGCCTCGGGCACCTCGTAGGCGGCGCCGCTGATCGACGGACCGACGACCGCACGCAGCCGGTCACGCCGCGCCCCGGCGCCCACGAGCGCCTCGACGGCGGACTGGACGACGCCCGCCAGGAGCCCGCGTCGCCCCGCGTGGACGGCACCGACGACTCCTGCCTCGACGTCCGCCAGCAGGATCGGGACGCAGTCGGCCACCAGGACGGCGACGGCGACCGACGACGAGGTCGAGACGAGCGCGTCGTAGAGCCCGACGGACGTGGCCGAGGGTGCAGGTGGACCGGCCAGCACCCGGGCGTCCGCGCCGTGCACCTGCGAGGCGAACGCGACACGGGCGCCGACCCAGCGCTCGACGAGCTCACGGTTGGCGAGGACGGACCTGGTGGCATCGCCGACCTCGAGCCCGAGGTTGAGCGCATCCCAGGGCGGCACGCTGCCGCCGCCCGACCGGGTCGTGAACCCCGCACGGACCCCTGGCCCGAGGTCGACCTCGACGACGGGCAGCGCGCCCGGGGCCCCCGGCACGGCTACTTGAGGAAGTCGGGGATGTCCAGGTCGTCGCTCACGCGACGCGCGGACGGGTCCGCGTCGACGACGCGGGGCACCTCGAGCTGACCCGTCTCCGGGGCGGCCTCCGGGTCGCTCGACAGGAACGCCGGGACGCCACCGCTGTAGCCCGGGTGCGACGTGGCACCGTTCGACGCCGCCGAACCGACCCGCACGAGGTCGTCGTCGGGGTCGACCGGGCGCGGCTGCGAGACCGCGTGCGAGGGGACCGACGGCGCGGTCGCCTGGCGCGGGACCGACGTCGAGCCGCTGACCTGGCCGAGGCCACGTCCCTCACGGCGGGTGAGCGGCGCGCCGCCGTCGAACCCGGCGGCGATGACCGTGACGCGGACCTCGTCGCCGAGCGCGTCGTCGATGACCGCACCGAAGATGATGTTGGCCTCGGGGTGGGCGGCCTCCTGGACCAGGCGCGCGGCCTCGTTGATCTCGAACAGGCCGAGGTCCGAGCCACCCTGGATCGAGAGCAGCACGCCGTGCGCGCCGTCGATGCTCGCCTCGAGGAGCGGGGAGGAGATCGCGAGCTCGGCAGCCTGGACCGCACGGTCCTCGCCGCGGGCCGAGCCGATACCCATGAGTGCCGACCCGGCGCCCTGCATGACGGACTTGACGTCGGCGAAGTCGAGGTTGATCAGGCCCGGCGTCGTGATGAGGTCCGTGATGCCCTGGACCCCCGAGAGGAGCACCTGGTCGGCCGAGTGGAACGCGTCGAGCACCGACACCGACCGGTCGGAGATCGACAGCAGCCGGTCGTTCGGGATCACGATGAGCGTGTCGACCTCGGCGCGCAGCGACTCGATGCCGGTGTCGGCCTGGACCGAGCGGCGCCGACCCTCGAACGTGAACGGACGCGTGACGACACCGATCGTCAGAGCACCGAGCGAGCGGGCGATCCGCGCGACGACGGGCGCGCCGCCGGTCCCGGTGCCGCCGCCCTCGCCGGCCGTGACGAAGACCATGTCGGCCCCGCGCAGGACGTCCTCGATCTCGTCGGTGTGGTCCTCGGCGGCGCGCTTCCCGACCTCGGGGTCGGCGCCCGCGCCGAGCCCGCGCGTCAGCTCGCGACCGACGTCGAGCTTGACGTCCGCGTCGGACATGAGGAGCGCCTGGGCATCGGTGTTGATCGCGATGAACTCGACACCCTTGAGCCCGACCTCGATCATCCGGTTGACGGCGTTGACCCCGCCACCGCCGATGCCGACGACCTTGATGACCGCCAAGTAGTTCTGCGGAGCTGCCACGATGGGTGCCTCTCGTTCTTCGCCAGGTGCTGCCGGGGCCGTGCTCGACACGCCGTGCCGGCCGGTGGAACCTTCACCCTCAACTAGAGGGTTATAGTTATGTCAGATGGTGTCACTGCGTGACGCTAGGTGCGCCAGGGCCCAGGAGCAACGACCGCGCCGCGCGTGTCGGCGAGATCCTTGCGCGCCGGGCGTGTCGCGAGACCCCAGCGCGGCGGTTCGTGTCATCTCGTGACCGGGAGCGTCGGCGCCGACACGTCGTAGACGTGCGCTCCCGCGCTCGACGGAGCCTTGCGCAGCGCCTGGAGCACCGCGATCTTGAGGGGAGCCTGCTGGGCGCTCCCCCACTCGACCTTCGCACCGTCCCGGAGCTGCATCGTCACGGTGTCCTGGGTCTGCGCCGAGACCTGCCCGACCTCCGCGAGGAGGTCGGCCGGCAGGGCCTCGAGCACCGAGAGCACCGCCGCGAGCGCGTGCTTGTCCCCGACCGGCACGTCGACGACCGGCAGTCCGGCGGGCGCCGCGTCGACGCGACCGACCTGCACCCCGTCCATGTCGAGCAGCGCAAACCCCGCGGCCGGTGCCGCCGCGTCGGCGAGCGCCGTCTCCGGGACGGCCGCGACCGGCTCGCGCGCGACCAGCTCGACGACGATGCCGTGCGGCCAGTGGCGGGTCACGCGCGCCTCGCGCACCCCAGGCACCTCGAGGACCGCGTCGCGCAGGCCGACCGTGTCCAGTCGCGGCAACGGGGTGTTCGCGCGCGCGGCCACGACGGCGGCCACCTGGTCGACCGCCACGACCGTGCCCGCCCCCGTCACCGTGAGGTCGTGCGGATCGAGCGCCAGCACCGGTGAGACGAAGAGGAGCCAGCCGACCGCGGCGATCCCGACCACACCGCCGCCGACGCCGAGGACCTGCCGACGCGCGATGGTGCGCCGCGCCCGCGCCCGTTCAGCGAACCGGGCTGCCGAACCGGTCGACACGACCGACGGACGCACCGGGACGACGCCACCACCGCGTCCGGCCGCGTACGTCGTGACCGACGGCTCGAGCAGCGCGGCGACGTCCCGGCCCGGGCCTGCCCCGCGGGCAGCACCGCGTGCGTTCGCGACGGCCTTGCGATGCCCTGGCGCAGGCGTGGAGCGCCCGGCTGCCGGTGTCGCTCCCGTCCTCGGCGCTGCCTCGCTGCTCTTCGGGACGCGCAGCGGCGCGACAGCCGGCGGCGGAACCCGTCCGGCTGCCGCCGGAGTCGCCCCGGTGCGGGGTGGGTCGGCGGCGGGAGGCGCGACACGCGGCGGAGCCGGCCGCGGTCGAGCAGGACGTCCCGGCAACGGCTGCCGGGGGCGCGACGGACTCACGCCCGGCCCGTCCCGCGCGCGGCCAGGGCCGTCAGGATCTCCGGCAC
>NZ_DASUIR010000050.1:0-3816 GCF_036279715.1 Cellulomonas sp. | reverse complement strand
GCCTGGAATCCGCGCTGGGCGATGATCAGGTTGGTGAACTCGCTCGACAGGTCCACGTTGGACATCTCGAGCGCGCCGCCGGCGAGCCCGCCGCGACCGCCCGTGCCGGCCGCACCGACCTGCGCGTTGCCGGAGTTGACGGTCGTGCGGAACAGCGAGCCGCCGGCCTTCTCGAGACCGGCCGGGTTCGTGAAGCTGCCGAGCGCGATCCGGCCGACGGTCTGCTTGAGGCCGTTGCTGAACGAGCCCGTGATGGTCCCGTCGGCGCCGAGGGAGAACGCCTGCAGCGTGCCGGCCGAGTGGCCGTCCTGCGTCGACGCCGCGATCGTCTGGACGCCGGCGAAGCCCGTGACCTTCGACAGGTCGACGGTGACGGCTCCGAGCGCGAAGCTCCCCGTCCCGGTCAGGCCGGAGGCCGCCGGGTCGAGCGCGCCGGTCGCCGTGAACGTCAGCGGGATCGAGGTCGCGGGCGCGGCCGGGTACGTGGCCGTGCCGTCCGAGGCAGACATCGTCCAGCCGGTCGCGGTCTTCGTGAGCGTCATGCTGACCTGGCGCTCGATGCCCGTCGAGTCGTAGGCCGTGATGGCCCGCTCGATCACAGTGCCGTTGGCGGCGTCGGACTGCAGGTTGCCCTCGTAGGTCGCCGACGTCGTCGCGACCGCGCCCATGAGCGTGCCGGCCGGGACCCGCAGGTCGGTCAGCGGGCTGTTCGTGTCGATGACGCCGTTCTTGGCCGCCCAGCCCTGCACGAGCGCGCCCTCACCAGGCAGGACCATCTGACCGGTCGCGTCGAAGTCGAAGCCGCCGGCCCGCGTGTAGAACGTGTCGGCGCCCTTGCGGACCACGAAGAAGCCGTCGCCCTGGATCATCATGTCGGTGCTGCGGCCCGTGAGCTGCGAGGCGCCCTGCGTGAAGTTCGTCGTCACGCCGGCGACGCGCACCCCGAGACCCACCTGGGCGGGGTTCGTGCCACCCGTGCCGGCCTGGGCGCCGCTGGCGTTCTGCACGACCTGGCTCAGCGCATCCTGGAACTGCGTCTGGGAGGACTTGAAGCCGGTCGTGTTGACGTTGGCGATGTTGTTGCCGGTGACGTCGAGCATGGTCTGGTGACTGCGCAGACCGCTGATGCCGGAGAAGAGCGAGCGGAGCATGGGAGTTCCCTTCGGTGGTGGACTGCGTCAGACGGTCGTGGACGGTGCAGGTGCTGCGGGGGCGAGCTCGGTGACGGACGACACGGCGTCGAGCGCGACGACCTTGCCGCCGACAGTGACGGTGGGGACGGACCCGGCGTAGGAGACGGACGCCACCGCGCCGGTGACGGTCGCCCCGGACGCGTCGGCGTACGTGACCTGCTTGCCGACGAGCGACGCAGCGGCCATGCGCATCTGCAGCGCGAAGCTCTCCTGCGACGTCTTGGTCAGCGCCGTGAGCTGCTCCATCGTGGACAGCTGCGTGGTCTGGGCCATGAGCTCCGAGCTGTCCATCGGCTTGCTCGGGTCCTGGTTGCGCAGCTGGGCGACGAGGAGCTTGAGGAAGGCCTCCTTGTCGAGCGTGCCCGGGGTCGCCGCTGCGGTGGCCGTCGCGGTGCCCGTCGAGGCCGCCGCGGCGGCCGGTCCCCAGGTGATGGGTGTGACGTCGGTGCTCATGGGTGCTCCGTGATCAGACGAGGAGGTCGAGGACGCCGGGCCGAGCGGCCGAGCGGAGGGGGTCGGGTGCTGCTGCCGGGCGTTGCCTCGGTCCCGCGCTGTCGGCGTCACCGCGCGGCGAGCGACGACCGGCACCGGCGCCGTCACCCTGCGCGCCCGCGGGGCCGCGCCAACCGTCGTTCCCCGGCTGCGTGTCGCGACCGAGCGACAGGTCGGCGTGCAGGCCCGAGCCCGCGAGGTCGCGGCGCAGGTCGGCGAGCGACGTGCGCAGCGCCTCCCGCGACTGGTCGGTCGCACCGAGCAGCTCGATCCGGACCGCGTCGGGCGTGATGTGCGCGATGACCCGGACGGGACCGAAGTGCTCGGGGTCGACAGCGATGCTCATCACGTGCTCGCCGTTGCCGAGACCGCGCAGCGTCACGAGGCGCGCGCCGAGCTGTTCCGCGAGCGGCGCGGGCTGGGCGGCCGAGGGAGCTGCCGGCGCGCTCACCGTCGGGGCAGCCGTGGTGGCCGATGTCGACGTGACCGCTCCGGCTGCGATGACCTGCGGGCCGGCGGTGGGGTTGTCGTCCGCGCCGGGGGCCGCCTTCGCGGTCGGCGTGGCGGCGACGAGCGCGCCTGCCAGGACTTCGATGCCGACGGCCGGGGCGGCTGTGGCGACCGTTGCTGCCGGCGCGGTCGCGGCCGTGTGGGCGGGCCGCGCGGGGGCTGCGGTCGCGGCCTCCGGAGCCGACGCGGCCGACGCGGTGCCACCCGCCGCACGGACTGCGGAGCCGGTCGGTACGGCAGGTTCTGCCGGAGCGGTCGAGGGTGCGAACGCGCCGGCGACGGCGGCAGCCACGACGGGCGCCGGAGCGGTGGTGACCTGGTCGGCAGGTGCGGACGATGCGGCCGCAGCGGCTGGGACCGGCGTCCCGGCGACCGCCGGCGACGCAGCGGCCGTCCCGGTCGAGCCGTCAGTCGCGGTCATGGCGGCGGTGACGGGCGCGACCGCTGGAGCGGGCGCCGCGGCGGCGGGGACCGCCGCGGCGACCAGCGCCGACATGAGCTGGTCGACGGGGACCTGCGCGGGGGTGTCGGTCGCCGTGGCTGCGGGCGTCGCCGTGGACGGTTCGACGGCCCGGTTCGCGTCGTCGGGCGCTTGCGCGGCGCGCTCCCCCGCCCCGTCGGCCCGAGCAGCGTGGTCGGTGCGGTCCGGGCGAGACGTGTCGTCCGCGCGGGCGGTCCGGTCGGGCCGCGCGGCACGCTCGTCGCGGCCACGCACCTCGCCCTGCAGCACCCGATCGAAGTCCTGACCGGTCGCAGGGCGCGCGGCCGACGTCGCGCGCGGAACCGAGGCCGACGCGGGCGCCTGCCCGATCGTCAGCGCGGTCATGACGCCACCTGCGTCATCAGGTCGAGCGCGGTGCGCTGCGCGGTCGCCGACGCCAGTGCGGACGCGAGCTCGGTGCTCGCGGTGCTCGTGGCCGTCGCCGCCTGCGGCAGGACCCGGCGGATCGCCGTCGGCTCGGTGTAGACGTCGCGGATCGCGACGGACTTGCCGGGCTTGGGTGCGTCGATCATCTTGCCGTTCCCTTCGTAGATCGCGATGTGCGCGCCGCCCTGGAACACGAGCAGGTCGCCGGGCAGCGCCTGGGCGAGCGACGGGACGGCCGTGCCGATCGTCATCTGGTCGCGAGCGACTCGTGGGAGGCCCGTCACGCCGATGTCGGCCATGGAGCGCACGACGAGGCCGGAGCAGTCGAGGCCACCCTCGCTGAGCGTCTCGCCGCCCCACACGTACGGGATCCCGATGTACTTCTCGGCGGCCGCCACGAGCCCCTGACCGGTCGCGGTGCCGGTCGCGGACACCACCGAGCCGGACGTCGCGGACGAGGTGCCGGTCAGCGCCGACAACGAGGCCATCGAGGAGGCGTCGACCCCCATGGCGGCGAGCGCCGAGGCGAACGACGACGCGCTCGAGGTGCCGCCGGCCACGACGCCGCTCGTCGAGGCACCCGTCGAGGTCGGCGCGTCCGTGGCGACGACCGTCTCGGGGGCGACGAGCGTGCGCAGCTCGGTGATCCGCGCCTGCACGGCAGCGATCCCGGCGATCCCGGCCATCCCGGCGCTCATGGCAGCACAGGTTCGGTCGCGTCGATCGCTGCCTCGTCCGTCGCCGGCACAGCCG
>NZ_DASUIR010000049.1:0-55035 GCF_036279715.1 Cellulomonas sp. | reverse complement strand
AGAGGCAGCCGGCCTAGCGCAGGCCGGCGCTGCTGGCGCGCAGGATCGCCACCACGTCGTCCCGGTGTCCTGGCGTCACTCTGATCGATTTGATGTATCCGTACGGCACGGCTTCTCCGGGGGTAGCGCGTCGTGGGCGGGTGCGTGCCGAATCGTGCCCGACAGGTCCGACACGGACGCGGATCGCGCGACGGGCCGCCGTCGGGCAAGAACCGCAGGCGGCGGGGCGAGACCGTATACCCCGGTAACCTTGGGGCGTGAGCCTGCGCCTATATGACACTGCGACGCGTGAGGTGCGCGATTTTGAGCCCGTCGTGGCAGGCGAGGTCGGCATCTACCTGTGCGGCGCAACGGTGCAGGCGCCCCCGCACATCGGGCACGTGCGCTCGGGTGTGGCGTTCGACGTGCTCGTGCGGTGGCTGCAGCGCAGCGGGTACCGCGTCACGATGATCCGCAACGTCACCGACATCGACGACAAGATCCTCGCGAAGTCCGCCGCCGCCGGTCAGGCGTGGTGGGCGTGGGCGATGGAGAACGAGCGGGCGTTCACCTCCGCGTACGACGCGCTCGGCGTCCTGCCCCCGACGTACGAGCCGCGCGCGACGGGCCACGTGCCCGCGATGGTCGACCTCATGGAGCGGCTCGTCGCGAGCGGGCACGCGTATGTCGCCGGCGAGGGTGACGTGTACTTCGACGTGCGGTCGTACCCCGACTACGGCTCGCTGACGAACCAGCGCCTCGAGGACATGGTCCCGGCGCCCGACGGCGCGCCCGCGGACGACGACGGCGACCTGGTCGCGAAGCACGACCCGCGCGACTTCGCGCTGTGGAAGGCAGCGAAGCCCGGCGAGCCCTCGAGCGCCTCGTGGCCGACGCCGTTCGGCCGCGGACGGCCCGGTTGGCACCTCGAGTGCTCCGCGATGGCGCAGCGCTACCTCGGCGACACGTTCGACATCCACGGTGGCGGCCTGGACCTGCGGTTCCCGCACCACGAGAACGAGCAGGCGCAGTCGCGCGCGGCCGGGTACCCGTTCGCGCAGTACTGGCTGCACAACGGCTGGGTCACCCTGGGCGGCTCCAAGATGAGCAAGTCGCTCGGCAACGGGCTGCTCGTGAGCGTCATCCTCGAGAGCGCCCGCCCGGCCGTGCTGCGCTACGCGCTGACCGCCGTGCAGTACCGCTCGATGCTCGAGTGGACCCCGGACACCCTGGCTGAGGCCGAGGCGACGTGGGACCGGCTCGCGGGGTTCGTCGAGCGCGCGACCGAGCGGGTCGGGGTCGTGGACGACGACGAGATCGCGCGCACGGCCTTGCCCGACGCGTTCACCAGAGCGCTTGACGACGACCTGAACGTCCCCGCGGGCCTCGCCGTCGTGCACGAGCACCTGCGCGCGGGCAACACGGCGCTCGCGGAGCGGGACCTCACCGCCGCCCGGACCGCGCTCGTGGCCGTGCGGGGCATGCTCGACGTGCTCGGTCTCGACCCGGCCGGCCCGCAGTGGGGCGGCCACGGGGCCGACGCCCGCTACGCGGTCGCCCTCGAGCAGGTCGTCCAGGCCGAGCTCACCGCCCGTGCGGAGGCCCGCGCAGCGCGCGACTTCGCCACGTCCGACGCGATCCGGGACCGGCTCGCCGCCGCCGGCATCGTCGTCGAGGACTCCGCGACCGGCGCCCGCTGGTCGCTCGCAGCACATCGCACCGAGGACGAGGACTGATGACAGGGAACTCGCAACGACGGGGCGCCACGCGCAAGCCGGGATCGAAGAAGGGCCCCACCGGGGGTACCGGTGGAAAGGGACGCCAGGCGCTCGAAGGCCGCGGCCCGACCCCCAAGGCTGAAGAGCGTCCGTACCACGTCGCCGCCAAGCGCAAGCTCGCCCACGAGAAGCTCGCGGCGACGTCCGGCGGACGCGTGAGCGGACCGACGCGACGCACGGGCGCGCCCACCGGACGGGTGCCGGGTGCCGGTGCCCCGCGCAGCGCATCGCGTGGCGCCGCCGGGACCCGCGGCGGCAAGGGCGTCAGCGCGACGCACGAGATCGTGTCCGGTCGTAACTCGGTGGTCGAGGCGCTCCGCGCCGGGATCCCCGTCACGACCGTCTACATCGCCACGCGCATCGAGGCCGACGACCGCACCCGCGAGATCCTGCAGGCCGTCGTCGGCCGCGGGTACCCGCTGCTCGAGGTGTCCAAGCCCGAGCTCGACCGCCTCACCGACGGCTCGGTGCACCAGGGCGTCGCCATCCAGGTGCCGCCGTACGAGTACCGCGACACCGACGACCTGCTCGACGCCGCCGCTGCGTCGGGGCGCCCGCCGCTCATCGTCGCGCTCGACGGCGTGACCGACCCGCGCAACCTCGGTGCCGTGCTGCGGTCGTCGGGTGCGTTCGGCGTGCACGGCGTCGTCGTCCCCGAGCGTCGCTCGGCCGGCGTGACCGCCGCCGCCTGGAAGGTGTCGGCCGGTGCCGCCGCGCGCGTCCCGGTGGCTCGCGTGACCAACCTCGTGCGTGCGCTCCAGGCCTACCGCGAGGCGGGCTGCTACATCGTCGGGCTCGACGGCGGCGGCGACACCCCCATCGGCGACCTGCCGTACGCGGGCGACCCGCTGGTCCTCGTCGTCGGCTCCGAGGGCAAGGGCCTGTCCCGGCTCGTTCGGGAGAACTGCGACGCGATCGCGTCGATCCCGATCAGTGCGGCGATGGAGTCCCTCAACGCAGGGGTGGCCGCAGGCATCGCCCTGTACGAGGTCGCTCGCCAGCGCAGCGTCTCGGCCGCTCAGGCCTGACCCGAGCCTGTCTGACGCGCCCGGTCCGACTCAGGTCGGGCCGGGCGCTCGTCAGTCGGCCCGGACCACCGGGATCATGTCGGTGTCCTCGCGCAGGTCCGCGGCGGAGATCCCCAGGATCGCCTGCTCGTCCGGCCGGTGCGGGAGGATGTACTTGACGTAGCTCTTGACCGCCTCCTGCATCGGCACGTCGCGCCCCTGCTGCTGCGACAGGAACCAGCGGTGGTCGAGCAGCTCGTGGAACACCTGGGCGGGTTCGAGCTTGCCGCGCAGGTGCCGCGGCACGGCCCGGACGGCGGGCTCGAACACCCCGGTGAGCCAGTCGTGGGCGACGAACGGCTCGTCCTCGTTCTGGCGGTCCGTGGCCGCGCGGAACGCGTCGAGGTCGTTGAGCAGCCGTCGGGCCTGGTTCTCCTGGACGTCGAGGCCCGTGAGGCGCATGAGCCGACGGGAGTGGTGGCCGGCGTCCACGACCTTCGGCTGGATCCGGACGGTCGTGCCGCCCAGGTCCGTCGTGATGTCGAGCTCGCCGACGTCGAAGCCCAGGTCGTTGAGGCGCTCGATGCGCTTCTGGACGCGCCACGACTCACCGCGACCGAACGACTCGGCATCGGTGAGCGCCGCCCACAGCTCGGAGTACCGCTCGACGAGCATGCCGCCGATCGCGACCGCGTCGGTGTCCTCGTCCAGGAACTCGCCCGCCTGCAGGTCCATGAGCTCGCCGATGATGTTGACCCGGGCGATCTCGAGGTCGTAGCTGCGCTGGCCGTCCGTCAGCGAGTCGTGCAGGTCGCCCGTCTCGGCGTCGACGAGGTAGGCGGCGAACGTCTCGGCGTCGCGCCGGAACAGTGTGTTCGACAGGGACACGTCGCCCCAGTAGAAACCGATGAGGTGCAGACGCACGAGCAGGACCGCGAGCGCGTCGATCAGCCGCGTGGCGGTGTCGGGCTGCAGCGACTGGCTGAACAGCGCGCGGTACGGCAGCGAGAACTGCAGGTGCTCGGTGATGAGGACGGCCTCGAGCGGCTCCCCGCTCGGGTCCGTGCGGCCCGTGATGACCCCGACGGGCTCGACGCTGGGGACGTCGATGCGGCTGAGGGAGCGCAGCAGCTCGTACTCGCGGTACGCGACCTCCTCGCCGATCTCCTTGACCGCGATGACGCGCCCGGACAGTCGAGCGAAGCGCACGATGTGGCGCGAGATGCCGCGCGGAAGGGCGGCCAGGTTCGCTGCGGGCCAGTCCTCGAGGGGGATGTGCCACGGCAGGTCGAGCAGGGCCGGGTCGGGCGCTGCCGTCGTGATCTGCAGCCGCTGGGAACGGGGACTCATGGGCGCGATTCTCTCAGAGGGACCTGACAGGTCGACGACACGTCCCACGTCGACGACGCGGTCCGCACCACCTGCACTGACAACAACGACGGGGCGGGCCCGGCAATTGCCGGACCCGCCCCGTCGTCGTGCGCGTGGATGTCAGACGTCGATGCGCGCACCCGACGCGGCGTGGAACAGGTGCTGCTCGCCGGGACGGATGAGGACGGCGATCGTGTCGCCCTTGGCGGGAACCTGACGCGGGTCGACGCGGACGATGACCTGCGCGTCGCCGGCACCCGACGTGATCGACGCCGCGGCGCCGAACTCGTTGGTCAGCGAGCCGTAGACGAACGCGTCCGAGCCGAGCTCCTCGACGAGGTTGACCTCGACGGGGATCGAGTCCGGGGTGCCGTGCGGCACGACGTCGAGCGCCTCGGGCCGGAAGCCGACGATGAGCTGGTTCTTGTCCTCGGGCGTGAGGCCCGAGACGACCGTGCGGGGGACCGCGATGCGGGCGCGCCCGATCTGAGCGAAGCCCTCGAGGACCGGGAACGTCCCGATGTTCATCGCGGGGGAGCCGATGAAGCCGGCGACGAACACGTTGTTGGGCGTGTCGTACATGTCGCGCGGGGTGCCGACCTGCTGCAGGACGCCGTCCTTGAGGACCGCGATGCGGTCACCCATCGTCAGGGCCTCGGTCTGGTCGTGCGTGACGTAGACGGTCGTGACGCCGAGGCGGCGCTGGAGCGACGCGATCTGCGTACGGGTCTGGACGCGGAGCTTGGCGTCGAGGTTCGACAGCGGCTCGTCCATGAGGAACACCTGGGGCTGACGCACGATGGCGCGGCCCATCGCGACGCGCTGACGCTGGCCACCCGAGAGGGCCTTCGGCTTGCGGTCCAGGTACTCGGTGAGGTCGAGGATCTTCGCGGCGTCCTCGACGCGCGAGCGGATCTCGGCCTTCGGGGTGCCCGCGATCTTCAGGGCGAAGCCCATGTTGTCAGCGACGGACATGTGCGGGTACAGCGCGTAGTTCTGGAAGACCATCGCGATGTCGCGGTCCTTGGGCTGCACGTCGGTGACCTCGCGGTCGCCGATCAGGATGCGGCCGGCGTTGACGTCCTCGAGTCCCGCAAGCATGCGGAGCGAGGTCGACTTGCCACAGCCCGACGGGCCGACGAGGACGAGGAACTCGCCGTCCTCGATGTGCAGGTCGAGCGCGTCGACTGCGGGACGCTCCGTCCCGGGGTAGATCCGTGTCGCGTGGTCGAAAGTCACTGTTGCCATGATGATTCCCTCCACCGGCAGGTACGTGCCGGACGATCCGTAGTGAGAGGTGCCAGAAGTGTCGCCGCTGACACGGAACGAGGGTCGGACATCATGCGTGCTGCCACGCACGGCGTCGTCACCCTCGGTCCAGGGCTAATCCTGCCATACCGCGCACCCGGCCGGTCAGGACTCCGGGCACGACTTGCGTCGACGCAGGTCAGCCGAGCACGACCGTCGAGCTGCCGTCCTCCGTCGCCCCGACGAGCTGGCGACCGAACGGCCACACGTAGGCGACCGAGCCGGGCAGCGGGGCCTCCCAGAGGCGTCGCCCGTCGTCGGTCGCGAACGCGACGAGCACGGCAGGGCCGGTGGGCGACGGCTCTGCCGCCAGGATCGAGCGACCGTCGGTGGACACCGAGCCGTCCGGGCCTGCGGCGACCGGCACGTCCCACAGCGTCGTCCCGGTCGCCGCGTCGATCGCGTACAGCAGGCCGCCCGAGGTCCTCGTGTAGAGCCGGCCGTCGAGCAGCAAGGCGTTGCTGCTGACCGACACGCTGCTGGACCAGGCGCGGCGTCCGGTCGTCAGGTCCCAGGCGACGAGCTGGTCGCTCATGGTGAACAGCAGTTTCGGGACCGACCCGTCGTCCACCTGGAAGGGCACGGGCTGCTGGTCGGAAGCCGCGCCCAACGACCCGTCGCCCACGACGATCCGTAGGGACTGAGCACCCGACGCGGACGGGCCGTAGTCGACGACGACGACCCGGTTCAGCCGGAGGACCGCCACCCCCGTGAGGTGTCCGGGGCCGACGTGGTCGATCAGGTCGCCGCCACCCGTGAGCACCCAGACCTCGCCGCCCGACGCGGTCACGGCGATGTGGTCGGCCACGACGACGAGGTTGAGCCCCGACGGGTCCTGCGACCAGGCGTAGGGGAGCGCGTCGGCCAGCGCGTCGGACGACTCGAACCGCCAGCGCACCTCACCGGTCCGCGGCTCCTCCCCGACGACGACGAGGTGGCCGGTGCCGCTCCGTGAGGCCAGGACCGCGAGGCCGTCGAGCAGGGGCACCGACAGGGCCGACGAGACAGGCTCGTCGTGCTGCGCCACCAGGCGGCCGGTCAACGGGTCGAGCACGACAAGGCGGGCGAACGTCGCCGGGACGGGGGTCAGGGACCCGTCGGCGTTGTCCAGGCGCGCGGCGTCGGACACGAGGCAGACGACCTGGGCCGCCCGCTCGTCGACCGAGCATGCCGGTCCGCTGCGCGCACCCCTCGACCGCGCGACCGGGTCCGCGGCGCTGAGGACTGTCGTCCACACCACCTCGCCGGTGCGCGTGCGGACGGCCCGGGCCGTCCGCACGCCCGCATCGTCGATGTACGCGCCGATGCTCAGGTCGCCGAAGGTCCCCCCTGCCAGCGAGTAGATCGTGGACCAGTCGCTCGACGACCAGAGGGTGCGGATCGACGCGTCCACCGGCGCGAGCACCCCGGGGACCGTCGCGAGGCGTGCGAGGTGGACGCGCTCGCGGGCGTCGAGCACCGCCTGGGTGCCCACGAGTCCGACGACGAGAGTCGCCGCGACCGCAAGGGCCCAGCGACGCCGCCGTCCCCACCGGCGGGTGGCCGCAGGTCCGGTCGGCGTACCCGAGCCGGTCGTGGCCGGCCCGGTCCCGTCGACCGGCTCGTCCGACAGCTCGACCGGCTGCATGAGCTCGCGCCCCATACGTGCAACCTACGACCTCGGCCGCCCAGGGGGGCAGGTTCAGCCGAGCGCGACGACCTCCAGCCCCGACGTCGTGTACCGGGTGCCGAACGCGCGGCCGTGGACCTCCTGGAGGTTGTCGACGTGCGCGGGCAGCGCGGCGTCCCACAGCCGTCGCCCGTCGGCGAGGTCGAACGCCACCAGGTGCGACGTGGGTACACGCTCGACGACCACGAGCACGCGACCGTCCGTGAGCGGGACGGCGAGGTCGGACTTGAGCTGGACCGGTGAGGTCCACAGCACCTTGCCGGTCGCGGCGTCGAGTGCCAGGACGGAGTCGTAGGTCGCCGAGTAGAGGGTGCCGTCGAGCAGCACGAGCGTGCGCCCCGTGTCGGCGTCGCTGCGCCACCGTCGCGTGCCGGTCGCGGCATCCCACGCGATGAGCGGCGTGCCGCCCGTGAAGACGAGACCCGGGGCGCTCCCGTCGTCGACCGCGAGGTTCACGGGCTCGCCGTCGAACGTCGGCCCGTCCCGACCGTCGACGAGCAGGGTCGTCCGGGCGCCGACGGGACCCTCCGGCGTCCGGAGCGCGAGCAGGCCGACGCGCGCCAGCTCGAACCACGTGGATCCACCGTTGCCGGGCAGCTCCCGCTGCAGCACCCCGTCGGGGGACAGGAGCCACAGCTTCTGCGACCACGAGCCGACGATGATGCCGACACCGACGTCGGTCACGTCGAGGCCGAGGCGCTCACCCGCGCGGGCCTCCAGCGGCGCAGGCGTCGTGAACGTCCACCGGACCTCGCCCGTCCGCGGCTCGGTCCCCGTCACGACACCGTGCCCGTCCCCGCTGACCCAGGCGACGAGGACCAGGTCGGACGCGACGGCGAGCGTGGACGAGGACGCGGCCTCGCGCTCGGCGACCAACGTGCCGGTCCGAGGGTCGACGACGACGACCCGGGCGCGCCGCGGCGCCGTGGACGTGGGGGCGATCGTGCCGGTCAGAGGCGCGTAGTCGTCCAGCACGAGGCACACCGCGAGACCCTGGGCCGCCAGGCACTGCGGGGGCCGGGCGGCGTCGGCGGGGGTCGTGGGATCGGCATCGCTCACCGGGAGGGACCATGCCGTGGCACCGGTCTGCGCTGCGAGCGCCTCGACGGACTGGCTCCCGTCGGCGTCGAGCCGACCCCCGACGAACCGATCGGCCAGGAGCGCGCCCCCGGTCACCGCGCTGCTCTCGCCGGCGTCGGACCGCCACAGCTCGTGGACCGACGCGTCGAGCTCGCGCACCACGCCCGGGAGGGCGCGGACCCGGCTGAGCCGGGCACGCTCGCGGGCGTCGAAGACGGTCTGGGTGACGGCGAGGCCGCCGAGGAGGACGGCGACGAGTCCGGCCGCGAGCGGCCACGAACGGCGCAGGCGCGCCCGGGCCGCGGCGAGGTTCGAGGTGGGGAGCGCCTCGATCTCGTCCATCTCGACGTCGTGCATGTCCTCATGCCGCGCCATAGTGCGCAACCTACGCGGGCACCCGGCGGTGCGCCGGTCAGCCGAGCGCGCTGACCGCGTCCCCGTGGAAGTACGAGCGCTGCAGCGCGACGATCCGGCCGCCGACGACCGTGAGATCGGTCGTGTCCTCCGGGAGCAGGCTGGCCCACATCCGCGAGCCGTCGGTCGGGTCGAACGCCACGAGCCGCCGGGTCGACGCCGTCTCGAGCAGGAACACGGCGCGGCCGTCGCTCACGACGCTCGGGAGGTGGCTGCTGCCGACCGGCATCAGGACGCGCCTCTGCCACAGGAGCGCGCCGCTGGTCGCGTCCAGCGCGCGGAGCCCGATCTGGGTGGACTGGTAGAGCCGCCCGTCGAGCAGCACGAGGTTGCCCGTCGAGCTCGACATCGGGACGGACCAGCGTTCCTCGCCCGTCGCGGCGTCCCACGCGGTCAGCTGCGAGCCGCCGGTGAAGACCAGACCGGGCGCGCTGCCGTCGTCGACGGTGGGGGTCAGGACGTCGCCGCGGATGGCGGGGCCGGCGCTCGAGCCGTGGTCGCCCGCGAGCACGCGCAGGAGCGGGCTGCTCGCCCCGGACCACGTCTGCAGTGCGAGGACACCCGTGCGGGGGGCGACGAGGGCTGCACCGGCGACGTCGGTGACCTCGCGCTCGACCGAGCCGCTCGACGACAGCAGCCACGCGGCGCCCTGCTCCGCGCCGACCAGCACGTGACCGTCGAGAGCGCTCAGGCGCACGTGCGGTCGCTGCCCGGAGGTGATCTGCAGGGGCTGCGGGGTCGTGAACGTCCAGCGGGCCTCGCCCGTGCGGGGGTCGGTCGCGGTGACGACGCCGTGGCCGTCCGACGCGACCTCCGCGACGTAGGCGACGTCGCCGTCGATGACCAGCACGGACGACGGCGCCGCAGCCCGCTCGGCGGTGACGGTGCCGGTCGCGGGGTCGACGACGACGATCCGGGCGGTGCCGGGCTCAGGGGAGGTGGAGGAGGCGCTTCCGCCGGGCGTCGAGTACCCGGCCACGACGAGGCACAGGAGCGTGGGGGAGTCCGAGGCTGTGCCGGTCGGTCGCGCGAGGCCACAGGTCGGCGCGAGGATCGTGACCCCCGTCGCGGCGGGCTCGGGTCCGGCGAGCACCGTCGACCAGGTCGTGGCCCCGGTGTCCGGGTCGATCGCCTGGATCGTCTGGGTGCCGTCCGTCGTGACGCCGGCACCGACCCACCGGCCGGCGACCGTCGCCGCGGTCCGCACGAGCTCGATGCTGCCCGGCACGTCGCGGCGCCACTTCTCGGTCACCGACGCGTCGGTCGTCCGTGCCACGCCCGGCATCGCCTGGATGCGGCTGAGGTGGCTGCGATCGCGGGTCGCGAGCGTGGCCTGCGTGACGGCGAGCACGGCGACCACCCCGACGGCGACCGGCCACCAGCGCCGCGCCCGGCCCGCGCCCGTCGCCTGCGGCGCATCCGTGGGTGGCACCGCGGACGAGCGCCCGGCGTCGTCGCGAGCGACGTCTCGTAGCCCGTCCTGCAGTGTCATGGGATGAAATCTACCGGGCCGTCAGGGTGTCGTCGCCCCGGCGAGCGCACCCACCAGTGCCGTGAGCGCCTCGACGACGTCGTCCGGCCCGTCGACCCGGTACTCCGCGATCGTCTCGCCCGCACCGACCTTGACGGTCACGTCGTCAGGGCCGAGGGCGGCGAACGCGTGCTCGTCGGTCACGTCGTCCCCCACGTAGACCACGACCCGCGCACCGAGCTCGTTGCGCAACGCGGTCACGGCGTCGCCCTTGCTGGCGTGGAGCACCGAGATCTCGACGACGTCCTTGCCGTGCAGCACGTTCGTCCCGAGACGGGCGCCGACCTCGAGCGCCTCGGCCTCCGCGACCTCGGCCACGTCGTCCGGCGCGAGCCGCGTGTGCACGACGACGGCCGTGGGCTTGGTCTCGACCCACACGCCGTCGCGGCCGCGTGCGACGGCGGCCACCTCGGCGCCCAGCGACGCGAGCCGGTCCGCGACGTCGTCGTCGAGCTGCACGACGTCGCGGTCCAGCCCGAATGCGGTGACCCGCGCGCGCTCGGCGCCGTGGCTGCCGATCAGGAACGTGCCGACGGGTGGGTGCGCGAGGGTGTGCAGGTCGCCGAGCGCCCGCCCGGACACCAGCGCGACGTGCACGCGCGCCGAGGCGGGTAGCTCCACGAGCCGCACGAGGGCTGCGGCAGCGCCGGGCAGCGCCCGCGACGCCGACGGGTCGTCGACCAGGGGTGCGAGGGTGCCGTCGAAGTCGAGCGCGACCAGCAGGGGTCGGCGAGCGGTGTCGGCGGCCAGCTCGCGGAGCCCTGCGGACACGTCATGGTCCGCGGACCCGGCGTCCACGTCGGTGCGTGGCTCAGCCATGGGTGGTCCGCACGGGGACGGCGGTCAGGACCGCGAGGAAGGTCTCGGACCACAGCGCGACGTCGTTGGTCAGGACGCGGCGGCGCAGGCGACGCATCCGCTTGCGGGCCTCGCGCGGCTCGAGGTGCGCCGCATAGGTGATCGCGTCCTTGAGCCCGGCGATGTCGTGCGGGTTGACCAGGATCGCGCCCGTGAGCTCGTCGGCGGCGCCCGTGAACTCGCTCAGCACGAGGGCGCCGCGGTCGTCCGAGCGCGCAGCGACGTACTCCTTGGCGACGAGGTTCATGCCGTCGCGCAGCGCGGTGACGAGCATGACGTCGGCCGCCAGGTAGAGCGCGGCCATCTCCTCGGGCGGGTACGCATGGTGCATGTAGTGGACCGCGGGCTGACCGAAGTTGCTGTACTCGCCGTTGATCCGGCCGACAGCCTTGTCGACGTCGTCCCGGAGCTGCTGGTAGGCGCCGACGTTCTCGCGGCTCGGGCTCGCCACCTGGACCAGGGTGGTCTCGGGGACTGTGAGGCGGCCGTCGTCGAGCAGCTCGCCGTAGGCCTTGAGCCGGTGCCGGATCCCCTTGGTGTAGTCGAGCCGGTCGACGCCCAGCATGAGGACCTTCGGGTCGCCCAGCTCCTTGCGGATGTCCTTCGCACGCTGCTGCACCTCGGGAGTGCGGGCGAGCGCGTCGAACTTCTTGGAGTCGATCGAGATCGGGAACGCCGCCGCGCGCACATGCCGCGGGGAGTGGCCGTGCTTGCCCGGGATCGTGATGACCTGGCCGCGCGTCGTGAGCTCCGTCAGACGGCGGACGACGCGCACGAAGTTGGCGGCATCCGCGGCGCGCTGGAAGCCGATGAGGTCCGCGCCGAGCAGGCCCTCGACGACCTGGCGGCGCCACGGCAGCTGCGCGAACAGCTCGAGCGGGGGGAACGGGATGTGCAGGAAGAACCCGATGCGCAGGTCGGGACGCAGCTCGCGCAGCATCGCCGGCACGAGCTGGAGCTGGTAGTCGTGCACCCAGACCGTCGCGCCCTGCGCGGCCTGCTTGGCGGCTGCCTCGGCGAACCGACGGTTGACCCGGCGGTAGGACTCCCACCACAGCCGGTGGAACGCGGGCGGCGCGATGACGTCGTGGTAGAGCGGCCACAACGAGTCGTTGGCGAATCCCTCGTAGTAGTCCTCGACGTCGCCCTCCGACAGCGGGACGGGCACGAGCCGCATGTCGTCGACGTCGAACGGGTCGAACTCCGCGTCGGCGGCGCCGCACCAGCCCAACCACGCGCCGTCGGCCTCCTTCATGACCGGCTCGAGCGCCGTGACGAGACCCCCCGGCGACCGGACCCAGCTCGGCTGACCGTCGGGGTCGATCGACACGTCGAAAGGCAGTCGATTCGAGACGACGACAAGTCCGTAGCCGGCAGATGGCACCAAACATCAGCTCCTTGGGGTTTTGTCGACCATACCGTGACCTTCCCGTGGTCGCCCATCCCCGTGGGCCCCGGCGCGAGCCCGGCCGGCGCCCGCGCGGCACCCAGCGGCGAGCCCCGGCCACGGCTACGTTTCGCCCATGGAGCGCATCGGCCTGGAACCCGGGTCAGAGATCGGCGGCTACACGATCGTCGCGCCCCTCGGCTCGGGGGGCATGGGGACCGTGTACCGCGCGCTGGACGGCGGCGGCTCGCCGGTCGCGCTCAAGCTGCTGCACCCCCACGTCGGGGCCGACCCGGTCGCCCGGGACCGGTTGCGCCGCGAGGTGCTCGCGCTGCAGCGGCTGCACCACCCCGGCGTCGCCGCCGTGCTCGACGCGGAGGCCGACTCGACCGAGGCCTTCCTCGTGACGGAGCTCGTCGCCGGGGACGACCTCGAGGACGTCGTGCGCCGGCACGGACCGCTTGACACCCGCGAGCTGCACGAGCTCGCGGCCGGGCTGTACAGCGCGCTGACCGCGGTCCACGAGGCCGGCGTCGTGCACCGCGACCTCAAGCCCGCCAACGTGCTCGTCACGGACTCCGGCCCGGTGCTCATCGACTTCGGGATCGCGCAGGCCGCCGACGACGCGCGGGTCACCACGACGGGCCTCGTCGTCGGCACCCCCGGCTACCTCGCCCCCGAGCTGCTCGACGACGCCGAGCCGACCGCGCACACCGACTGGTGGGGCTGGGCCGCGCTGCTCGCGTTCGCTGCGACCGGTCGGGCGCCGTTCGGGCTGCGCCCGCTCGAGCAGGTGCTCGCCCGTGCCCGTGCCGGGCAGCCCGACCTCGAGGGCCTCGGGCCGATCACGACGCGAGCCCTCCGGGGCGCGCTCGCCCCCGCGCCACGCGACCGGCTCTTGCCGCCCGAGGTCGTCGCCGCCCTGGCGGACGCCGCGAGGTACGGCGACGAGCCCCTGGACGACGACGCTGCCCAGGACTCCGTCGGCACCACGGTGCTCGGCGGTGGCGCGGGCGCCGCGACGACCGTGCTCGGCGGCGCGACGGCGGCCGCGCTCATCGCGAACGACGGCGCGACGCGTGCGTTCGTGGCAGGCGCGGCGGGGGACGACGTGGACGACGGGTCGGACGGCTGGATCGCCGACGAGCTCGAACCCGACGACTCGGAGGTCGACGGGACAGGCTACGTGCGTCCGCGCGCCCGTCGGCGCTGGGGAACGCTGCTGTCGCTCGCGCTGGTCGCGGTCGCCGCCGCGGCCCTGTACCCCGGGTACACCCTGATCGTCGTCGGCGTCCTGATCCTTCTCGTGCGAACCGTCGGACGGACCGTCGAGTCGATGCACGCGCGCCGCGAACGGGTCGGCGTGCGCCGGTCTGACCCTGTCCGGGCCGTCGTGCTCACGCCGTGGCACCTGGTGCGATCCGTCCTCGGCCTGGTGCCGTCGATCGTCGTGGGCGCGAGCCTCGTCGTGATCGTCCTGGGTGTGCTGTGGTGGATGCTCGGCAGCGGCTACTGGGTGCTCGCCGGGTCGACGTCGGGCCGGCAGCCGGAGGGCTGGCAGGCGTCCGCCGTCGTGGCGGGCGCGTTCCTCCTCGGACTCGTGGCGACCTGGTGGGGCCCGCTCGCGGCGATGACACGGATCGGAGCCCGCCGGGTGCTCGCGGTCGTCGCGCCCGGTCGAGCGGGTGCGCTCGTGGTCGTCCTGCTCGCGCTCGCGGGCACGGCCGTCCTGCTCTCACAGGTGGTCCACGGAACGCCGATCGTGTGGGACCCGCTGCCCGAGCCGATCCTGCCCTGACCCCCGGCCGACCGGTCGGTCAGCCGACAGGCCGACCCCTTACCCTGGGCGCATGACCGCTCCCCGGCCCCGTGCCCGGGTCGGCGTGCCCTCGCGGCGCGCGGGCCTGGCTGTCGCGTCGGTCGCCGCGATCGCGGTCCTGGGCGCGTTCGCGCTGCCCGGTCGGATCGCCCTGCACCAGTGCGTGAGCGCCGACGGAGCCCTCGGGCCGCTCGGGCTGCGGCTCGCGCTGCTGCGCGACGCCGCCGACTGCCCGGACGGCACCCTCGCGTTCTCTCCGCTCGCGCGCGGTGGCGTCGTCGTCCTGCTCAGCGTCGCGGTGCCGGTGCTGCTGTTCCACCTGGCCCTCGGTGCCGGGGGACTGGGTGTCGGGGCTGTCCTGGTGCGCGCCGTGCGGTCCGCGGCCGGAGTCCTCGCCGCAGCGCTGCCGAGGGTCCCGCGCGCCGCGGTCGCCGTCGTCGGGCAGGTCCCGCGGTTCGTCGCCACCGTCGAGGTGCGCTCGCTGCGCACGATCGCCGCGGTCCTCGCCGCCCACCCGCACCGCGGACCGCCCGTCCTGCCCGCCTGACGCACGCTCCATCTCCACCCGACACCTCAGACGGAAGCAGAACCATGCCCACCAACGATCCACGTCCCAGCAAGGCCGAACGCCGCGACGAGGCCCGCGTCAAGGCCATCCAGATGCGCGAGGAGCAGAAGAAGCGCGAGAAGCGCAACCGGATCATCGCGATCAGCGGGCTCGTCGCCGCGGTCGTCGTGCTCGCCGTCGTCGTCGCGCTCATCCTGGGCCAGACGAAGGGCACCACCGCCGGCGCCGCATACACGGGTGACGCCGTCAAGCTCGCCGACGTCGCCAAGCCCTCGACGGCCGAGGACAACGGCGCCATCCCGGTCGGCGCCACCGGCAAGGCGGGGGAGAAGCCCGCCACCGGCGACGTCGTCGTCTCCGTCTACCTCGACTACATGTGCCCGTACTGCCACCAGTTCGAGACCGCGAACGACGCCGAGCTCGCCACGCTGCGCGCTGCGGGCGGCGTGACCGTCGAGTACCACCCGATCTCGATCCTCGACCGCCTGTCGTCGGGCACCGAGTACTCGACCCGGGCGTCGAACGCCGCTGCCGTCGTCGCCGACCAGGCGCCCGACAAGTTCCCGGCGTTCAACTCCGCGCTGTTCGCCAACCAGCCGGCCGAGAACTCCCAGGGCCTGTCCGACGACGAGATCGCGAAGCTCGCGCTCACCGCCGGTGTGCCCCAGACGGTCGTCGACACGTTCACCGCGACGGCGCCCGGCAAGGCCTGGCGCACGTTCGCCCCGTACGTCTCGGCGTTGACCGCACAGGCCAGCGTCGACCTGGGCGCGTCGTACGGCACGCCGACCGTCCTGATCAACGGCACCGCGTTCAAGGGCGACCTGTACTCGGCCGGTCCGCTCACCCAGGCGATCGTCGCCGCGAAGGGCTGATCGCGCGGTACTCACGGGGCCGTCGGGCCGGGCGCACACCGCTCGGCACGGCGGCCCCGGCGTACCGGCTTCGGTACGCTTGCGCGGTACCCCTCGGGGTGCGCGCCTCCTTAGCTCAGTTGGCCAGAGCAACGCACTTGTAATGCGTAGGTCATCGGTTCGAATCCGATAGGAGGCTCTGCCTCAGCTGCCGATGCGCTCCGTCAGCGCACGCCACAGCACAGTGCGCTGCACCCAGTCCTCGGCCGAGCCGCCCTCGAGGCGATCCGCGGCCGCATCGAGCTCGGCGGCCAGGGACGCCGGGAGCCCGTCGGTGCGAGCGGCGGCGGCCGCTGCGCGGTAGAAGCTGCTGCGTTCGGCTGCGTACGTCGTGGCGAACCGCTCGAGCATGCCGCGCGCCCCGAGAGCAGCCCCGGGCGTGAGGTCGTCGACGGGGATGTCGCGGCCCTTGATGTCCCGCCACACCCGTCCGTCAAATCCCCACGGGGCGGGGCGCATCACGAAGGTCATGACCGGCCGGTCTCCTCGAGCAGGCGCAGCGCGGCGCTGACGCGGGGGTTGCGGGTCGGGTCGGTGTCGATCTCGAGCGTGCCGTAGATCGCGTTGATGTGGTTCTGCACGGACTTCTCGGTGATCCCGAGGGCCTCGCCGATGCCCGCGTTCGACCGGCCCTGCGCGAGCAGCCGCAGCACCGCGTACTGCCGGTCGGTGAGCCGGGCGACGGCAGTCCCGGTGCGCGGCTTCTTGCGGTCGATGAGTGCCGAGTCGAGCGTCGTCTTGCCGGCCGCCGAGGCGCGCACGGCGGCCACGAGCGTGTCGGCGCTGGTCGAGGACGTCTTGGACAGGTAGCTCCAGCCGTTGCGCACGTCCGGCGGCAGGTCGAGCAGCAGGTCCATGGAGTCCTGCGCGGACAGCAGGAGGATGCCGAGACCGGGCTGCTTGCGGCGCAGGATGACGCCGAGGGCGATGCCGTTGCCGTCGGGCAGGTCGATGTCGAGGATCGCGACGTCGACGACCCCGGGGGTGATGCGCTGCTCGGCCTCGCGCGCCGTGCCGACCGCCGCCACGACCGTGATGCCGTCGACGCTTGCGAGCGTGAACTCGAGCATCGAACGGAACAGCGGCTGGTCCTCGACGATGCCGAGCCGGATGGGGTCGTGCGCCTGCGTGGTCATCGTGTCCCAGTATCCTCGTGCGCGACGTCACGTGCGCGACCCCGCGCCGTGGGGACACCGATGACGACTGGACGATGATGCCCGCCGCGAAGACAGCCGAGCAGTCAGCCCAGCGCGACGACCTCAGGGCGCTCCTCGTCGCGGCGGGCGGCGTCCTCGGCCTGCTCGCGGTGGGTGCGGCGCTGGTGGTGTCGACCGCGTACAAGTACGCCCCCGCGGGTGTGGGTGGCGGGTCGTTCGGCGGTCGGCTCGCGGCCAACCTGATCTGCGTGCTGGTGATGCTCGCCGCCCTGCGGTGGAGCAGGGTCGCGACCACCCCCAGCGTCTGGGAGATGGTGTTCGGGATCGCGGTCGCCACGATGTACGCGGCGACCGCGCGCGTCCTGGCGCAGTCCGCGTTCCACGTCGCCGACGTCACCGTCGGGACGACTCAGCTCGTCGAGCTGTCGGCCGGGCTCGTCGCGGCGTTCGCGGCAGGCATGGCGGGAGCGGCGGCCATGGTGTCGCGGCGCCGGCTCCGGACGGGCATCGTGGCGGGCGCCGCGGCGAAGGTCCGGATCGAGCTCGCGCTGCGTGCCTTGGAGGACGAGGAGGTCCGGGTCCGCCGCGAGGTCGCCGAGGGCCTGCACGGCAGCCTGCAGCAGCGGCTCGTGCTCATCGTGGCGCGGCTCGACCGCGCGATCGAGTCGTTCGAGTCCGGGTTCGGCACCGATGCCGACGTGCTCGCGCTGCGCGAGGTACGGGCGCAGATCGAGGACGTGCGCGAGGGTGACGTGCGCGAGACCAGCCGCATGCTCTACCCGGAGAGCCTCGAGATCGGCATGGTGCCCGCGGTCCGGTCGCTGCTCGCGCGGATGCCCCCCGACATCGCGACACGCATGGTCGTGTCCGACGACGTACGCAGCCTCGACGACCCCGTGTCACCCCGGTTGACCCAGAGCGAGCGGCTGCTCGCGGTCCGGGTGGTCGAGGAGGCGGTGACCAACGCCCTGCGCCACGGGGGTGCGAGCTCCCTGCGTGTGGCCATCGATCTCGACGTGGACTGCCTCGCCGTCGTCGTGGTCGACGACGGGTCCGGGTTCGATGCGCCGACCGCCGGCGCGCGCTCCGGGACGAAGCGTCTTCAGGAGCGTCTGGTCCTCATCGGCGGACGTCTGAATGTCTCATCTGTCCCGGGTGAGGGCACGCGCGTCGAGGCGCGGGTCCCGATCTCGACGATGTACGACGCCTGAGGGTCAGTCACACCCCGCGCGCCAGCGTGTCATACGTGATGTTCATCAGGATGGTCGCGCTTCCACGGACCAGCGAAGGGCCGCGCCGATCGCTGTGAATGTGCTGTGGGCGCGCTCTGGGGCCGCCCGATTCGTGCGGATTGGGAGGATTGTGCGGGGTGAAACAATCGGACTAATCGGGCGTGGCAGGTGGCTGCACCCAGGGCGGTTGTGGACAACCGTTCAGGAGTTTCTAGTCTTCCCACTGTCCAGCAGCGAGAACGCTCTTTGGACGGGTTTCGGTGAGCCGCCGACTCCCACCTGAACTCATAGCTCCAGGAGCAATCGGATGTCGAAGTCCACGAACCGTCGCAAGTCCATCGCCATCGCGCTTGCCGTCCTCGGCGTCGCTGGCCTGTCGCTCGCGTCGGCCGCGCAGCTGAACCTGACCGGGACCGCCTCGGTCCAGTCGGGCATCCTCGCCGTGAACGCGGACTGCCAGTCGGCGCCCATCACAGTGACGTTCTCCGCGCCTGTCCGCACGGGCACCACCTACGCGTCGGCCGCCGTCAACCTCGCCGGCATCGACAACGCGGTCGGCAAGTGCGTCGGCAAGAACTACAAGCTGGCCCTGCTCGACAGCGGCAACGCCCTCGTCACGGGCACCACGGAGCAGACCGGCACGATCGCGGCCTCCACGCTCTCCGTCGTGATCCCCTCCGGCCAGGACAACGCCATCAAGACCGTCGCGCTCACGATCTACAGCTGAACCGGGCTCACGGACTGACCGAGGTCGGATCATCGAGCGACGCACGCACCAACGAGCCGGCGCGGCCACCCCGCGCCGGCTCGTCGGCATCGTCGCGTCCGTGCTGCTGTACACGCTCGCGGGCGTCGCAGCCTTCCTCCTGTGGCCGACGAGCCTCGGTGGTTGCACGACCCTCACGATCGTCTCGGGCCACTCGATGGAACCGACGTACTACACCGGCGACCTCGTGGTCGCCCGGTGCGCCACCGCGGCGGTCGGCGACGTCATCGTCTACCAGCCCAAGGAGCTCGGCGGCGCGCGCATCATCCACCGCATCACGGGCGGCGACACGACGACCGGCTGGGTCATGCAGGGTGACAACAACAACGCCGCCGACCCGTTCAACCCGGCCGGCTCCGAGGTCCTCGGGGTCGCCACGCTCTACCTGCCCAAGGTCGGTCTGGTCGCCCGCGGCCTGACCAGCCCGTTCGTCTGGGGCTCGTTCATCCTGATCGCGATCGGGCTGTTCGTCTGGCCCCGTCAGGACGACGACGACGAGGCGCCGACCGCCGGCCTGGCGACGGCGGGCTCGCTGACCGACGCGGCTGGCATCGACCTCGGCACGGACGTCGACGCCCCGGTGCTGGGCTCCCTTGAGGACGAGTCCGTGCTCGACGAGGGCGCCGCCGTGCTGTCCTGGGTCCCGGACGCTGTGCCCGACTCGGTGCACACACCCGCGATGGGCCCCCGATGAAGCGTGCTCTCGGCGCCTGCGCACTGGTTCTCGCGCTGGCGGTGTCGTTCATGGCGCCCGCCAGTGCTGCTCAGCTCGTCCTGACCGGCGGGCAGCACCCCTCCTCCTTCGCGGGCGCGCGCTGCGGTGACGCCGTGGCAGCGACGAACCCCGCCACCGCCGGGACCACGAACGCCGTGCAGCTCTCCGGCATCGATGTCGCGTGCGGTGGCCTGCCCGTCGCCGTCCAGCTCTACGACTCCCTCACGGCCACAACCGTCACGGGGACGGCCACAGCACCCGCGGCGGGAGGCGCCGTCGTGGTGGCGATGACAGGTCAGTACACGCCGACCGCCTCCACCGTGATCTCCGTGACCGTCGCGACCTGGCCCATCCCCACGACCTGGACCTACACAGCAGCCACCCTGACGACCGGGTGCGTCGTGGTCAATCCCGGGGGCAACGTCGTCAACGGCAAGTCGTGCTCGTTGACGTTCGGCGGCAACACAGACGGCTCGGGGACCGCCTGGAACGTCAAGATCACGGTCTCGACGTCGGAGACCAACCCGGTGGCCTGGCGCGCGACGGTCGACTTCGCCGACCTCGCGAAGTTCCCCTTCCTGGCGCGGTACGTCGGCGAGTACACCGGCGGTGCGGCCTATGCGCCCCTGCCGGGCGGCTTCTGCTCGGGGAGCACGCGGCTCGTCACGTTCACAGGGGTAGCCGGCCGCGGTACGGACCAGGTGGTCGCCGGGTCCAGCAAGACGTTCGACTTCGTCGGGAACTCCACCGGGCAGATCACGAACCCGGTGTACAGCTGCCCCTGAGTCGAGAACTCTGAGCCCCGACGCTCGCACCCCTCGCGCTCGATGAGTCCTCGTCCGGACCGGGTGAGTCTGCGCCTGCGCGTCGATGGACCCCGTCGCGTCTTGGGTGATTTCACTCCATATCCCGCAAGTCATCCCCTTGACAGTTAGTGCCCCAGCTCGAGTCCCTCTCTGGGGCCCGCTGTGAGGACCGTGCGTCGACCCGCTCCTGACCTGCGCAGAGCCCGGGGACGTGCTCGCTCCGGCGACTTCGCCCAAGTGTCCTGCCCTGGGGCTTTATTTCATCCCGTGCGGCCTGGCTCACTGCTGGCTTGGGTGTTTCCACCTACATAAGGTCGTGAGTGAGGGAACGACTTGCGGTGAAGGAGGTGCGCGATGAGCGCAGCGACCAGCTCGAAGCGGCGGAGCAACCGCCGGTGGTGGGCCAGCGCGTTCCTCGCCGTCGCAGCCGCTGGGGCTTTCGCGTCGTCCAGCGCGGCACAGGCCGGCGAGCTCTCGTCCGCCTCCGCGTGCCCCACCTCCCAGATCTCCGTCAGCTATGAGGTCGGCATCGACTCGACCCTCGGCGCGTACGCCGTCACGGGGATCCGGGTCACCGGCTACCCGAGCCAGTGCGCGGGCCAGCGCGTCGCGGTCACCGTGCACGACGCGGCAGGTGCGGCGCTCGGCACCGCGACCGGCGAGCTGAGGACCGACTCGGTGCTCGCGATGGCGGCAAGCTCGCCCGTCGCCGCCGCGCAGGCCGACCGGCTCACGATCGCTCCCGCCGTCTGACCCCTCGCTCGACAGCCACCCAACCGCTCCGCGGGCCCGCGCTTCTCCGCGGGAGCGGGGCGGAGCTGCGTCGGGGCTCACTCGACCGGTGCGAGCTCCGGCCTCTTCGCGACGCGCGACGCGCCGGACGACTGACCGCGCAGGCGGCGGGTCGCCCAGGGGTACACGTCGTCGCGCACCCACCGGGCGTCGTCACGCAGCTGCCGGATCCGGGGGACCGGGAGCAGGGGAGCGAGCGGGTCGTCCCAGGCGGAGTCGTCGGGCGTGAGGCCCAGCCCGACCAGGGCCGCCTGCGCGACCCGCGCGTGCCCGTCGGTGGTGAGGTGGATGCGGTCCGGGGCCCACATGCGCCAGTCCCGCAGCGAGCGCATGCCCCACAGGTCCAGGACGTGCGCCCCGTGGCGGCGGGCGATGGACCAGATGTGCGCGTTGTAAACGCCGACGCGCCCGCGGGTGGCCCGGATGAGCGGGCTGTCCGCCGAGTCCATGCCGGTGCCGAGGAGCACGTCGATGCCCGCCCGGCGCAGTCGCACCACCGCAGTCTCGAGCTCGCGTGCCAGCCGGTCGATGTCGACCGACGGCCGCAGCACGTCGTTGCCCCCGCCGATGAGGCTCACCAGATCGGGTTCGAGCGCGAGGGCCGCGGGCAGCTGCTCAACGATGATCGGGCGCAGCAGTCGGCCGCGGATCGCGAGGTTCGCGTAGGCGAGCGGCTCGGCGCCTGCGGCGGTCCGGCGCTCGGAGAGGTGGCCGGCCAGCTGGTCGGCCCAGCCGCGGCACTGCCCGTCCGCGTCGGGCGCGTCCCACAGGCCCTCGGTGAACGAGTCGCCGACCGCCACGAAACGGCTCCAGCGGGGCGCGAGCGCGTCGGGGATGGGTGTGGTCACGGGGACAGTCTGCGCGGTTCAGGCGTTGACGTCTCCGGTTCAGGGCAGGGACCAGTCGACCGGCGCGGCTCCCTGCGCGATGAGCAGGGCGTTGACCTGGGAGAACGGTCGCGAGCCGAAGAACCCGCGGTGGGCCGACAGCGGGCTCGGGTGCACGCTCGCGACGATCGGCGTCGAGCCCAGCGCGGGCGCCAGGGTCTGCGCGTCGCGGCCCCACAGCACTGCCACCAGCGGACCGCCACGCTCGACGAGGGCCGCGATGGCGCGGTCGGTGACGGCCTCCCAGCCCTTGCCGCGGTGCGACGCCGGGGCTCCTGGGCGCACGGTCAGGACCCGGTTGAGGAGCATCACGCCCTGGTCGGACCACGGCGTGAGGTCGCCCGAGCTGGGTCGTGGTGCGCCGATGTCGCTCGCGAGCTCGGTGATGATGTTCGCGAGCGATCGCGGCAGGGGGCTGACGTCCGCCTGCACCGAGAACGACAGCCCCATCGCGTGCCCCGGCGTGGGGTAGGGGTCCTGCCCGACGACGAGGACCCGCACGTCTGCGAGCGGACGCGCGAACGCCCGCAGGATCGCGTCGCCGGCCGGCAGGTACCCGTGACCGGCGGCGACCTCGGCGCGCAGGAAGTCCCCGGCCGCCCTGATGGCAGGCTCGACCGGCGCGAGCGCGACCGCCCAGTCGGGGGCCACGAGGTCGGTGAGGGGTCGGTTCGTCACACCGCGAGGGTAGCGACGACGGCCGTCCCGGCGTGTCGTCCGCGTGTCGGTGCGCGACCGGGTGAACCGTGAGGAGCAAGGAATGACACCCGTGTCATTCCCGCCTACGATGACGTGAGCGCGATCGGGGCCGTCGTCCGGCCCGGGTCGTCGCGAGGCGCGGACAGGTCAGGCACGGAAGGTCAGGAGCCACGATGGAGACCGCGACAGCGGAACGGGTCGGCAGCATCGTCGCCGAGCACACCGGTGAGCTGACCGAGCGTGACCAGCAGGTCCTGGCGTTCGAGCGGCAGTGGTGGAAGTACGCCGGCGCCAAGGAGCAGGCCATCCGCGAGCTGTTCGACATGTCGGCCACCCGGTACTACCAGGTGCTCAACGCCCTCATCGACTCGCCCGCTGCGCTCGCCCACGACCCCATGCTCGTCAAGCGCCTCCGCCGGATGCGCTCGACCCGCCAGCGCGCCCGCTCGGCTCGCCGGCTCGGCGCTGAGGCCTGACCTGCGTCGCGATGCGCGCCCGACGACGGATGCGGTCACCGTTCACGGCTTGACCGGATAGCCTGTCCGCCGTGAGCAAGGCCAGCTACCCGTACCCACCAGACGAGTTCGACGCCGCTGACGACCACGACGGTCCTCGCGGTGTGCACCGCTCACCACGCACGACGTGGAGCAAGGTGTGGCCGTTCCTCGTCGTCCTCATCGTCTTCCCGGCGCTCGCGTACGGGCTCGTCACCTGGATCTCGAACTCCGACACAGGGCTCGGCGACGCCATCTCGGGTATCGGCGCGACGGGGACCACCGAGCCGACCGACGGCGCCAGCGATGCGGCGACCGGCAGCGCGACCGACGCCGCGACGACGCCCGCGGTTGCCCCCACGACCGAGGCGCCCGTCACGCCGGCCGCCCCGGCTGCCGACTTCACCACACCGGTCACGGTGCTCAACGCCGCGAACGTCTCGGGCCTCGCAGCGAGCCAGGCCAAGAAGCTCGAGGCCGGCGGGTTCACCAAGGTCACCGCGACGAACGGCAGCGGTACGGGCGTCAAGGCGACGACCGTCTTCTACGCGACCGACGCCCAGAAGGTCACGGCCGACGCGGTCGCCCAGCTGCTCGGCATCACGACCGTCACGAAGTCGTCGACCCAGGCGAAGAGCGGCATCACCGTCGTCCTGATGCCCGGCTTCAAGGGCTGACGGGCGCGCCGCGCCTCGGCTCGCACCGACGGCGTCCGGTGCTGACCCGATGAGCCGCGCGAGGTCGACCGACGTCGACGCGGTCGTCGTCGGCAGCGGTCCCGGCGGCCTGGCCGCTGCGGTGACGTTGGCGCGCGCGGGCCTCAGCGTCCAGGTCGTCGAGGCGCAGGACACGATCGGCGGCGGGTCACGCACCCACGACCTCGGCCTCGCGGACGGCGTCGTGCACGACCTCTGCTCCGCGGTGCACCCCCTCGCGGTCGCCTCCCCGTTCCTGCGGGCCTTCGACCTCGAGGCGCGCGGCGTCGAGCTGCTGGCGCCTGAGGCCGCGTACGCCCAGCCGCTCGACGGGGGGCGCGCTGCGGTGGCCTACCGGTCCATCGAGCGCACGGCTGACGCGCTGGGCGCTGACGGCCCCGCCTGGCGCCGACTCCTCGGACCGCTCGCGACGCACCCCGAGGGCCTCGTCGACATCGCCCTGGGTGACCGGCGCAGCATGCCCGGCGACCTGGTGACTGCCGCCCGCTTCGGGCTCAGGGTGCTCGAGCAGGGCAGCATCGCGTGGGGCGCGAGGTTCCGGACCGAGGAGGCTGCCGCGCTGCTCACCGGCGTCGCTGCGCACGCGATCACACGCCTGCCGTCGCTCGCGTCCGCCGGTACCGCCGTGATGCTCGCGGGGCTCGCCCACGGAACCGGCTGGCCGATCCCGCGAGGTGGCAGCCAGTCGATCGCGGACGCACTTGCAGACGACCTGCGTGCGCACGGCGGCTCGATCGTGACGGGCACCGAGGTGCACGACCTCGACGAGCTGCCGCGTGCCCGGGCGTACCTGTTCGACACGACCCCGCACACCCTCGTCCGCGTGCTCGGGCGGCGCCTGCCTGGACGTGCTGCCCGGTCGTTCGCCCGGTTCCCAGCCGGGAACGCCGCCGCGAAGGTCGACTTCGTGCTCTCGGGTCCCGTGCCGTGGACCTGTCCCGAGGTCGGGCTCGCGGGCACCGTCCACGTCGGGGGAAGCCGCGCGCAGATGGTTGCCGCCGAGGCGGCCGTGGCGGCCGGACGGCACGCCACGCACCCGATGGTCCTGCTGAGCGATCCGACGACGGTCGACGCGACCCGGTTCGGCGCGGGTGGCCTGCGCCCGCTGTGGACGTACGCGCACGTCCCGAACGGGTCGACGCTCGACCTGACGGACGCCGTGACGAGGCAGATCGAGCGGTTCGCGCCGGGGTTCCGGGACGTCGTCGTCGCCGCGCGGTGCATCCCGGCCGCGCAGATGAACCAGCACAACGCCAACTACGCGGGCGGGGACATCGCCGCGGGCGCGGTGTCGCTCTACCGGACGTTCGCCCGCCCACGGCCCACGTGGGACCCGTTCTCCGGCGGGCTGCCGGGCGTCTACCTGTGCTCCGCCTCCGCGCCGCCCGGGCCCGGCGTGCACGGGCTCGGTGGCTGGTACGCGGCCACGCGTGCGCTGCGGTCCAGGTTCGGGATCACCGAGCCGCCGTCCCTCGCTCCCTGAGGTTCGCGGGGAGGCGTTCCGGCGCACGACCGGGTCATCTGCCATGCGCGAACACCACGCACCCGATCAGCGCGATCATGCCGATCGGCACGTCCCGGCGGGTGAGCCGTCTTGCACTCTCCTGGGGTGAGTGCTAACCATTGACTTAGCACTCTCCGGTGGAGAGTGACAGAATCAACCGGTTGACCGGTGAGGTTCGCACCCGAGCGGGACATGACCGTCCGGGAGCGCGCCGTCCGTCGCGGGCACCGTCAGCCGAACCGAGCCACAGTGAAGGATCACAGCCCCATGGCCAAGATCATTGCCTTCAACGAGGAGGCCCGTCGCGGCATCGAGCGAGGACTCAACATCCTCGCCGACACCGTCAAGGTCACCCTCGGCCCGAAGGGCCGCAACGTCGTCCTGGACAAGAAGTGGGGCGCCCCCACGATCACCAACGACGGCGTCTCCATCGCCAAGGAGATCGACCTCGACGACCCGTTCGAGAAGATCGGTGCCGAGCTCGTCAAGGAGGTCGCCAAGAAGACCGACGACGTCGCCGGCGACGGCACCACCACCGCCACGGTCCTGGCCCAGGCGCTCGTGCGCGAGGGTCTGCGCAACGTCGCGGCCGGCGCCAACCCGATCGCGCTGAAGAAGGGCATCGAGAAGGCCGTCGAGGCCGTCATCGCCCAGCTCCTCCTGCAGGCCAAGGATGTGGAGACCAAGGAGCAGATCGCTGCGACGGCCTCCATCTCGGCCGGCGACACGGCGATCGGCGAGCTCATCGCCGAGGCGCTCGACAAGGTCGGCAAGGAAGGCGTCATCACGGTCGAGGAGTCCAGCGCGCTGGGCCTCGAGCTCGAGCTGACCGAGGGCATGCGCTTCGACAAGGGCTACCTGTCGGCGTACTTCGTCACCGACCCGGAGCGCCAGGAGGCCGTCCTCGAGGACGCCTACGTGCTGCTCGTCGAGTCGAAGATCTCGAACGTCAAGGACCTGCTGCCCCTCCTGGAGAAGGTCATCCAGGCCGGCAAGCCGCTGTTCATCATCGCTGAGGACGTCGAGGGCGAGGCCCTGGCCACGCTCGTCGTGAACAAGATCCGCGGCACGTTCAAGTCCGTCGCCGTCAAGGCGCCCGGCTTCGGGGACCGCCGCAAGGCGATGCTCCAGGACATGGCGATCCTCACCGGTGGCCAGGTCGTCTCCGAGACCGTCGGTCTCAAGCTCGACACGGTCGGCCTCGAGGTCCTCGGCACGGCGCGCAAGATCGTCGTCACCAAGGACGAGACGACCATCGTCGAGGGCTCGGGCGAGGCGGCGCAGATCGCCGGCCGCGTCTCGCAGATCCGTGCCGAGATCGAGAACTCCGACTCGGACTACGACCGTGAGAAGCTCCAGGAGCGCCTCGCGAAGCTGGCCGGCGGCGTTGCCGTCATCAAGGCCGGCGCTGCGACCGAGGTCGAGCTCAAGGAGCGCAAGCACCGCATCGAGGACGCCGTTCGCAACGCGAAGGCCGCCGTCGAAGAGGGCATCGTCGCCGGTGGTGGCGTCGCGCTCATCCAGGCGGGCAAGCTCGCGTTCGCCGACGCGGGCATCCTCGCGCTCGAGGGCGACGAGGCGACCGGCGCGAACATCGTTCGCGTCGCGCTCGACGCGCCGCTCAAGCAGATCGCGATCAACGCTGGTCTCGAGGGTGGCGTCGTCGCGGAGAAGGTCCGCAACCTCCCCACCGGTCACGGCCTCAACGCCGCGACGAACGTCTACGAGGACCTGCTCCTCGCCGGCGTCAACGACCCGGTGAAGGTCACGCGCTCCGCGCTGCAGAACGCGGCGTCGATCGCCGCGCTCTTCCTCACCACCGAGGCCGTCGTGGCCGACAAGCCGGAGAAGGCCCCGGCCGGTGGCGGCGGCGGTGGCGGCGAGGACTTCGGCGGCGGTTTCTGATCCGCTGAGGTAACCCCGCAGCCTCGGCTGCACTGCACGACGATCGACAGGACGACGGGCCGGTCACCGCGAGGTGACCGGCCCGTCGTTCGTTCGTGCGGGGGCTGTCGTTGTGCCGCTGTCGTCATGCCGCTCTCGTCGGGCGCGGCTTCCGTCGGGCGCGGTCCTCGGCGGCGCAGCGTGCCGGGAAGAGCGCGTCTCGTCAGTCGCCGGGGCGGTCGCGGCCGCGGTCGCGACGTGTGACCCGCAGGCCGGACGCGCGCAGCCGCCGGATGAGCTCGTGCGGGCTCACCGGGTGCGCGCCGAGCGCGACGAGCTCGGCATGGAGGTTGTCGGGCACGTCGTAGTGGTCGTGGTCGAACCCGCGCGCCGGGATCCCGGCCCGGGCGGCGAACGCATGGAGCTCGTCGAGCGACTCGTCGCTCACGAGGTGCGCCCACAGCCGCCCGTGCCGGGGCCACATCGGGGGATCGACCAGCACTGCCATGAACTGAATCTACGGTGCCCGGCACCGACCGGGCCCGGTGCGCCGAGCGGGTCAGCGCATGAACAGCCGCGACGCCTGGGACTCGGCGTCCGCGTACGTGCGTGCGGCGGTATGCAGGGCCGTCGTGATGTGGTCGAGGGCCTGCTCGACGCGTGCTTGCGTCGCTGACCACTCGGTCATGACGCCGGTGAACGCGGTGGCCGCGCCGCCGCGCCAGGTGCTCTGCAGCTCGTTCAGCTGCCGCTGCAGGGCCGCGACCTCACCCCGCACCGCCGCGGTCCGTGCCTGGACGGCCGCGGCTGCCTGCGCGACCTGTGCGCTGTCGACCTCGAACTTGCTCATGGGTGACCTCCTCGTCTCGTGGGAGCACGGACGCTACGGAGGTGCACCCGCGCGTGAGGCCGGCGCGCGGCGGCGTGGTGGGCGCGCTCGCTCAGCCGGCGACGGTGGGCGGCTCGACGGTGGGCGACGCCGACTCCGCGGGCCCGCCGGCGCTGACGGACACGGCCTCGATCGCGCTGAGCTCCTTCTCGAGGCGCTGGAGCTCCGCGGACAGGTTCTGCCGCGCGGGCTCCTCCCAGGCCGCTCCGAGCGGGCTCACGAAGAGGCTGGGCCGCGCGATGAGCTTGCGCAGGATCCGCAGTCGGGCGCGCAGGTAGTGCTCGACGGGCAGGTGCTCATACTCCGCGCGGATGTCATGCAGGTAGACCTTGTACCGCTGCGGGTCGGCCGCGAGCATCGCGAGGTCGGCGTCGCACAGGACGGCGCAGTCGAAGTCGGTCGGGTTCGGGGTGTGCCGAGCGAGCGCATTGACGAGGGCGTGCACGCGCGCGGCACGGGCCTCCGGTACGCCGAGCTCGAGCAGGTCGGTGCGGGCCAGCTGCGCGCTCGCGACCTCGTCCTCCCCGCCGCGGTTCGCGTACGCAGCGATGTCTGCCGCGTCGAAGATCGCGCCGTGGTACCAGGCTGCGAGTCGGACGAGGTCAGGCTCGTGGGTCTCCTCGGCGAGCTCGTCGACGCGGGCGAGCACGTCGACGAGGTGCCGCAGGTTGTGGTACCTCCGACCCGGCGACGACCACTTCTCGATGAGCTTCTCGCCGACTGCCTTGATCTCGTCGCGTTCCGCGGTCGCCCCGGCGCCGACGGCGCTCCGGACGAACGCAGCGAGCAACCACTGTGGTGCCTCGTGGACGTCCATGAACCACCCTCTGTGAACCGATCTGCATTCCGAGCCGAGCCATCGTAGTAGCCGTCAGGCTCGGGCGGCACCCGGAGAGGCCGACACCGGTCCAGCAGGTGGACTTCCCGGCCCGACGACGGGCAGGCTCACGCGGACGGTCGTGCCGCCACCGGGCGTCTGCTCGATCTCGACGTCGCCGTCGTGGGCCTCGACGATGGCCGCCACGATCGCCATGCCGAGACCCGCGCCACCGCCCGTCCCCAGCCCAGCGGCGTTCCGGCTGCGGCTCGCGTCGACCCGGTAGAAGCGTTCGAAGACGCGCGCGGCGTGCTCGGGGTCGATCCCCGGGCCGTGGTCGCGCACCTCGAGGATCGCCGAGCCGTCACGGCTCCCGAGCGCGATCTCGACCGGGCTGCCCGCGGGCGTGTGGGCGACGACGTTGCCGACGAGGTTCGACAGCACCTGCCGGAGCATCCGCTCGTCTCCGACGGCCGTGCACGAGCGCAGCCCGTCGGTCCCCTCGATCGGTTGGATCTTCAGCGGGCGGTCAGGGTCGAGCGCGTGCAGGTCGCTGATCGAGTCGGCTGCCAGGACCGCGAGGTCGATCTGGTCGGACCGCAGCGGCCGCCGCTCGTCGAGGCGCGCGAGAGCGAGCAGGTCCTCGACGAGGCCGCCCATGCGGGTCGCCGACTGCTCGATCCGGCGCATCGTGTCGTCGACCTGGTCATGCTCGGTGAGCGCGCCCATGCGGTAGAGCTCGCCGTACCCGCGGATCGCGGCCAGCGGCGTGCGCAGCTCGTGCGAGGCGTCCGCGACGAACCGGCGCATCCGGCCCTCCGAGGCGGTGCGCGCGTCGAACGCCTGCTCGATCTGCGTGAGCATGCCGTTGAGCGCCTCGCCGAGCCGGCCGACCTCGGTCGACGGGGGCGCCGCGGGCACGCGGCGGGTCATGTCACCCGCAGCGATCGCGGCGGCCGTGTCCTCGATCTCCCGCAGGGGCCGCAGCGAACGGCGCACGGCCCACCCGCCGCCGAGCGCGCCGATGACGATGATGACGGCGCCGCTCGACACGAGGAGCAGGACGATCCGTTCGACCGTCTGCTGGATGCCCCCGAGTGGGAGCCCGACCGTGACCGTGCCGGTGTAGACGCCCCCGAGACCCAGCAGCGGGTAGGCCACGACGCGCCACGACGAGTCCGAGCGCGTGCTCGGCACCGTGAAGGGCTCGCCACCGAGCGCGTCGACCTCCGTGGGCGTCAGGGTGGGCAGCCTCGGTTCACCGGACTCCTGGTAGGTCACGCTGCGGCCGCAGTCCTGGACGGTCTCGGTGGCGTCCTGGCCAGTGCCTGCTGCGATGCGGAAGATCACCGTGTAGTCGCTGGGCAGGAGCGAGGTGCCGCCCTGGTTGCAGCCGTTGCGCTGCAGCGCGTCGAGCTGGCGGTTCGCGAGGCTGAGCGCCTCGGTCTCGAGCTGCTTGTCGACGCGCCCGACGAGGTAGCGCTGCAGCAGCGTCGCCGTCGTCACGCCCGCGACCACCAGACCGACCGTCAGCAGGACGGTGATGATGCCCACGAGCCGGACCCGCAGCGGCACGCGGGCCCAGCGCGCGCGGAGGCGACCCACCAGCGGTGCGAGCCGCGAGTCCGCGATCCGCGGCACGTGGAGCCGCCGCGTGCGCCGGACGGGCGCGTCGGGACCGCTCACGAACCGCTCGGGAGTCGCAGCAGGTAGCCGACGCCTCGCTTCGTCTGGATGAGCGGGACGACGCGCGCCCCGTCCGGACCGTCGACCTGGTCGATCTTGCGACGCAGGTAGGAGATGTAGGACTCGACGATGTTCGCGTCGCCGCCCCAGTCGTACTGCCAGACGTGATCGAGGATCTGGGTCTTGGAGAGCACGCGCCCGGGGTTGAGGAGCAGGTAGCGCAGCAGCTTGAACTCGGTGGGAGACAGCTCGACGACCTGGCCGGCCCGACGCACCTCGTGGGAGTCCTCGTCCAGCTCGAGGTCCGCGTAGGACAGCACGCTGCCCGGGTCGATCTCGGCGGGGTTCGTGCGGCGCAGGACCGCGCGGATGCGGGCCACCACCTCCTCGAGGCTGAACGGCTTCGTCACGTAGTCGTCGCCGCCGACCGTCAGACCCTGGACCTTGTCCGCGGTGTCGTCGCGCGCCGTCAGGAACAGGACGGGGACGTGCTGGCCCTTCTCGCGCAGGCGCCGCGTGACGGTGAACCCGTCCATGTCGGGGAGCATGACGTCGAGCACGAGCAGATCCGGCTCGACCTGCCGGGCGAGACGCAGCGCACTGGCGCCGTCGGCGGCGGCGAACACCTCGAAACCCGCGAAACGCAGGGACGTCGCGAGGAGCTCGCGGATGTTGGGCTCGTCGTCGACGACAAGGAGCCGGGCCTCGGGCACGCCGGACGGTCCATTCATGCACCCATTCTGCCCGTCATCCCTGAGAGCTGCCTGGGTGCGCGCTGCATGATCGCCCGGCGTCGGCCCGACGCGGTGGCTCAGAGGCTCGGCGCGGTGCCCTTCTTCAGCGCCGCGAGGCGTGCCTCGACCTCGAGGTTGGCACCCGAGCGGTCGAGCTCCTCGAACTGCGCGTCGATCGAGGACGCCGCGAGCTCCTGCTCGCCCGCGACGCGAGCCTCCTCGCGACGCACCTTGTCCTCGAACCGGGAGATCTCACTCGTCGGGTCGAGCACGTTGATCGAGCCGAGCGCGTCGTGCAGCTGGGACTGGGCCTGGGCGCTCTTCTGGCGGGCGACGAGCGAGTCGCGCTTGGTCTTCAGCTCCTCGAGCTTGACCTTGGACGACGACAGCCCGGCCTTGAGCTTCTCGACGACGTCGGACTGCGAGGCGATGAGCGGCTCGGCGGTCGTGGCCTCGTCCTCCGCCGCGATCTGCTTGCCGAGGGCGACCTTGGCGAGGTTGTCGAACTTGTCGGCGCCCGTGATGTCGCCCGACGCGCGCAGCTCGTCGGCCTTCGACGAGGCTGCTGCGGCCTTCTGGCCCCAGCTGCTGGCCGCCGCCACGTCGTCCGCGTGGTCCTGCTGCGCGAGCCGGAGGTTGCCGATGGTCTGCGCGACCGCGTCCTCGGCCTCTGCGATGTTGTTCGTGTAGTCGCGGATGAGCTGGTCGATGAGCTTGGCGGGGTCCTCTGCGCGGTCGAGCAGGGAGTTGATGTTCGCCTTGGCGAGCTGGGTGATGCGACCCAGGATCGTCTGCTTCTCGGTCATCGTGCGTCCTCTCGTCGGGCGTACCGCCTGCTCGGTCGTCGAGCGGGCAGCTCGTGCTCCAGGGATGTCTTTCCAGGTCCGGCCTGTGCGCGGGCCTGATCGTGCGACGGTGCGTGATACGACTGCCGGACTGCCGGTCCTCTCAGAAGCGGCCGCCTCCGCCCCGGCCGCCGCGCGACCCGCCGCCGAAACCGCCGCCGCCACCCCTGCCGCTGCGGCCGCCACCGAACCCGCCGCCGAAGCCCCCGCCGCCGAACCCGCCGAAGCCCCCGCCGCCGCGCAGCAGCTGGTCGATGAGGATGCCGCCGAGGATCAAGCCGGTCGACGATCCGCCACCACGAGTCGGTCCACCGAACCCGCCGGGGCCCGAGCTGCGCTGCTGGTCCTCCCACTGCTGCACGTCCGCCTGCGCGAGCTGCCCCGCCTGCTCCGCGAGGCCGCCGGCCTGCTGGACCAGTGCGAGCGCCGCCACCGGGTCGGTCGGGAGCGTCACCTGTGCCTGCTGCGCGAGACGCGCGGCCTCGGACAGCCGGGTTCGCGCCTCCGGCCCCACAGCGCCGCGGCGCGTCTCGATGTAGTCGGAGATGCCCCGGATCTGGGAGGTCACGCGGCCCAGCAGGTCGGTGGCCTGTGCCAGTGCGCGGGCGCTCTGCTCGGCGTGCTCGCGGAACGGGGCAAGGGCCGCGTCGAGCCTGGCCTCGGCGTCGTGCAGCGAGGTCAGGGCTGCGAGCGGGTCGCCGCCGATCCGGGCCTGCTGGGCAGACGCGACCGCCTGCCGACCCGCCTCGGTGGCGGTGGACACGGCAGGGTCGGCGGGAGCGAGGCGCGCGGCGTCGGCGAAGTCGGAGCTGATCGACGCGATCGCCGCCTCGAGGTCCGCGCCGGCGCGCGCGAGCTGCTCACCCGCACGGTCGATCGCGTCGAGGAGCGTCGCGGCCTGCGCGATGCCGGCCTCCGCGGCGCGGGCGGCGGCCACGGCAGCGGCCTTGTCGCCGCCGTCGAGGGCTGTGCGGCCGTGCGCGATCTGCTCGCGAGCCCCGGCGAGCAGCGACTCGGCGTGGTCCGGGTTGGCGCTCACCGATGCGAGGGCCGCCGCGGGGTACGTCGCGGCAAGCCCGGCGAGCGTCGTCCGGGCGGCCGCCACGCGTGCGGCGACCTCACCGGCGCGTCGCTCGTCGCCCGCGAGGACCTCGGGCGCACGGGCCTGCAGGTCGCGGAGCTTCTCGAACTCGTCGGAGTGGGCGTCGAGGGACGCCGCGACTGCGGCGCACGTGTCGACGATCGCGAGCATCATCCGACGCGCCTCGGGCTCGGTCTCGGGCGTGCTGTCGTCGAGCTCCTGGCGCAGCCGGAACGCCCCGGACACCTGCGTCTTGGCGTCCGCGAGCGCCGCGCCGAACTGCGTCGTGGCCTCGAGGCCGAACTGGGCCTGCGCGAAGCCGAGCTCCTGCTCGGACGACGTGATCGCGTCGTCGATCGCGACGAGGGCCGAGCTGGCTCGAGTGTTCAGCTCCGCCGTCGGCAGCGCGTCGAGGCCGTCCGGACGACCCCGTCGCGGAGAACCTGGAGCGGCCACGACGCCCGGGCCACCGGCACGCCGACGGGTCAGGGCCCAGATGACCAGGCCGCCGAAGACGACGACGAGGAAGACGACGAGCACCACGAGCAGGCCGGAGGTCGACGACCCGCTCGACGTCGAGGTCCCGCCGCCGGTCGTCGACCCACCCGTGTCCGACCCCGTCCCGCTCGCCGCCGCGCGCAGGCCGTCCGCCGCCGCGATGACGGCGCCCGACCAGTCCTCCGCGCTGAGGCGCGGCTCGATGAGGTCGGTCCGCAGGTGCCGGATCTGGGCGTCGGTGAGCTGGGACTTGTCCGCCACCGACAGCCCGTAGCTCCGCTCGGTGACGGCGACGGCCAGCAGCACGTCCTCGGTGCCGAGACCGGACGCGATCGCCGTGTCGTCGGCCCAGGCCGAGCCGGACGCCCCCGAGAAGTCGTCGACGAACACGACGTACAGGTCGTAGACCGTGTCGTTCGTCAGGGCGTCGAGGTGGGTCGTGACGTCCGCGGTGGTCGAGCCGAGCGCGCCCACCTGGTCGGTGATCCGCTCGTTGACGTGGAAAGGGGCGACCGCCGGGACCTGTGCGACGGCGGGGGCGGCGAGTGCGCCGACCACGCCCAGGACGCCCATCGCGGCGACCGCGCCGAGCAGATGCGCCGCCCTGCGGGAACGGGTGCGGCACAGGGCGAGCAGTCGTCGGGTCACACTCCGATCCTTGACCCCCACGGCCCGAGGTGCAACGGGCCTGGTGCCCACCGGGCGCGAAGTACGGGCCCACGACCTGCAGGTTTCGGGGTCCCGGGTACCCCGGAGTACCGTCTCCGCGTGACCTTTGAGACTGCCCCCGTGCCCAGCACCCCGGGCCCGCGCGTCGTGACTGTCGTCCAGCAGGACGCCCACGTCCCGCTGGACATGTTCGAGGAGTGGCTCGACGGGGTCGAGCTCCGCACCATCCACTCCTACGCGGGCGAGATGGTCCCGGTCGACCCGGCCGAGGTCGGGGACGGTCTGATCGTGCTCGGCGGGGAGATGAGCGCGGTGGACGACGTCGTCGCGCCCTGGCTGCCCGCGACCCGCGCGCTGCTGGCCGCGGCCTCCGCGTCGGGTGTGCCGACCCTCGCGATCTGTCTCGGGGCGCAGATGTTGGCGCTCGCTCGTGGCGGGCGGCTGCAGGTCGCGGCGCCCCCGGGCATCGAGGCCGGCGTCATCGACGTGCAGTGGCGTCCCGAGGCCGTGGGGGACGCGCTGCTCGGCGGGCTCCTCGACCTGGCGGTCGCCGAGGAGCGGCGCAGCACCCCGATGCCGAGCATGCACTCCGACGCGGTCGTCGACCTGCCGCGTGGTGCGACCTGGCTCGCGTCGTCGGCGATGTACCCGTACCAGGCGTTCCGGATCGGTTCGGCCTGGGGCGTGCAGTTCCACCCCGAGGCTGGCACCGAGCTGCTCTCGGCGTGGGCGAACGAGGACGACGACGTCGACGCGGCCGAGGTCCGCGACGCGTACGCGAGCCGGGCCGACCAGCTGACGGACGCGGGGCGCAGGATCGCGGAGGCGTTCGTGAGCCTGGTCAACGAGAGCGCGGTCACCGACGCAGCGCTCGTCTGAGCCGGCCTGCCGTCCCGGGCCGCCCGGATGCGTCAGTCGGTGACGAGGTCCTCGGCGTCGACGATCGTGTACGCGTAGCCCTGCTCCGCGAGGAACCGCTGGCGGTGCGCCGCGAAGTCCTGGTCGACCGTGTCCCGGGCGACCACCGCGTAGAAGTGCGCCGTGCGGCCGTCACCCTTGGGCCGCAGGAGCCGTCCGAGGCGCTGCGCCTCCTCCTGGCGTGACCCGAACGATCCCGACACCTGGATCGCGACCGAGGCCTCCGGCAGGTCGATCGAGAAGTTCGCGACCTTGCTCACGACGAGCTTGGTGATCTCGCCGGTCCGGAACGCGTCGTACAGGCGCTGGCGCTCGGGAACTGTCGTCGACCCCGTGATGAGGTCGGCACCCAGGTGGTCGGCGAGCTCCTCGAGCTGGTCGATGTACTGCCCGATGACCAGGGTCGGCTCGCCCTCGTGCTTGGCGACGAGCCGCTCGACGACGTGGTTCTTCCCGGGCGCCGTCGCGGCGAGCCGGTAGCGGTCCTCGGGCTCGGCGGTCGCATAGATCATGCGGTCCCGCTCGGGCATCGTGAGACGGACCTCGACGCAGTCGGCCGGCGCGATGTACCCCTGGGCCTCGATGTCCTTCCAGGGGGCGTCGAACCGCTTGGGGCCGATGAGGCTGAACACCTCGTCCTCGCGACCGTCCTCGCGGACGAGGGTCGCGGTCAGGCCGAGCCGGCGCCGGGCCTGCAGGTCGGCGGTCATGCGGAAGATCGGCGCGGGCAGCAGGTGGACCTCGTCGTAGATGACCAGGCCCCAGTCGCGGGCGTCGAGCAGCTCGAGGTGTGTGTAGACGCCCTTCCGCTTGGTCGTCATGACCTGGTAGGTCGCGATCGTGACCGGGCGGACCTCCTTGCGGGCGCCCGAGTACTCACCGATCTCGTCGTCGGTCAGCGACGTGCGCTTGAGCAGCTCGTCGCGCCACTGCCGCGCGCTGACGGTGTTGGTCACGAGGATGAGGGTCGTGGTCTGCGACCGGGCCATCGCGCCCGCGCCCACGAGCGTCTTCCCGGCACCGCAGGGCAGCACGATGACGCCCGAGCCGCCGTGCCAGAAGCCCTCGATCGCCTGGTTCTGGTACGGACGCAGGTCCCAGGGGCGCGGCGCGCCGTCCTTGCCCGGGTTCGAGGCGCCCGCAGTGTCGAGCGACATCGCGTGGGCCTCGCCGTCGACGTAGCCCGCGAGGTCCTCAGCGGGCCAGCCGAGCTTGAGCAGCACCTGCTTGAGGTGGCCGCGCTCGCTCGGGTGCACGATCACGTCGGTGTCGTCGAGGCGCGCGCCGAGCAGCCCTGCGCTCCGCTTGGAACGCATGACCTCCATGAGGACGGCCTTGTCGAGCGCGTGCAGGACGAGCCCGTGCACGGGGTCCTGGACGAGCTGCAGCCGCCCGTACCGCGACATGGTCTCCGCGATGTCGATGAGCAGCGCGTGCGGCACCGGGTAGCGCGAGTACTCGAGCAGCACGCTGACGACGAGCTCGGCGTCGTGACCGGCGGCGCGCGCGTTCCACAGCCCGAGCGGGGTCAGCCGGTAGGTGTGGACGTGCTCGGGGGCCCGTTCGAGCTCGGCGAACGGCGCGATCGCGCGTCGGCAGGCCTCCGCCTGGTCGTGGTCGACCTCGAGCAGGAGCGTCTTGTCGCTCTGCACGATCAGCGGGCCGTCAGTCATGCGTCTCCTCGGTGGGGTCCAGCGGGTCCTGCTCGACCCGGGCGACGGACGCGATGCGGTGCACCGCGACGGTCAGCTCGGAGTCGCGCGCGGGGTCGAGCGCTCGCAGTCGTCCGGCCTCGAGCCGGATCGGACGTACGCGCCGTCGCTGCGGGACGCCATGGGCGTCCACGAGCTCGAGCCACACGTCCGTGCGGTCCTCGACGGCCTCGCGTAGCAGTCCCAACGCCGCGACGGGGTCGGCTGTTCCGCCGGTCGTCGGCGGCGTCGTGCGGCGCGCCGCTCCGCGCTGGCCGACGCCGCTCCTGGAACCCGCACCGACGGTCCGTGCGCGGCCGTCGTCGGGTGCAGACCGGTCACGATCCGCGCCCCCGGCGCTCGGGCCGGTGGCGCCGCCGTCGGCCGCGCCGGCTCGGGCGGCCGTCGCGGCGGCGTCGGCCTCGTCGGCCCGGGACCGCGCGGCGACGCGGTGCGCCTCGCGGTCGGCCAGCTGGGCCGCCAGGTCCGCCTGCTGCGCGAGCTCAGCCCGGCGCAGCTGGGGGACCAGGGCGGCGCTCCGTGCCGCGCGGGCGGCGGCGCTCTGGGACGCGTCGTCGGGCGGCGTGACGAGGCCGCGCCGCGGCCGGCGGGCGACGCGGCGGATGACCCGCTCGGCGTGCACGATCTGCCCGTCCGGGCCCTCGGCGACGGGGGCGAGCCCGCGCTCCCGCAGGGCAGCGAGCAGCTCGCGGGTCGAGACCTGGGCGGCCAGGACGGTCGGTGCCAGGCGCACGAGGCCGAGGGAGGCGAGCCGGGGGTCCTCGACGAGGCCCGCGAGCAGCGCCGGGTCCTCGGCGCGCACGTAGCTCGACGCGGCGCCGGCCCGCAGCCGACCGTGCCTGCGGGCGGCGTCGCGCACGAGGTAGTCGAGCGGCTGAGGGACCGCACCGCGGGAGTGCGCGGCCAGGTCGGCGAGCAGCTCGTCCGCGGTCGTCCCGGCATCGAGCGCCGCGCGCACGCTCTCGGGCGTGAACCGGACGGTCAGGGCGCCGCCGCGCGACTCGACCCGGGCGGCGCGCTCGATGAGCGCCTCGAGCTCGGGGGAGGGGCGGCCCGGCACGACCCCGGTGAGGTCGCCCTGCAGCAGGATCTCGTCGACCGCGTCCGCGAGTCCCGCGCGCAGAGCTGCGGCTACGTCGTCCACCTCCGGCTGCGCCTCCGCTCCGGCAGCCGACGACGTCGTCGAGCGTCCTCGCCGACCGGCACGAGCGGTCGCGGTACCGGCGATCTCGTCGAGGGGGCGCAGGTCGGGGAGCAGCGCGCGACCCGCGGGGGACAGCGCGCCCGCGGCCACGACGCCGAGGAGACCGGCCTCGTGGAGCGTCGCAGCGACTGCCGCGGCCGGCGGCAGGGCGCGAGGTGACCGCCAGGCGAGCTGCTCGCTGACCTGCGCGGCCGTGAGTGCTGCTCCCGGCTCGGCGTCCGCGAGCACGCCGAGGACCGACGCGCGCAGCCGTGGTGCCCACGGCCGGGTCAGCTCGGGGTCGAGCGCGGCCCGCACCGTCCCGCGGTCGTCCCGGGTGCCGACCATCCACGCGGTCCGGGTGGTCGTGAGCCACGTCCGGGCGAGCAGAGCCCACCGGACGGACAGCTCGGCCGTCAGCCAGTCGTCCACCGCGAGCGTCGGCGCGAACGAGGGGATCTCCTCGCGGTCGTCGGCCACGAGACCGGCGGCACCCGCGAGCTCGACGACGAACGCCGTGTCGGACTCCTCGGTCTCGAGCTGCGCGGCGAGCTTGCGCAGCTCACGCACGCCGAGCCCGCCGGTGCGCAGGACCGGCGCCGGCTCGATCTCCCACGTGCGCACGAGCGAGGCGACGAGCCGGACGACCCGCTGCGCGGCCATGGTCGACTCGCCGGCGACGAGCTCGAGCGGGTGACGCACGTCGGACGGGGTCGCGGGGGGTCGGTGCAGGTCGGCATGGGTCCGGCCCGAACGCAGCGCGAGGGCGACGTCGCGCGGCAGCAGCACGTGGCGGGCGTCGCCGGGGCTGAGCAGTCCGTGCGTGAGCAGCCACTGCACGGCGTCCCGCGCGGGGGTCCGCACCGCGGGCAGCAGGCCGACCGGGGGGCCCCACATCAGCGCGTCGAGGACCTGACGGGCGCCGGGGGGTGCGTCGGCGAGGGCGTCGTCCAGAACACGTGGTGCCGCCACGCCCGGGGACGCCCCGGGGCTTCGGGCCGTCGTCGACGGTCCGCCCGAGACGGCGCCCGCGGGCGGGAGCCCCGCGGGGTACGGACCGAGCAGCTCGGCGAGGCCGGGCGCGGCGAGCAGTCCGCGGCCCGCGCTCGAGCCGGTGGCCGGCGTGTCGTCCAGCCGTACGAGCAGCAGGCTGACCGCGCGGGTGAGCGCGGCGTCGACGAGCTCGCGGTCGGCGTCGGACCGGGCACCGACTGCCTGCGCGACGCGGTCGGGCGTCACCGGGGCCGCGTCGTCGTGCAGCGCGACCACCGCCTCGACGACCTGGAGCACGACCGCGTCGACGCTGCCGAGCGCGCGCTCGAGGCTCGCCCGGCTGGTGGCCCTCGCCGCGAGCGAGGACAGCGTCGAGGGAGAGGGGGAGGCCAGGTCAGGGCGGCGCAGCAGCAGCGCGACGAGCTCGTCGTCGCTGCGACTACGCAGGTCCTCGCTGAAAGTGGCCATCCGCACAACGATACGTGGGACGAGCGGCTCGTCGGGACCGTGCAGCACGGGGCTCGGGGCCCGTCCCGCGCGGACGTCGACCGCACGACCGCGCTCGCGACCACGCGGAGCACCCGCGCCGGGTAGCCTTGACTGGTACGACGTGCACCGTCACATCCATCGACACATCTGGGGTTGCAGTGCCCACCGGCAAGGTCAAGTGGTTCGACACCGAGCGCGGCTTCGGATTCATCGCCAGCGACGAGGGTGACGAGGTGTTCCTGCATGCGTCCGCGCTGCCGGCCGGAGCCGCCCCGCCGAAGCCCGGCGCGAAGGTCGAGTTCGGCGTGGCCGACGGCCGCCGTGGACCGCAGGCCCTGGCCGTGAAGATCCTCGACCCCGTCCCGTCGGTCGCGAAGGCCGCGCGCAAGCCGGCCGACGACATGGTGATCATCGTCGAGGACCTCATCAAGGTGCTCGACAAGGTCGGCAACGACCTGCGTCGCGGCCGCTACCCGGAGAAGGCCCAGGGCGAGAAGTACGCGTCGCTCCTCCGCGCCGTCGCCGAGAGCTTCGAGGCGTGAGCGTGGCCACCGCCACGAAGGACGCCGTCCTCGGTGCGGCCGTCGACCTCGCACGCGAGTTCGCGGTCGAGCTGGCCGAGCACCCTTCCGACGTCGGGGAGTACCTCGGCGCGGTCGTCGAGGGCGAACGGCTCGTCTCGCACCGGTTCGCGTGCGCCGCGACCGGCTATCACGGCTGGCAGTGGACCGTCACGGTCGCCCGGATGCCGCGCGGTCGCGTCGCTACGGTCTGCGAGGCCGTGCTGCTCCCCGGCGACGGTGCGATCCTCGCGCCCGAGTGGCTGCCGTGGTCCGAGCGGCTGCGCCCCGGCGACATCGGTCCGGGCGACGTCGTGCCGTTCCGCGCCGACGACCCGCGTCTCGAGCCGGGCTGGACTCCGACCGGGGACGACGAGCTGGACTCGGTCGCGATCGAGGAGCTCGCGCTCGCCCGCGCCCGCATCCTGTCGCGCGACGGCCGCGACGCCGCCGCCACGCGCTGGTACACCGGCTCGCAGGGCCCGACGTCGGCCGGTGCGCTCGCGGCCGCGGATGCCTGCATGAGCTGCGGCTTCCTCGTCCCGCTCCAGGGCGCGCTCGGGACCGTCTTCGGCGTCTGCGCGAACGAGTGGTCGCCCGACGACGGTCGCGTCGTGAGCCTCGACCACGGCTGCGGGGCCCACTCCGAGACCGACGCCGAGCCGCACGCGAGCGACTGGCCCGAACCGAGCGCGGCGATCGACGACCTCGACATCGAGCTCGTGTCGCTCGGGGGGCCCGCGAAGGCTGTCCCGACCGAGGAGGCAGCGGCGGACGACGCCGCAGCCGTCGAGGCACCTGTCGACGAGGTACCAGTCGACGTGACGCCGGTGGACGAGACGCCTGCCGACGAGGCCCCAGTCAACGAGGTGCCTGCGGACGAGGCTCCTGCTGACGTGGCGCCGGTTGACGAGGCTCCTGCTGACGGGGTGCCGGTGGGCGAGGCTCCTGTTGACGAGGTCCCTGCTGACGTCGTCGCGGTCGACGACGAGTCGGCCGGGACGAGCCAGTAGCCATGACCCGCGACGCCTTCGGGACGGCGGCTCTACGAGCGGCCGTCCTGGGGGCGTGGCGTGCCTCGCCGGCCCGGCTGCGCGAGGACGCCAACACCGAGGAGGACCACGCCCGCGGGTATTACCGCGACCGCGTGCTCGTCGAGCTGGCCCAGAACGCCGCGGACGCCGCGACGAGGGCCGGGGTGCCCGGACGGCTGCTGCTGAGGCTCGCGTCGACGCCGGACGGCGAGGTGCTCATCGCCGCGAACACCGGCGAGCCCCTCGACGACGCCGGGGTCGCGTCGCTCGCATCGATGCGCGCGTCGGCCAAGCGCGACGGTGGTCCCGCGAGCAGGGCGTCGCACGGTCACGCGGGCCTGGGGGTCGTCGGCCGGTTCGGGGTCGGGTTCGCCGCCGTGCGGGCCGTGGCCGACGAGGTCTCGGTGCTCTCGACGTCGGGTGGGGTGCGGTTCTCCCTCGCCGACACCCAGGAGATGCTCGCCCGGGCGTCCGAGGAGAGTCCCGCCCTGGCCGACGAGGTGCGCCGTCGCGACGGTTCGCTGCCCGCGCTGCGCCTTCCGCTGCCCGCCGAGGGCGCCCCGCCGACGGGCTACGACACGGCCGTCGTCCTCGAGCTACGTGACGAGGTCGCCGCCGACGAGGTGCGGGCGCTGCTCGCGCAGGTCGGCGACCCGATGCTGCTCGCGCTGCCGGGCCTCGTGGAGATCGTGGTCGAGGACGACACGGGCGAGCTCCCCGTGCGCCGCGTCGCGGACGTCGCCGACCGCTGGCGCGTCGCCTCCGCGCACGGCGAGCTCGACCTCGCGCTGCTCGCGGACCGGCCCGTCGAGGAGCGCGGTGCGCGTGCCTGGCGCGTGACGTGGGCCGTCCCGCGCACCGCCTCCGGCTCCGGCGCGCGGGACCTGAGCCCCGACGACTACTGGTCGACCGCGTCCGCCGACCCCGCGCTCGGAGCGCACGCGTCCTGGCACCACGTCGTGCACGCGCCGACCCCGACCGACGAGCCGTGCAGCGTCCCCGCCCTCCTCGTCGCGACCCTGCCGCTCGACCCGACGCGGCGGCACGTGGCCGCCGGACCGCTCACCGACGCCGTCCTCGACCATGCGGCCCGCGTCTACGCACGGCTCGCCGTGTCGGTGGCGGTCGATGGCGGCGACCCGCTCGACCTCGTGCCGACCGGGCTGCCGGCCGGTGCGCTCGACGGCTCGCTGCGGGAGCTGATCGTCGAACGCCTCGCGCGCACACCGCTCCTGGCCCCCGCCGCGCCGGCGGCCGAGCGGGAACCCGGCCAGGCGGACGCGGTGAGCCCGGTCTTCCGGGCCGGGACCGGTGCGTTCGACGCCATGAACCCCTTGCCGGACGACGAGTCGGACGGCGCGGGTCGGATCGACGTGTCCGGTGCCGCGGACATCGGCCAGGTCGACCCCGACTCGCTCGTCGAGCCGCGGCGGGCGGTCGCCGTCGTCGGCGCGATCGGTCGCGATCCGGTCGCGGTCGGTGCGCTCGCTCTGCGCGCGTCGGGCCTCGTGCGGCTCGCCCCCGGGACCGAGGCGGCAGCGCGCACGCTCGGCGTCGAGCTGCGCGAGCTCGCCGACCTCGTCGAAGAGCTCCCGGCGATGCACTCCGGACCGCCCGAGGAGTGGCGCGACCTGTATGCCGCGCTCGAGCCTGCGGCGACCGACGCGGCGGTCCGTGAGGCGCTGGGCTCGTTGCCGGTGCCCCTCGCGGACGGCCGGATGGTGCGGGGACCGCGCGGTCTGGTGCAGCTGCCCGCCGAGGACGTCGTGGTCGACACCGACGCCGCCGCGGGGTCCGAGATCGACCTCGAGACCTCGGTGACGGGCGGCTGGACCGGCACCGGCATCCTGGACGTGCTGGCGCGCTGGGGGCTGCGCGTCGTGCACCCCGCGGCCCAGCACCCGCTGCTCACCCAGCTCGGTGCCGAGGAGGTCGATGCGGCCGGGCTCCTGCGGCACGCGGCCGTGCGCCAGGCGGTGCTCGACCAGGCCGACGACGACGACCTCGAGGTCGCGCGCGACGTGACCGAGGCGGTGCTCACGCTGGTCCGGCACGCGCTGGGGGAGCGCACGCGCGCGGGGGACCGCTCGCCGCGGGACGTCGTCGACCCCGACACCGCGGGCTGGCTCGGACTGCTGACGCTCACCGCTGCCGACGGCGAGCCGACCCCGGCGCACGGGCTCGTGCTGACCGGCTCGGTCGCGTCGCGGCTGCTCGACCCGCGCGTGCTCGCGCCCGTCGAGCTCGCGACGATCGAGCGGTGGGGCGCCGACGTGCTCGTCGCTGCGGGCGTCCGGGACGACCTCGTGGCCGTCCGCGTCACCGACGTGGTCGCGGACCCCGCCCAGCTCGACGACGAGGGCAACGGGGCGAGTGCGCTCGCGGCGCAGTCGCTCGACGGCTGGCCGGAGTACGTCGCCGCGCTGTCCCACGCGCTCGGCCGCGGCGCCTACGTGCCCGAGGTCGTGGCCGTCGCGGACCTCGACGCGGTCGACGCGGAGGCTTGGGCTGAGGTCCTCGACCGGCTCGCGACCCAGCCGGCGCTCCGACGCGCCCTCCTCGACCCGGTCCGCGCAGAGGGGCAGGGTGGCCGGGAGGCGCCGTCGTACACGGCCTGGTGGCTGCGGGCCCGCGCCGGGATCGGCCTCGACCACCCCTTCGCGACCGCCGAGGCCGACGACGCGGTGCGCCGCCTGCTGCCCCCGGCCCCCGAGTCGGTGCGTCCCCTCGACGCGCAGGTCCAGCGCGCGCTCGGTGGCGTCGCGACCCTGACCTCGCTCGACGCGGCCGCGTGGGCGCGGGTGCTCGCCGGGCTCGGGCCTGCCGGGTCTCCCGTCGACCTCGCGCTCGCCACGGCGCTGTGGCGTGCATGGGCCACGCTCGCAGCGGACGCCGACCGGGACGGCGGGGGGCCGGGGGGCGACGTCGAGCTCGTGCCCGCGCTCGTCGACGAGCGTCGGGTCGTCGTCGTGCACGCGGACGACGCCGCGGTCGCGGATGCCCCGATGTGGCTCCAACGGACTGACGTGGCGGCGCTGGTCCCCGCGCCGCCGGCGATCGCCGCTGCGCTCGCTGCGCTCCTCGACGTACCGCTGGCCTCCGAGCTCGCGGAGGGCGCGGTGGATGACAACGTCGACGGTCCGCGCGAGGCCGACCTCGTCCCGACGCCCGAGGGGGTGCTCGCGCTGCTGCCCGACGCGCCGCTGACGTGGGTCGAGCACGAGACCCTGCACGTCGACGGGACGCCGGTCGACTGGTGGGTCGAGGGGGTGGGCGCCGATGCCGTCGTGCACGCCACGCAGCTGGCCGGGCTGGCCCGCGGGCTGGCGCAGGCCGCAGGGCGCTGGGTGGACCGGCACGCGGTCGAGGTCGTCCTGACCGAGCCGCTCCGCGCCCAGGACCTGGCCGTGGAGATGGCGCTCGACCCGGCGGCCGGGCTGCCTGCCTGAGACGGCAGAGGTCCTGAACCGCCCCGGCGGTCAGCCGGGTGTCAGCGCCAGCCTCGGCGGTGCACCATGCCGAGCCCGATGAGCCCGAGAACCACGCCGGCCGCGCACGTCCAGACGGCGGTGCCGGGGACCTTCCCGCCGAAGAACCAGAGTCCCCAGACCAGCACGCCGACGACGGCCCACACCACGATGCCGAAGCGCACCAGGGGACGCAGGCTGACGCGAAGCGGCTCGGGGGACGGCTTGTTCCGTTCCGGGTGGAGCACGACGTCGATCAGTGAGGGCACGCCGACAGGCTACGTGCTCGACGCCTCCGCGCAGGTCAGGACGGCAGGTGAGAACGGCTCAGTACCGCGAGCTGACCGAGAGCGACGTGGCCGTGGCAAGGGCCTCGGGGACCGCGCTGAGGTACACGTGGGCGACGTCGTACGGCTCGTACCCGGTCGAGCGGACCGCGTCGAGGTCGTTCTCCTCGTGCGCGAGCACCGCCCCGAGAACCGGACCGTAGGGGCCGTCCAGGTGCAGCAGGGCGTTCGCGACGTCGGTGGAGACCCCGGTGCGGGCCACGAGCTCGGCCGGGGCGACGCCCAGCTGGGATGCGACCGACGAGAGCAGACCGACCGTGTAGCCGGCGTCCTCGCCGCTGATGCCCTTGCATGCGAGCGCCCGCGTCAGGATCGCCCACAGGGCCCCGACGGACGTCGGGCGTGCGTCGATGAGCGAGGCCATCGCGAGCGCGGCGATCTGCTGCGGCCCGACGAAGACGACTGCCTGGTGGACCGAGTCGATCTCGCGGCGCAGCGCGTAGCTGCTCGAGTTGACCAGGTGCAGGACGCGCATCGCGAGCTCCGGGTCCGAGCTGACGACCCGGACCACGGCGGCCTGGTCGACGTGCGCCTGGCTGAGGAGCTGCATGAGCTCGAGGCACTGCAGCTCGCCCGCACTGAACTCGCGACCGGTGGGCGCCGTCTCGCGCTGGAACATCGGCCCCTGGAGCAGGTCCACGCCGAGCTGGCGACCGAGGTGGATCCGGTCGCGCGTGTCGGCGCGCTCGGCGATGACCGTGCCGCCGGCGTCGTGCGCGCGGTCGACGAGGGTCGCGAGGTCGTCCGCCGGCCGGGAGACGTCGACCTTCACGAGGTCGGCGAGCGGGAGGAGCGCGTCCTGCGGGCCGGTGCCCCGGTAGTTGGCGAGCGCGATCCGCAGGCCGCGGTCGCGCGCGGCGGACACGAGCCCGGTGGCGTCGTCGCGCTGCGCGAGAGCGGGCGGGATCTCGAGCACGATGCCGTGCGGGGAGTCCGGGGCCACGAGGTCGCCGGACAGCAGGCGGCTCGTGGCGCGCAGCAGGATCGGTCGGTCACCCGCGAGCAGAGCGACGTCGAGGCGTGCGTACTCGATGTCGACGAGGTGCTCGACCTCGGGCTCGGGGAACATGCCGCCGACGCCGTCGAGGACGTTCACGCGGATCGCGTAGCCATACACGCTGCGGTCGGGGTGCACGACCGGCTGCCGCAGGATCGCGATCTCGCTCGCGCGAGCTGAGGCGTTTCGGTCGTTCAGCGCGCTCATCAGCCAGCACTCCCTGGGGACGGTCATCGATGTCCCCGGGCCTATCGGCTGCCCCGACCCGCCGTTGAGCGATTGGCGGCGTGCGACTCGCCCGGGTCAGCCGAGCGGTGCGCGCAGCGGCAGGTCGCCGTCGAGGACCGTCTGCACGGCCTGACCCGTGGCGGGGTCGAGCACGAGGGGGGCGAGCAGGTTGGCGGTCGGCGCGCTGCCGTCCTCGCCGGGGCGGACGACCACGAGGGTCGCGACCGATCCGTCGCCCACGCCGATGCTGTCGCGCACGTCGGGCCGGACGGTCGGTGTGTAGTCCGGGAAGAACGCGGCGGGCGTGACGACGAAGAGTCGGATCGACTGCTCGTCCTCCGGGAGGCTGCGCAGCGCGTAGAGCACGCCGATGTCGTCGAGCGAGGTGAGCGAGAAGTCCGCGTGGCCCGGCAGGCCCGGGAGCGGGTCGACGAGGTGGAGCGCCCGGGGGAGGGCGGGCGTGGGGAACGGCTCGGTCACGGCGGTTGCGGCGTTCACTTGAGGAAGTCCAGCAGACTCGGCTGAAGAACCTTCGCCGCCGCGCCGAGAGCGCCCTGGTACGCCGTCTGCTGCGACTGCAGCTGGAGGATCGTCTCGGCGAGGTCGATGTCCTCGATGCCGGAGAGCTGGGACTTCGTGGTCAGCTGGGTCGACTTGAGCTCGGTCTGCGCGGTGAGGACCTGGCTGTGGCGGGCTCCGACGCTCGCGAGCTGCGTGAGCATCTTCTCCATGCGGGCGTCGATGGTGCCGAGAGACGAGGTCGCGTCGCCACCCGCGCGGAGCGTCGTCGAGATCGTGTCGAGGAGGGCGAACACCGAGGTGTCGCCGGCGACGTCGTTGCCGAACGCAGCCGCGCCGTCTGCGTCGACCCGGACGGTCGTGGTGGCGTTGAGCCGGCGGTCGACGGTGCCGGTAGCGGCCCCGGTCCAGGTGTAGGTCCCCGTCACCGGGTCCTTGGCGAACGCGGCGCCCGCGTCGGACGTCCCGGCGAACACGTTGCGGCCGAGATAGGTCGTGTTGGCGTGCGCCAGGAGCGAGTCGCGCACCCCGTCGATCTCGGTGGCGAGGGCCTCGCGCGACGTGGCGCCCAGTCCGCCGTCGCCGCTCTGGACCGTGAGGTCACGGGCCTGTCGCAGGGCGGCGAGCGACGACTGCAGCGCATCGTCGACAGTCGTGAGCCACGAGCCACCGTCGTCGGCGTTGCGCACGTACTGCGTCTGAGCGCGCAGCTCGCCGCGGAGGCGCAGCAGGTCGGACGCAGCGGCCGGGTCGTCGGACGGGACCGTGATCTTCTTTCCGCTCGAGAGCTTCGACTGCATGTTCGCGGTCGCGGCCAGGTTGAGCTGAAGGTTGGCCAGGGTCGAGCGCTGGATCGTCTGCTGGGTCACTCTGCTGATCACGGTGGTTACCTGCCCACGAGTCCGGTGCGGTTGATGAGCGTGTCGAGCATCGCGTCGATAGCCGTCAGCACGCGGGCCGAACCCTCGTACGCACGCTGGTAGGCGAGCATGTTGGTGCTCTCCTCGTCCATGTCGACGCTCGCCTGAGAGAGCTGCTGCGCCGCGGCGCTCGAGCGGGCGGCCTCGGCGACGGTCGAGCGCGAGGTCGCGCTGGCAGTGCGGACCCCGAGCTGCACGACGACGGAGCTCCACGTGGCGTCCGGTCCGTCGCTCGCGGAGCCGAGTGCGGCGATCTTGTCCGCGACCGAACCGTCGAGCGCGCCCTGACCCGGCTGGGCGACAGCGATCTGGGCCGGGTCGGTGATGGCAACCGAGAGGCCGAGCGCAGCAGGCTTCGTCGGGTCGAGCGCGAAGAAGTCGATGCCCGTGGCGCCGCCGATTGTCGTCGCCGAGGCGTGCAGGGTGTTGACGCTCGTGGCGATCGTCGTGGCCAGCGCGTCGTACGACGCGGCGGCCTCCGTGAGCATCCCGCCGGCCCCGCCCGACGGCGGTGCGAGCACGGACAGCAGGCCGGCGACCCGTCCGCCGTCGAGACCGACCGCGACGCCGGGCCGGCTCGCCCACTCGACCCCGACGGGCTGGCCGGCGGTCGCACCCGAGAACACGGTCGGGCCGGTCACGGCGAGCGCATTCGTGGTTGCTCCGCTCACCAGCGCGTTTCCTGCGACGAGGACGTCGACGGTGCCGTTGTCGCGCACGCGGGCGGTCGCCCCGACGAGGCCGGAGAGCTGGGTGACGAGCTGGTCGCGCTGGTCCATGAGCTCGTTGGCGCTGCCGCCCGTGTTGGTGATCGCGAGGATGCGCGTGTTGAGGTCGGCGACGTTCGCGGCGGTCGTGTTGACCTGGTCGACGAGCGCGACGGTCGTCGTGCGGGCCTGGGTCCACTGCGTGTCGGCCGCCGTGTAGAGCGTGGCGATGCGGTCCACGACCGCGTTGGCGGTCTCGAGCAGCACCGCGCGGGCCGAGTCCTTGTTGGGCGTGTTCGCGACGTCCGAGAACGCGCCCCAGAGGTTGCTGAGCTGCGTCGAGAGGCCGGTCGTGGAGGGTTCGCCGACGCTCTGCTCAAGCGTCGTGTACGCCGAGGCGCGGGCCGAGAGGTAGGCGGACCCCGCGGTCTCGCTGCGGACGCGGGCGTCGATGAACACGTCGCCGAGCCGCTCGATGCCGGTCACGCGCGTGCCCTGGCCGGGCCCGTCGTTCGTGGAGAACATCGACGAGACGCTCGCGGCGGGCAGCGAGGAGATGGAGGCGCGCTGCCGCGTGTACCCGACGGTGTTCGCGTTGGCGATGTTCTGGCCGGACACCTCGAGCGCCTGGCGCTGCGCGATGAGCGAGCTCAGCGCGGTGCCGAGGCCGGAGAAGGTGCTCATGGAGTGTCCCTCTCAGAAGGAGCGGTCGAGCAGCTGGGCGCTGCTGGCGGTCGCGGTCGTCAGGCCCTGACCGTCGTAGGTGCGGACGTTGTCCTGGAGGGAGAGGAGCGTCTCCTGGGTGGCGCGGTGCGACATCGCCAGCAGCTCCCGGTTGCCGTCGGCGAGCTGGCGGATCTCGGTGGTCAGAGTGATGAAGGCGTCGCGGTGCGCACGGAGCAGCTCGTTCCAGGGCTCGGGAGCCCGCTGGGAGAGCTCGAGCAGGCTGGCTCCGGGCTCGACGCCGAACATCGCGGCGACGGCCTCGGCCTCGGCGGAGCGGCCGAGCTCGGCGCCTCGGATCTGCTCGAGGACAGCCTCGACCTCGCGGGTCGCGTGGCCGAGCCAGCGCGTCTTCCCGGTGGTCAGGAGCAGCTGCTCCTCCTCGAGCTTGAACAGCCACAGCTCGAGCAGGTTGCGCTCCTGCCACAGCACGTCGGCCAGGCGGCTCAATGGCATCGCCGGGTCCTCCCCTTCAGGTCGTGCGGCACAGGTGCACCGGCACGATCCCCCTATCGGCAGGCTTCCACTGCATGTGACGAGTCTTGGCCGGGTGAATCGGACGAGGACTGGACAACTGTCCAGGTCTAGCACGTCCCGGTTCGGGGGAGATGGCGCGCGCGTGAGTGTTTCGCACCCCTTGTTGCGGAACCTACCCCGACGTCCGACCAGGTCAGAAGGCCAATCGCGCCCCCCCAGGGAAATCGAGTGTGATCTACATCACACTCTGGCTGGGTGCTTGCTGCCGAACCGTGCCGGCATGGGCGATTCACAGGTCCGCATCGTCCGATTCCGCAGGTCGAAGCGGTTCGCGGGCCGAAATGACGCTGCTCAAGCGGGCGCCATGGCGGGACGACAGTACGGACGTGACAACTACCGGACACGCCACTGACGAGCTCGTGGCACAGCACCTGCCGCTCGTCGGCTATCACGTGAGCGAGCTGCTCATGCGTGTCCCGAGGACGGTCAACCGCGACGACCTGGCCTCGGCCGGCAGTCTCGCGCTGGTCCTGGCGGCGCGTGCCTACGACCCGACGACGGGCGTCCCGTTCGCCCGGTACGCCGCCCTGCGCATCCGTGGAGCCCTGCTCGACGAGCTGCGCTCGATGGACTGGGCGACCCGCGGTGCACGGCACCGTGCCCGCGAGCTCACCACCACGACCGAGACCCTTGCCGCGAGCCTCGGCCGGACCCCGACCCGCGACGAGCTCGCCACCGCGCTCGGTACCGACGTCGCCGGCGTCGACCAGGCGCGCGACGACGCCGCCCGCCGCGTGCTCAGCCTCGACGCCACGGTGCACCCGCTCGCCGAGCTGGTCGCGGACCGCGGCCCGAGTCCCGAAGAGTCGCTGCTCGCGAACGAGCGTCTGCAGTACCTGCGCGCCGGTGTCAGCACCCTGCCCGACCGTCTGCGGCACGTCATCGAGGAGCTGTTCCTCAAGGACCGCCCCGTCGCCGAGCTCGCCGCCGAGCTGGGCGTGACCCAGTCGCGCGTCAGCCAGCTGCGCACCGAGGCGCTCACGCTCCTGCGCGACGGCCTCAACGCGAGCCTCGACCCCGACCTCGTCCCCGAGGCCGACCGGCCGGACGGTGTCGCCGAGCGCCGACGCCAGACCTACTTCGCCGCCGTGGCCGCTCGCGCCGCGATGGGCACCTCGAGCATCGACTACGCCGCGGCCGCCCCGGGAGTCATCCCGACGCAGCGTTCCGCGTCCGCTGCTGGCGAGGGCTCCGACGCCGGTCATGGCGCCCTGTTCGCGACTGCCTGACCCCGCAGCAAAGTTTCTCGCCGAAATCCTCAACTCGGTGCGCGCCGGCCGATGAGACGGGTGCCAGCCCACGGACGGGCGGCAGCTTCGACCCGAATCAAGGAGGAGTTCCATCATGGGTCTCTCGATCAACCAGAACATCGCGGCAGTCAACGCGTACCACAACCTCTCCAACACGCAGAACGACCTGGCCAAGTCGCTCGAGAAGCTCTCGTCCGGCTTCCGCATCAACCGCGCTGCGGACGACGCGGCCGGCCTGGCGATCTCGGAGGGCCTGCGCTCGCAGATCGGTGGCCTCAAGGTCGCCGTCCGCAACGCCCAGGACGGTACCTCGGTCGTGCAGACCGCTGAAGGTGCGCTGAACGAGTCGACCTCGATCCTCCAGCGCATGCGTGACCTCTCCGTCCAGGCCTCCAACACCGGCGGCCTCAGCTCGGACGCCAAGGGCAACATCCAGTCCGAGATGGGCCAGCTCAAGCAGGAGCTGACGCGCATCGCCGACACCACGCAGTTCAACGGCACCAAGCTGCTCGACGGCAAGTACAACGGCAAGTTCCAGATCGGCGCGAACGTCGGCGAGACCATCAACGTCAAGGTGGGCACGTCCATGGGCGCGGCCGGCCTCGGGGTCAACGGCGTGGACGTCACGACGTCGGCTGCGGGCGTCTCGATGACTCAGACCACCGCCTCGGCTGTCGGCACCGCCGGTGTCGTCACCGTTGCGGCCGCCACGGACTTCACCAAGTCCGAGGGCTTCGACGGCCTCAACGGCACCGTCGCGCTCGGGAGCAAGTCGCTGGACCTGTCGACGGTGAAGTTCGCCGCCGGGTCGACCGCTGCGCAGCGCACGACCGCGATCCAGGCCGCGGCCGACAACGCGTTCGGTACCGGCGCAGTCACCGTTGCCGGCACGGCCACTGGTCTGACCATCACCCAGGCGACGGCACCTGCCGACGCCGCGGCGCTGGCGACCTCCGCGCTGGTCGGCACGCAGGCCTCGGGCTCCGACCTCGCGATCAACCAGATCGACGCCGCGATCAAGACGGTCTCGACCACGCGTGCCGACCTCGGTGCCGTGCAGAACCGGTTCGACCACACGGTGAAGAACCTCAACGTCGCGGTGGAGAACCTCTCCGCGTCGGAGAGCCGGATCCGCGACACCGACATGGCGTCGGAGATGGTCAACTTCACCCGTTCGCAGATCCTGTCGCAGGCCGGCACGTCGATGCTCGCGCAGGCCAACAAGATCCCGCAGGGTGTGCTCTCGCTCCTGCAGTGATCTGACCCGTGACCGGTAGCCCGGCCACATGAATGACCAGCAGCACCTCGCACCGGCGGTGGGTGGACAACCGTCCGCCCACCGCCGGTCGCACATCCAGACCCCTCGCACGAAGGAACGGCACTCATGGCGACGATGGGCATCGACGGGCTGATCAGCGGCCTCGACACGACGACCCTCATCAACCAGCTCATGACGGCCGAGGCGGGCCCGCAGACGCTGCTGAAGACCAAGCAGACGGCGGCGTCTTCGCTCGTCACCGCGCTGCAGGCTCTCAACTCCAAGGTCGCGTCCCTCGCGGCGTCCGCGACGACCGCCGCCACGGCGAGCTCGTGGAACGCCCTCAAGGCGACCAGCTCGGCAGCGTCGGTCAGTGCCACTGCCTCGACCAGCGCACAGGCCACGTCGCTCAACTTCACGGTCGACGCCGTCGCGAGTCGGCAGGTCTCGCTCAGCGACCAGTTCACCAGCACCACGGCCCTGTTCCCGACGGTCCCACCAGTCATCACGTTCAAGAAGACGGACGGCACGCTGACGACCGTCACGGCCGCGTCGGGCGACCTCGCGGACATCACCAAGGCCATCAATGCGAGCGGGACCGGCGTCACGGCGGTCGCGGTCAAGGTGGGGACCGACTACCGGCTGCAGTTCACGGGCTCCGCGACGGGTGCGAGCAACGGCTTCCAGATGTACCTCGGGAGCTCCGCCGACGTCACTGCGGGGACCGCACCCTCCCTCGCGCTGACCTCGACCTCGACCGCGCAGGACGCGAAGATCACGCTGTGGTCAGGTTCGTCCGCTGCGAAGCAGGTGACGTCGTCGTCGAACACGTTCGCGGACACGCTTGCCGGAGTGAGCATCACGGTCTCGCAGGTCGAGGCCAGCCCTGTGACGCTGACGGTCTCCCAGGACACCTCGGCGCTGACGACGCTCGCGTCGAACCTCGTGTCCGGCCTCGGCCTGGTGCTCTCCGAGATCTCCTCGCAGACCGCGTCCAAGACGACGACCTCAAGCACGGGCGGCACGGTTGTCACCGGGGGGGTGCTCAGCTCCGAGTCGACCGTGCGCGACCTGGCGCAGCAGATCCAGAGCGCGGGCTCGTACCCGGTCGACGGCGTGTCCCCGTCGACCGTCGGGATCTCGATCGGTCGGGACGGGACGTTCACGTTCGACGCCGCCAAGTTCACGGCCGCGCTCGCCGCCGACCCGGCCGCTGTCCAGAAGATGATGACCGCCCTCTCCCAGCGCATCGCCGACGTGGCCAAGGGTGCCTCGGACGCGACGACCGGCAGCCTCTCGACGGACATCTCGAGCCAGCAGGGCACGGTCAAGTCCCTCGGCGACCAGATCAGCTCGTGGGACGTCCGGCTCGCGACCCGCAAGGAGGGCCTGCAGGCGACGTACTCGGCGCTCGAGGTCGCGCTGTCGGGCCTGAAGTCCCAGTCGAGCTGGTTGACGGCCCAGCTCGCGTCGCTCGGGACCGGCACCTCGACGACCGGCGGATGACATCGCGCGGGGGCTCCGGCCCCGGAAACCTGATCACGCCAGAACCTGCTCCGACGACCGAAGGGCACCACCGCCGTGTATGACGTCCGATCCCGGTACCTGGCCGACACGGTCGCGACCGCGGCACCCTCCCGCCTGCTGATCATGCTGTACGACCGGCTGGCGCTCGACGTCGAGCGTGCCGAGGTTGCGCTGCGCGCCGGGAACCGCGGTGCCGCGTCGACCCAGCTGGTGCATGCTCAGGACATCGTCTCGGAGCTGCTCTCGAGCCTCGACGTCGACGCATGGGACGGCGGCCCCGGCCTGCAGTCCATCTACACCTACCTGCTCACCGAGCTCATCGGCGCCAACACGACGGCTGACCCGGAGCGTGCGCTCGCGTGCCGCGCGATCATCGCCCCCTTGCACGACGCCTGGCGCGCCGCCGCCGCCGAGGTCTCCCGTGCTCTCGTCCCGTCGGCGTTCGCGGTTCCCGCGATGTCGGGTGAGCTCGGCGTGGGATGAGCACCGTGACGGCGGTCCCGACGCTGTGGGTCGATGCCTGGCACGAGGCGCTGACCGTGCTCGAGCTCGACGTCGCGCAGGCCGAGGCGCTCCTCGCCGTCGCTCACACGAGCGCGCCCGTCCTGACACCACCCCGCCCCTGGGCGCCCCCGGCGGGTCTCGGCCCGCTCCCCGCATCGCTGCAGACCCGCGCCGAGGCGCTCCTCGACCGCCAGATCAGCGTCGGCCGCCGCATCGCCGAGGCAGCCAACCTCAGCCGCCGCCAGGCCGCCGCCGCCGAGGGCATGCGCAGCCGCCCGCCGGCCGTCCCGGTGTACCTCGACACGGAGGGCTGAACCCCTCGCGGCCCCCGCGACGGGTGACGCGCTGACCGGACAGGTGCGACACCGTGGGACACACGGTGACGTAGTCGCTCCGCCAGGCGAGTGAACGTCAACCTCGGCCGCTCGAAACCCTCAGCCACCTGGCACGTCACCCGATGGGGACGCCGAGCAAGGATCGCTCACGCAGCAGGCCACGGACCGGCCGACCCGAGCACCACTGTCGGTGAGGTGGACGGTCCATGTCCGTGTTCAGCTCTGTGAGCTCCGTGGCGCTGAACAGCGCCCTGGACGGGCTCGCGCTGCGTC
>NZ_DASUIR010000048.1:0-15687 GCF_036279715.1 Cellulomonas sp. | reverse complement strand
GGTCCGGGGAACGTGAGGTTCCCGTCGGCGTCGGTCCGTCCCTTGATCGGCGTCCCCGCGTGCGCGGTCGGGCCCGTCGCCGGGACCTCGCCGTTGAGGTACTCGCCGTCGGGCGCGGTCAGCACGTAGGTGCGCAGGGCGAACGGCGTGCCGTCCTCGAACGTGATCCGGCCGGCGACGGGGAACGTGCCGGGCTCGGCGGGCGTGCGGAACCAGGCCGGCCCGGGCGGCGTCGGGGCGGGCTGCCCCCAGGGGACGACGAACGCGTCGACGGCGGTCGCGGTGCCGTCGTCGAGGCACCAGCCGCCCCCACCCGCACCCTCGGGGACGAGGTCGAGCGTGACCGGCCTCGGCACCTGGACGGCCATCGCCGTCTCGTGGACGAACATCAGCTCGGTCCGCCGGTTCGGGCGCCACGCGTCCTGCGTGCTCCGCACCGGGTCCTGCTCGCCGCAGCCGAGCCACCGCAGCGGACCGTTGTCGCAGCCCGACGCGTTGGCGTTCGCGAGCAGCCGGTCGGTCGGCAGGTCGAGCGGCTCGTGCGCGAGGTACTCACGGATGAGCGCGGGCCAGGTGTCGTCGCCCACGATCCCGTCGGACGCGAGCCCGTGGTCGGTCTGGAACTGCCGGACGGCGGCGTCGGTGAGGGCTGGGTCACCTCCGACGTTGCCCGTGAACCGGCCCAGGTCCTGCAGCATCAGCTGGTACTCGCGGGTGCCCCACGTGTCCGCGACCGTCGTGATCGTGCCCGACGGTCGTGCCTTGCGCAGCGCGTCCCACTCCGCCACCGACCGGTCCGGGTCGCTGCCGAACGTCATCATCGCGAAGGTCGCGCGCGCCCGACGCTCGGACAGCGCCTGGTTGTACTGGTCGCTGCCGGTCAGGTCCGTGTCGCCGACGATCAGCAGCTTCTGGTCGGTGTGCGCGCCCGAGAACTCGAGCACCCGGGCGAGCACGTGGCGCATGCACGGCTCGACGAAGGACTTGTCGAAGTGGAACGTGATGACGAAGACGGTGCCGATCTTGCCGCCGCGCCGCAGCGTGATCGTCGCGGTCGCCGTCGCCCCCTCGACGACCCGCACCTCGGTCGACCCGGTGAGCACCTCGCGCTGACCGGTCGGCGTCGCGTTGTCGTCGACCAGCGCCGACGCGGTGTACTGCCCCGCGGGGAACGGGTCCTCGAACCACGTGTCCGGGCGGGTGCGGTTCGTCAGCTGCCGGTCGAGCGACGCACCCGACTTCTCCTCGGTGCCCGTGACCGACACCTTCACGCGGTCCATGTCGAACCCGGGGTCGCCCTCGACCACCACGGTGACCGCGAGCTTGCCGTCGGTGACCGTGGGCGGCGGTGGCGGCGGGATGACCACCTCCTCGGTGTCGACCGGCTCGGCCTCGGTGAGCTCCCGCAGCGTGAGGTGGTACTCGAACATGCTGGGCCGACCAGCCAGCTCGCGGACGTCCATGCGCTCGACGAGCACCTGGTCGACGGCCGTCGCGGAGGTGATGTCCGAGACGAACGCGACGGGGTCGCCCGCGTGGAACCGCGTGCGCAGGTCCGCGAGGCTGTCCTTCGTGTCGGGCGCCGTGAGCACACCGGTCAGCGACACCCGCGCACCGCGACGACCGAGGTCCTGGAGGAAGTCGCCCTCGAGCGCGGGGACGCGGTGGCGCACGACCACCTGGTCCTCGTCGGACTCGACGAGCTGCACCTGCTCCAGCTCGAGGTCTCCCAGCATCGGGCGGACCACGGTCCCTCCGTTCGGTCGCGGGCTCGGCCGTCAGGGCTTGAGCGAGCTCAGGTGCGTCGAGATCGCGTCGATGAGGCCGATCAGCTCGGCCTTGATCGCGTCGACGGACGGGAGCCCCGTGACGACGTCGGCGACCGACGCGATGGAGTCGATGCTCGCGGCCTCGTCGGGCAGGATCTTCTTCGCGGCGTCCAGGAACGCCGGGATCATGCCGGTGAACTGCGCCACCTCGCCGAGCCCGGGGATCGCCCCGACGTCGAGGTTGTTGAGCTCGGTCTTGAGCTTGCCGAGCAGGCCGGTGAGCAGGTCGATGAGCTCGGTGACCTGCGGCACGAGCGCGGCGATCGCCTGGATGGCGGGCTTGATCGTCGCGACGTTCTGGTCGAGGAACGTCTTGAACTCGGTGAGCACCCCTTTGAGCTGCTCGAAGAGGTTCTGGTCGGCCATGGTGTGCTCCTCGGTCTCGATCGGTGCGGGGGTCCGGCGTGTGCGCCGGCGGTGGTCGGCGGGTCGTCAGGGGCTGCTCGCCTGACGGAAGGCCTGGAGCCGGCTGAGCATGTCGGTCAGGGGGGTCACGAACCTGTCGAGGCCGCTGGCGAAGGGCACGGCGATGTCGAGCCCCTCGAGCAGGCCGTCGACGAGGCCGCCGGCGTCCGCGGCGATGTCCGCGTCGAGCGCGGCGCTGGACTCGGGTTCGACGGGTTCGACGTACTCGCGCAGCGTCAGGACGTACGCGTAGCGGTCGGGCCGACCGGCGAGCTGACGGACCTGCAGGTCGTCGATGAGGACCTGCTCGATCGTGGTGTCGGTCGTGATGTCGGCGACGAACGCGACGGGCTGCCCGGTCCGCATGTCGGTCTTGAGCTGCTCGACGAGGTCGAGCGACGCCGGATCGGTCGCGACCCCCCGCACCGTGACGGCCGTCGGCGCGCGGCCGAGGTTCTGCAGCATGCTGCCGTCCTTGCCGGGTGCCTTGTGCTCCGCGACGGCGCGCAGGTCGCTCGTCGTGAGCTCCTGCACCTGCGGCAGCTCGGTCCCGGCCAGCGTCGGACGCATGTCACACCTCGATCCCGTGCCGGCTGGCGGCATCCCGGAGGACGCGCGCGAGGACGCGTTCGAGCTCGGGGGCCGACACGGTCGGCACCGTGCCACCGATCCCGGTCGCGGCCGACGTGTCGACGGCCACGCGCGCGAGCCCTGGGCGCAGGCCGACCCCGTCGGTGCCCGGTCCCGCGTCGCCCGCGGCGTCCTCGTCGGCTGGCGGGTCCACGACGTCCGCGAGGCGGCGCGGGCGGGTCGGCTGCTCGGCGAACCGGGACGGCGAGCGCACGGGGTGCTCGTCGACAGCGGGGGTGGAGGGGCGCCGCGAGGCGCCGAGCTCCGGTCCGGGGGTCGCACCGACTCGCTCGCCGCCGGGTTGAGCGGGTTCCGTCCGACCACGCCCGCGGCGCCGCCGACGCGCACCGCTCGCGGCCGGGGCGCCACCCCGCGCGTCGGACGACCCGTCATCCGTGGCCTCCGCAGCGGGACCGCGCCAGGCCGACCAACGCACGAGCACGTCGACGAGCGCCTGGTCGGCCGGTCCCGCGTCGGGCCGCGGCACGCTCCGCGCCAGGGCCGTGGCCGACCCCGGGCGACCGGCGATCCGGCGCAGGACCCGCGCCGCGACGACGGCTGCATGCTCGGGACCCGTCACCGCCGGTGGGCCCGACGGGGCCGACGGTTCCACGCCAGAGGCCCGCGGCTCGACCGGTCTGCGGTCCGCACCTGGTCCACGCCGATGAGCACGGCCAGCCCCCGTTGGCCCGCCCGGTGCCGTCGGACCCGCGAGCACGCGCATCGGCACCGGACCCGCCAGCGCGCGCAGCCGGTCGGCAGTGACCCCGGCACCGGCGTCCGCGCCGTCCACCGCGACCCGGCGTGTGCCCACGACGCCGTGCGCCCCGCGCTGCGCGGACCCGCCGAACACCGCGGTCGACGGCCCAACCCGAGGCTCGAGGGCCGACGCGGGACCGACCCGGCCGACGTGCCGTGCCCGCGGGACCGCGGCAGCGCCGCCGTCACCGTCCCATGAGCGCCCGTCGCCCCCGGTTCCGCTCGGCCGACGACGCGTCCGGTCGTCCCACCCGGTCCCCGACCCGTCGCGCACCCCGGTGCCCGTCCCGTCGGGGACCTCGACCCCCGGCGCGTCGCCCTGATCGAGCCGACGCAGGCAGTCGTCGAGCGCGTGACCGAGCACCGGCCCCCGGACGAGCGTCGGCGTCCTCGGTGCCCGCGCGCACACGGCGTCGAGCCGCGCGTCGAGGTCGGCGACCCGCCGGGTCGCCCGCTCGGTGCTCCGGCACCACGCGACCGGACCACCCGCGGCGTCGAGAGTCCCGACGCCCGGCAGCCCTGCGCGTGCGCCGCTGCGCACCCGGTCGGCGCTCATGCGACCTCCGAGGCCCGTCCGGTCATCTCGACGTACATGAGGATCTGACCGATGGTCATGCCGGCGACGTCCTCGGCCGTCCAGCCGAACTCCTCGGCGAGCACGAAGCACGCCTTGGCGAGCGGCGCCTGGACCAGCTCGGCCAGGCGGTCCCGAGGGGTCTCGATCCCGCTGAGCTCGTTGATCGTGTCGACGAGGAAGCGGGCGAGCCCGGCCGGGAGACGACCCGCCTGCTCGACGGTGAGCACGGGCTCGACGACGGCCCGCGCGATCATCAGCCCGGCCGCGAGCTCGCGGTCGTCCTTCGCCGCGTGCGCGACGAGCTGGACGTCCCGCACGGTGAGCGGCCGGACCGTCACCGCACCCACCGGACCGCCGGGTGGCAGCACGACCTCGTGCGTGAGCGCGCTGCCGGCCAGCAGGTCCTCCGCCGTCAGGGCCATGCGTGCCACCCCCCGGTCACTCGGTGGCGAACGCCACGGCCGTCGGGGCCGCCTCGCCGCCACCCGCAGCGCCTGCGCCGCCGTCCCGGTCGATCGCACGGATCGTCAGGGCGCGGAAGCACAGGTTCTCGATGACAAACTCGTCCTCGGGCAGCGTGAAGCGCCAGTTCTCGAACTTCACGCCGCCGATCTCGAGGGTGAGCGAGTTCGACGGCCGGGCCGGGTCCGCGAGCCGCAGCGTGATGGTGAACGACGGCTGGACGTACGGCTCCGCGAACGCCGTGGGCGAGGACCCGCGACCCTGGAGCAGCATGAGCAGCGCGCCGTTGACGTACGCGCGGCCGACGGTGCCCGAGATCGCGATGTCCCCAGGGCTCAGCGACACCGGGTGACGTCGCCCGACCTCGTAGAACTCCTTGAGCGCGGTGTCGACCTTGACCGCGACGTCGGTCAGGCGACCGACCGTCTGGATCGCGTAGGTGTCCACGACCGCCTTGGCGTCGGCACCCTCGGGGGTGTCCTCGCTCGCGAGCGTGAGCGTGCCGTTCTTCCCGGTGAAGACTTCTGTCAGTGCCATGGGGCGTCCTTACTCGAGGAACATCGTCACCTTGATGAAGTCGATGCTGAACGTGGGTCGCAGCACGAGGTCGACGAGGGCGATGCCGCGGATCTCGTCGTCGCGCGAGGCGTGCACGTCGAGCTCGTAGCTGACGAGCATCTCGTCGAGGACCATCTGCGCCAGGACGTTGTTGATGGTCGCGCGCAGGGCCCCCCGCACCCGCTGGTTGTTGAGGAGGCCGATGTAGGGGGTGGCCGCGCTGCGGACCCCGTACTTCGCGTAGTCGACGATCCGGCGGGTCGTGATCTGCGTCCACGCCGTGATGGTCGACGTCGTGATCCCGCGCACCACCCGGAACCCCTGCCGCTTCTCGAGCGCGAGCACGCGGCTCAGGACGAGCTGCTTGAGCTCGGCGCTGTTCAGGGCGTACTCGAGGTCCTCGACCGCGAGCACCTTGTTGGTGAGGCTGATGTGCGGTGGCGCCGCGGAGATCAGGCCCGCGACGGCCGCCGCGGCATAGGCACCCGGCAGGGTGACCTTGAGCGGCGGGGTCTGCGACCGGTCGTCGGACACGATCCCGGGCCCGACGAGGACGACGCGGTCGCTGTTGAGCGTGTGCGCCGAGGTCGCCTGCACGAACGCCGCGCGGTCCGCGCCGAGCGGGGTGCCGACGACGGCGATGCGCTCGCGCTTGTTGTCGTCGCCGGACGCGACCGCGCAGTGCGCCGCGAGGTCGTCGCCGAACGACGTGTCCTGGCCGGCACCGACGATGATGTGCGCGTCGACGCCGAGCAGCGCCTCGAGCCCCGAGGCGTAGTCGGCGCCCGCGGCACCGTTGACGCCGCCGCCGAGCGGGGTCGGCGGGACCGCGTCGGGCAGCTCGGTGACGTTGAGGAGGCCGACGCCGCGGACCAGGCTCGAGCCGGTCTCGAGGTCGGCGATGAGGTCGTCGCCCGAGACGACGCTGAACGTCTCCTCGGCCGAGACACCGAGCTTGACGGTGACCTTGCGCGCCGACGCCTTGGCGACGGTGTACGTCGCGAGGACGACGTCGGCCGCGCCGGGTGCGGTGCCGAACGTGAGCTCGCCCGTGGCCGTGTCGAGACCGACCTGCGTGGGGCTCGGCGCCGCGTCGTAGACGATCGGCGGGACCGCGTCGGCGCCGCCGGCGGACGGCCGGACGAGGATCCGGTTGACGGCGCTCGGCACGACCGGCGTGTGCGCCAGCGTCAGCGGGGCGCCCGTGACCTCTTCGCCGCGCACGAGCGCGTTCGTGTCGGCCGTCGAGACCGCGACCGTGATGCCGTTGGCCCACGTCCCGGGGCTGCGGGCCTCGATGGTCACGTTGGGCCCGCCGGGCGAGGCGAGGTCGACCGATGCCGCCGCCGCGGTGTTGTCGGCCACGCGGACCGCCCACACCGTGGTCGCACCGAACTTGAACGCCTGCTCGAGCGCGCGGGTCAGGGTCAGCTCGCCGGATGCGCCGTCGACCCACCGGTCGTACGCGCCGAACTTCGTGAGGGCGTCGGAGTAGCCACCGAGCAGCTGCGGGACCCCGACGGGCCCCTTGCCGGCGGTTCCGACGACCCCGACGTTCCCGACCGTGATGGCACCGGGAACGATCAGACCCTCTGGGCGTACCTCGATGAAGACGCCGGGCAGTACCAGCTCTGTCATGACTTCCTCTCCTCCGACGGGTCGGTCCATCCGTGGGGCGCCGGTGTCACGGCGGGTTGACCCTCAGGTAGACCACGGCGGTCTGGTCGAGTCCCGTGGCGGGACCCGGCGGCGGTGCGTAGGCGATCTCGAACCGCTCGGCGGGGTGCGCGAGCCGGACGGGCGCGTCGAGGCGGCGGTCGACGCCCGTGTAGACGTCGGGGGTGCCGTCGGTGTCCCAGTCGCCCAGGGTCGGCCCCGGTGCGGCGGGCCCGAGCGCCGTGAACGCGTCCGCGGGGGCGAGCGTGACCTCGGCGTCGGTGTGCGTGGGTGTGTCACCGCTGGTCGCGGCGAGGAACGCGTCGAGGTCGCCGAACGACGTGACGGGCGCGCCACCTCCGCTGGTGCGACGGAACGTCACGGTCCCGCCGAGAGCCGGGCCCGGCACGAACGTGAGCGCGGCGATCCGGGTGACGGCGGCAGGGCCGTGCACGACGAGGGTTGGTGCGACCTCCTCGTCCCACCGCACGAGCTCGTCGACGACGGTCCCGACCTCGCGGGCCGGGCTGCCGGGCGCCTCCGGGTCGGTCGTCACGGGGATGCGGGCGATGAGGCTCGCGGCGTCGTCCTCGTCGACGTACCGATACTCGTACAGGACGTCGAAGCTGGTCGCCTTGCGCCAGGCGGGGATCGTGTCGACGGGCTCGGCGAGGGTCGTCTCGGCCGCTGCGAGCTTCAGGAACCCCGCCGCACGCAGCTCGTCGGCGTCGTCGAGCAGCGTCGTGTGCAGCGTCTGCATCGCGGCGTCGGCCGCCGGGGCAGTGCCCGCCCAGACCTGGAACCGCACCCGCGCGTCGAGCCGGCCGCCGCGCAGCGTGCGCGTCCCGAGCGGGCCGGTGGGGTCCGTGCCGCGCTGGTTGCCCAGCCCGACGAGCTTCTCGGCGACCCGCTCGAGGGTCACGTTCGGGTCGGGGACCGCCGGAACGGCCGGGGCGGGCGCCGGCAACCGCTCGCCGAGCACGGCGAGCATGTCGGTCACGACGTCGGTCAGCGCCGGCCCGGCCACGGCCAGCCCTCCCAGCGCGAACCGTGCTCCCGCGGGCTGGGCCGCGAGTCGCGAGGACTGCTCGACGAGCAGCCGGTCCATGAACCGTGCGACCTCGCTCGGCCGGCGCCAGGCGCTGCGCACGCCGGTCTGGGTGTCTGTGACGAAGCCGTGCCAGCCGGCCGCTGCGGCGCTGGCTGACGTGTCGCCCTCGAGGAGCGCCCGCACGACGAACGACCGTGCGACGACCGAGACGTCCGTGTCGTCAGCCCTGCTCGCGTGCTCGGACATGCCACGACTGCTCCCTGCAAGTTCGCTCACCTGCGCGTTCGACCACCCGCGCCGCCGACCGCCTGCGCGTTCGACCTGCGATACGCAACGCTCCGCCGACCCGGTCTCGCGGTCGTCTCCGGGGTGTCTCGCCGACGTCTCACGCGGCGCGCGGCGCTCCTGCGCGGGGCGCGGCCGTTCCCGCCGGGACGAGAGCATGCGCAGGGCGGGCCTGTCGGGACGAGGTCCGGGCGGGTTCGGGACGCGAGGCCGTCAGACGGGTGCGTCGCGCAGGCGAGCACCGATCGCGTCGACGCTGCGGCGCAGCTCGGTGAGCTCGGTGCGCAGCGCGGCGACGACGGCCGGCTCGGCCACGGGTGTCACGTCGTCCTCGGTCCCCCGGTGCGGGAGCCGGTCCGCGATGATCGCGGCGCCGAGCTCCTCGGTCCGGGTGTCGGGTCGGACACCGAGCTCGTGCTCGAGCACCCACCGGCACTGGTGGAGCTGGCGCAGGGCACGCGTGCGGTCCCCCGTGGCGACGTACAGGCGCATGAGCCGTCGGTGGCTGCGCTCGTGCGCGGGTTCGACGTCGAGCAGGCGCTGCGCCCAGGTGATCGCCTGGTCCAGCTCGCCGCGGCGTTCGTGCTCGCGGCTCAGCGTGTCGAGCAGGGTCAGGCAGCGGTCCTCGAACCGCGCCCGGGGGATGAGGCACCACTCGTCGTAGCAGCCGGTGTGCAGGGGACCGCGGTAGAGGTCAGCCGCGCGAGCCAGCCGGGTCAGCTCGGCGGCGTCGAGCGCACCCGGCCCGACGCCTTGCGCGACCCGCGCGGCCTCCATGAAGACAGCGACGTCGACCCACAGTCGGCGGTCGGGGTTGATGTGGAGGGCGTCGCCGTCGCTCACCACGAGCCGTCGGGTGTCCTGGACGCCGTCGTCGGCCGTGCGGTGGATCTGCCAGAGCGCCTGGCGCATCGACTTCTTCGACGTCTCGACGCGCGCGTCAGGCCACAGCGCCTCGGCGGCCGACTCGCGCAGGACGCTGCGCTCGGGGGAGATGAGCATGAGCGCCAGGAGGTCCTGCGCCTTGCGCAGCAGCGGCGCGGGCATGGTCCGTGCGCCGTCAGCCACGCTGAACGGACCCAGGAGCATGACCCTCAGATCCCGCACGAGGTGTACCCCCCGCCATCCCCGACGCGTGCCGCGTGTCCCGTCTGCCCAGGATGCTCCCGGTTGGTGCGCCCGGCAAGGCTTGTCTGTGACTTAGGTCACATCCCGCTACGCGGCCGTGGCGCCGACAGGCTGCGCCCGTGCTCCGACCTCGCCGGGGGTGCCCACGCGGCCCGACGGCGGCGTGGGCCTGACCAGCGCAGGCGCGCACAGGTGGGCCACAGCACTCCGCAGTCACAATGTCAATGTCACGCGCAGAGCCTGGTATGACCACCGTCCAGGACCAGCGTCCTGAACGCGCGTCCTAATACGCCGAAGCCTCCTCGGATGTCGCATTCATGGCGACCTCGCAAACTCCATCAAAGGCGGACATCCAGGGCAGTTCGAGAGTGGGATAGATCACATCCGAGGGAGATGCATAAGTGATCGCTTGCTTTTTCGACGCGCTCCTGGCGATCCTGTGAAGGCAAGGAACCGGAGCTTCCGGGGGGAATTTTCAGCAGTCGCAGGGGGGATCCGGAGAGCGGATCACGGGGTCCTCGGACCCCTCCCTGGGGCGAGCCCGTCCGCGATCGCCCCACTGCTCTCTCGCCACAGTCGCCGAGATGTGACCACTCCATCCGACGACATCAAGCGAGGTCAGCCCGATGTTCATCTTCCTGCTCCAGCTGCGACACTCGCTCGGCGACCACGCCGAGATCTACCTCTTCTCGGTCTTCTCGGGCGTCGTGTGGGCCCTGTGGATCCTCAAGGTCGTCCTGTCCCGGCGATACCGGCCCTACACCGTCGACCATTCCCCACGGACGAGCATCATCGTGCCCGTCCTCGACGAGCCGCTCGAGCTGTTCCGCGACGTCCTGCGCCGCGTCACCGAGCAGAACCCCGACGAGGTCCTCGTCGTGATCAATGGTCCGCAGAACCCCGGGCTGCAGGGCGTGTGCGAGGAGTTCGCACCGCTCGTGCGCTGGTTCCACACGCCAATACCCGGAAAGCGCAACGCGGTCAAGATCGGGACCGAGATGTCCCGTTTCGAGATCACCGTGCTGCTCGACTCCGACACCGTCTGGACCGACGGCACGCTGAGCGAGCTGGTCAAGCCGTTCGCTGACCCGAAGGTCGGCGGCGTGACCACCCGCCAGCGCATCCTCGACCCCACCCGGTCGTGGATCACGCGCTGGGCGGACTGGCTCGAGAACTCGCGCTCGCTCTACTCGATGCCCGCGCAGTCGGTGCTCGGACAGGTCGGCTGCCTGCCGGGACGCACGATCGCGTTCCGTCGGCACATCCTCATCCACGTCATGGACGACTTCATGCACCAGCAGTTCATGGGCGTCTTCCTCGAGGTCTCCGACGACCGCACCCTGACGAACCTCACGCTCAAGCAGGGCTACCGCACCGTCTACCAGCACACGAGCCTCGTCTACACCGACGCCCCGCTGCAGGTGAAGAAGCTGTTCAAGCAGCAGCTGCGCTGGGCGCGCGGCAGCCAGTACAACACCCTGCGGATGCTGCCCTGGATGCTTGGGCACGCCCCGGTGCTGGCGGTCTTCTTCCTCGCCGACATCCTCCTGCCGTTCCTCCTCGTCGGGACGATCCTGGGGTGGCTCTACCGGTCGGCGACGGGCACCGGCACGAACCTCTACCAGGCGATCCTCGACTCGTACGGAGCACAGACCGGCTGGCTGTGGATCTTCGGCCTCATGGTCGCGTCGTCGGTCCTGTCGATGGCGATCCGGCAGATCCGCCATCTCCACGAGGTCCCCTCGGACTTCTTCCGTCTGCCGGTGTTCATCCTCACCTCGACGTTCTTCCTCATGCCCGTGCGGTTTCTCGGCTTCCTCCGGATGGCCCACGCGAGCGGCTGGGGCACCCGGGCCGGCGCGTACGCCGGCGGGGTCAGCGCGGAGCAGTCCGACGCGGGGCTCACCGTCGGTGGCGACACGTCGACGGACGGGCCGCTCGCCCCGGCCGGGCTCCGGCCACGGCGAGTCGTCGCCTCGAACCTGTCCGACGGCCTGATGGCCGAGCTCGAGTCGCTGCACGGCACGGGCCCCGTCGACGTCGTCGACTCCGCACCGGCCCCGGCGGCCGGCGTCGCGCTCCGCGAGCGCCGCACGACCCACACCGCCCCGGCGCCGACCGCTCCCCCGCAGCGCCGGCGCCACTACAACCCGAAGGCCGCGATCCCGTACCTGATCGCGCTCGTCCTGCTCAGCCTGGAGGCGATGCTGTATGTCTGACCGAACCTCGATCACCGAGAAGGCCGCCGCGGTCGGCCGCGCCTGGTGGGCGCCCACGATGGGCCGCATGACGGTCCAGGCGAGGATCGCGACCACCACCATCGCGGCCGCGCTGGTCGCCATCACGCTCATCGTGTGGACGTCACCGGGCGGCACCGTCCCCGGCACGGCGTCCGCCGAGGCCGTGGCGCTCGCGCCCAGCGCCAAGGAGGTCGCCCTCGCCAAGGAGAACGCGGCGATGCTCGCCGAGCTCCAGACGAGCCGGTCCCAGGCCGCCGGCCTGCGCGCCGCGCTGACCCAGGAGCAGGCGGGCCGCCTCAAGGGCGCTCAGGACCGGGCCGACGCCCAGGCCGCGAAGGCGGCTGCCGCCGCGGAACCCAGGTCGACACCCACGGCGAAAGCGCGCACCACGCCCACGACGACGACCACCGCGAAGACCGTCACGGTCCGCACCGGGTCCGGAGCCGCGAACCCCACCAACCCCTCGCAGCCCGCAGGATCCGGCACACCGGTCGTCACGAAGCCCGTCGCACCGAGCAAGGCAGAGCTCCTGAACCCGACCAGCCGGTACTTCGGCATGTACACCGCGCAGGCGCCGTTCAGCTTCGCGACGTTCGACGACTCGGCCACGAAGCTCGGGCACACCCCGAACCTCGTCGGCTACTTCAGCGGCTGGGACAAGCCGTTCCGGTCCGACGCGGTCTCGCGGTCCTGGGAGCGCGGCATGCTGCCGATGCTCACCTGGGAGTCCCGTCCGAGCGACGCACCGAACAACGTCGTCGACGAGCCCGACTACACGCTCTCGACGATCCTTGCCGGGACGCACGACGACTACCTGCGCCAGTACGCCCGCGACATCGCGAGCCTCGGCCTGCCGATGGCGATCCGCCTCGACCACGAGATGAACGGCATCTGGTACCCGTGGGCCGAGCAGACGAGCTCGGGCGCGTCGATCAACGGCAACAGCCCCGGCCAGTACGCCGCGATGTGGAAGCACGTCCACGACATCTTCGAGGCCGAGGGCGCGAACCAGTACGTCATCTGGGTCTGGTCCCCCAACATCATCAACAACCTCCCGACCACGCTGCAGGGCCAGAGCACCCTCACCGGCCTGTACCCCGGCGACGACTACGTCGACTGGGTCGGGCTGTCCGGGTACGACCGCCCGCCGTACAAGGCGGACAACAACGGCACGTTCGACTACACGTTCGGCCGGTCGCTCGCGCAGCTTCGGCAGCTCACGGACAAGAAGATCCTGCTCTCCGAGGTCGGCGCGTCCGAGATCGGCGGCCACAAGCCGGCCTGGGTGACGTCGTTCTTCGAGGCGTTCCACCAGCCCGCGAACGCCGACCTGCTCGGGTTCGCCTGGTTCAACATGGCCGTCTCGACGTACTCGGCCGGCGCGCTCATCACGAACGACTGGCGCGTCGACTCCCGGCTCAACACGCTCGAGGCGTTCGCCGCCGGGCTCAACGACCCGGTCAACGCCTTCGGCGGAGCGCTCCTCGCCGCCGGTCCGTCCGTGGCACCGGACCCCCAGACGGCGCCCGACGTCGTCGTGACCCCGACGGCCACCGCGACGCCGACGTCTGCTCCCACACCGACTCCCACATCGACACCCACCCCGACCGAGACGGCCACACCGACACCGACACCCACCGCGACGGCGACCCCCACCGCCACCGCCACGCCCACCGCCTCACCCACGCCCGAGGAGACACCGTGACCGACCTGCTGCACGAGACCGACCTGAGCACCACCCCCCTCGACGACGCACCCGGCCTGCGCATCAGCGTCTACGGCACGGGCTACCTCGGTGCGACGCACGCCGTCGCGATGGCCGAGCTCGGCTTCCAGGTGATGGGCGTCGACACCGACGTCCACAAGGTCGAGGCGCTCGCCGCGGGCAAGGTCCCGTTCTACGAGCCCGGGCTTCCCGAGCTGCTCGAGAAGCAGCTCGCGACCGGCCGGCTGCACTTCAGCGCCGACCTCGCGGCTGCCGCCGCCTGGGGTGACGTGCACTTCATCTGCGTCGGGACCCCGCAGCAGAAGACGAGCCACGCCGCGAACCTCAGCTACGTCGAGTCGGCCGTGAGCACGGTCGCCCGCAACCTCACGAAGGACGCCCTCGTCGTCGGCAAGTCGACCGTCCCGGTCGGCACCGCGGCGGGCCTGCGCACGCTCGTCGCGCAGCTCGCCCCGGCCGGCGTGGAGGTGGAGCTCGTCTGGAACCCCGAGTTCCTGCGCGAGGGCAAGGCCGTCAACGACACGCTGCACCCCGACCGGATCGTCGTCGGCGGTGCGAGCGCGCGCGCCGAGGCGACGATGCGGCAGGTCTACGCGACCCCGATCGCCGAGGGCACGCCCGTCGTCATGACCGACCTGCCCACCTCGGAGCTCGTCAAGGTCAGCGCGAACGCGTTCCTCGCCACGAAGATCTCGTTCATCAACGCGATCGCGGCGGTGTGCGAGGCGGCGGACGCCGACGTGACGGTCCTCGCGGACGCGCTCGGCCACGACGTGCGGATCGGGCGCCAGTTCCTCGACGCGGGCCTCGGCTTCGGCGGCGGCTGCCTCCCCAAGGACATCCGCGCGCTCATGCACCGGGCGACCGAGCTCGGGGCGCACCGCGCCGCGGCCCTGCTGCAGCAGGTCGACGAGATCAACATGGGCCAGCGCGCGGCCGTCATCGACCTCGCTCTTGAGGCGTGCGGCGGCTCGGTCCTCAACCGCCGGATCGGCGTCCTGGGTGCCGCGTTCAAGCCCGAGACCGACGACGTGCGCGACTCGCCGGCGCTCAACGTGGCCGCGGCCCTGCACCTGCGCGGCGCACAGGTCACGGTCTTCGACCCGCAGGCGGGCGACACGGCACGCAAGAGCTTCCCGACGCTGTCGTACGCCACGTCGATCGAGGAGGCCGTCGAGGGCAGCGACGTGCTGCTCGTGCTCACCGAGTGGTCGCAGTTCGTCGATGCGCACCCGGAGAAGCTCGCGTCGCTCGCGAAGGTCGCCCGCGTGATCGACGCGCGCGGCAAGCTCATCCCGGCCGAGTGGCGCTCGGCGGGCTGGCAGTTCCGCGGCCTGGGACGCGCCGCGGCCTGACGCCGGCAGGATCCGCCCGCACGTGGGCAGTCGCAGCCCCGGGACGACCACAGTCCCGGGGCTGTGTCGCGTCCGGACCCGCGTCGTCCTGACCGGGTCGCGTCGGGGCCTCGTCCGGTCAGGGCCAGCGCAGCGTTCCGCGTGTCGGAGCCCGGTGCTGTGATGTGAGCCCCGGGCAGATCTGCCCGGACCACCCACGAGGAGGACTCATGAGCATCCACACGGATCCCTGGCCCGAGGGCACGCCCGCCTGGGTCGACCTGATGGTGCCGGACCACCACGTCGCCCAAGCGTTCTACGGATCGCTGCTCGGGTGGGAGTTCGACGAGGGCGTCCCGGAGACGGGCTACTACTCGACGGCACGCCGCGCCGGCCGTGCCGCAGCCGGCGTCGGCCAGCAGATGCCGGGTTCCCGGGTCGGCTGGACGACGTACCTCGCGGTCGACGACGTCGATGCGAGCGCGAAGCACGTGACGGAGGCGGGCGGGACGCTGCTGGCCGAGCCGATGGACGTCATGGACCTCGGCCGGATGGCGATGCTCACCGACCCGACCGGCGCCGTCGTCGGGCTCTGGCAGTCGGGTCGTCACACGGGCGCCGACGTCGTCAACGAGCCGGGGGCGCAGGTCTGGAACGAGCTGATGACGCGCGACTTCGCCGCCGCGAAGGCGTTCTACGGTGCCGTCTTCCCCTACACGTTCGGGGACATGAGCGGACCCGGCTTCACCTACGCGACCATCGACCTCGACGGACGGCCGGTCGGTGGCATCGGCGAGCTCGGTCCCGACACCCCGGCAGACACGGAACCCGCCTGGTCCACCTACTTCGCCGTCTCTGACACGGATGCGGCGGCTGCGCGGGCCGTCGAGCTCGGCGGGTCGGTCGTGTCTCCGCCCGCCGACTCCCCCTACGGCCGGATCGCCGTGCTGCGCGGACCGGCCGGAGAGACGTTCGCCCTCATGTCCACCACCGAGCCGTCGAGCCCGCCGGCCTGACCTGCTCGAGCGTAGCGGCGCAGGCGTGGGG
>NZ_DASUIR010000047.1:0-32864 GCF_036279715.1 Cellulomonas sp. | reverse complement strand
GCCCACGCGAGCAGCGTGACGAGCTGGCTGACGACGTACGCGGTGCCGACAAGCAGCCCGACCAGCACCGCGCCGGCGCCCAGCACAGCGCCGATCGCGCGCACGCGCTCTTCGTGGTCCTCACCGTGGTCGGACGTGATCGTGGTCATGCGACCACCCTGCGTCGCTGCGGGCGGATGCGGATCAGCCCCCAGGACCGACCTCGTCGACGCCCGCTCCGTCGCCGGGAGCAGCCGTGCCCGCGCGCGCTCCACCCGGGGACGGAGGTGCGGGCCTCAGCCCAGCGTCAGCGAACCGCTCCCGTTCGGCACGAGCTCGACCCAGGTGTTGCCCGGTGCCAGGGTCACGGGCGAGCCGTCGGCCGCGACGAGCCGCATCGGCGCGTCCTGCGCGTCCTTCTGCCACCGCGCGGCCAGCGTCTTGCCGCCCGTCGCGACGACAGCGTCACCCGACCCCACGAGCGAGTAGGTCGGGACCGGCGCACCCCCCTGCGCGCCGAAGCCGGTGTTGGGGTGGTCGGCCGTGATCGTCACGACGTTGGTCGCGGACAGGCGCGCGCCGCTCGCCGCCATCGCAGGCGCCGACCCCTCGGAGCGCAGCCAGGACGTGCCGTCCCAGGACCAGCTCGGGTTCGACGCCGTGGACAGGTGCAGAGACAGGGTCGTCGTCGGTGATCCGGCGGCGACCGCCGACGCGGCCTCGAGAGTGCGGGCGAACGCGAACTGCTCGCCGGGCGACGCCTGGTGGTCGGCGTCCGCCTGGCTCCAGAACGTCTGCGGCGAGCCGTAGACGTTGTGCGGCGCGGCGCGGGTCTTGATGCGGTACAGCCCCGGAGCCCCGGCGTCGTGGCTGATCGACTGGGCACCGCTCGCCTGGACGAGCGCCAGGATCCCCGGCTGCCCGCCGGAGTACGCGATGAGTCCGTGCAGCGGCGCCACGATCGGCGGGTCCATCGGGCGGACCGAGCGGATGGGGCCGACCTCGGCCGGCACCTGCGAGTGGAAGATCGCGACGAAGCGCGACACCTGGAACTCGACGATCGTCTCCCAGACGACATCGGCCTGCTCGAGACCGGTCTGGGGGCGAGCCTGCGACGTGTTCTCGATCTTGACCGCGAGCGCCGGGCGCTGGGCGACGTCGCCCTCGATCCCGGTCAGCGGCCACGTCGGCGGCAGGACCGGCGCAGGGGGCGCGGGCGCAGGGGGCGGCGCCTTCGTGGGGTCGACGGTCGGTGCGATCGTCACGGTGTCCGGTGTCGGCGGGGCCGCCGGTGCCGCCGACGTGCACGCGGTCAGCGCGAGCGCGCACAGCACCCCGAGGCCGACGACGGCGCCTCGTGCTCGCCGCGTGCCTCGAGCCCCGTGTCGGGCCTGTGCCGCGGTGTGTGTCACCGCGATGTCGCCGCCCCCGGTCGATCGCATCGCCGCCGTCAGCTCGCGCTCATCGAGCCGGAGCCGTTCGGCACGAGCTCGATCCAGGTCGTGCCTGCGGCGAGCTTGATGTCGGTGCCGTCGGCGGCCGCGAGCGTGAGCGGCGAGTCCGTCGCGGTCTTGGTCCACGTCGCGGCGATCGACTTGCCGCCGGTCGCGACGAGTGCGTCGCCCGAGCCCACGAGCTTGGTCTCGGGGACCGGGTTGCCTGCGGGGTCGACCGTCCCGGAGTCGACGAGGGAGACCTTCAGCGCGATGACGTTGGTCGCGGCGAGGCGCGCACCCGAGGCGGCGGTCGACGGCGTGCCGGCCTCCGAGCGGAGCCAGGTCGAGTCGGCGGCGTTCCAGGACCAGCCCGGGTGCGAGCCGCCCGAGAGCTGGAGCGTGACCGACGTGGCGGCGGCGCCGGAGAGCACGGCCGTGGCCTGGTCGGCCGTCCGCGCGAAGTGGAACTGCTCGGGCGGGGACGCCTTGTGGGTGTCGTTCGCCTGGTTCCAGAACGTCGTGGGGGTACCGAAGACGTTGTGCGGCGCGGGACGCACCTTCGAGCGGGCGAACCCTGCGGCGCCGGCGTCCTGGCTCAGGGTCTGCACGTTCGCGGCCTGGAGCGCGGAGACGAACTTGGGCTGACCACCCGAGAACGCGATGATGCCGTGCAGCGGGGAGACGATCGCCGGGTCCATCGGGCGCACCGAACGGATCGGGCCGACCTCGGCGGGCACCTGCGAGTGGAAGATCGCGACGAACCGCGTGATGCCGCCCTCGACGACCTCCTCCCAGACCATGTCGGCCTGGTCGAGGCCCGTCTGCGGGCGGACCTCGGCGGGGTTCTCGATCTTGACCGCGAGCGCGGGGCGCTCGACGACGTCGGCGGCCACGACCCCGGTGAGCGGCCAACGCGCCGGCACGACGGGCGTGGGCGCCGCCTGCTTCGCGGGGTCGACGCTCGGGGCGACGGTCACGGGCGGCACCGAGGCTGCGGGGCCGGGTGTGCTCCCCCCGCCGCAGGCGCCGAGCGCGGCCGCCACGGCGACCGTGAGGAGCGCGAGGGCGCGGGTCTGGCGCAAGGACACGGTCAAGGGCACAGCGGAACTCCTTCTCCCGGCACGGCGTCCGGATCGTCGCGCCACACTCTACGGTGCCGCCTACGCTGAGCCGGTGAGTCGTCCCGTCCGCGTCGTGCGGTCACCCGAGCCGCACGGCGACGGGCCGCCGACGACCGACGCGCTGCTCGTCGCCCTCGCCGCGGCCCTGGACGGTTCCGGACCGGCGGTGCTGGTCACCTCTGCACCCGGCACATCAGACGCCGAGGCCGACGCCTCTGACCTGCCGGACGACGTGGCGCTCGTCGTGCCGACGTCGGGCTCGACCGGGGACGCACGGCAGGTGCTGCTGTCGGCGACTGCCCTGCGGGCTTCCGCCGCGGCGACCGAGGCCCGCCTGGGCGGACCGGGACGCTGGCTGCTCGCGCTGCCGACCACGCACGTCGCCGGCCTGCAGGTGCTCATCCGGTCGGTCCTCGCCGGCACGGTCCCCGTCGCCGTCCCGGCCGGACCGTTCCGCACCGAGGCGTTCGCCGCGGCGAGCACGCAGCTCGCGGGCGGCACAGGCCGCCGGTACGCCTCGCTCGTACCGACCCAGCTGCACCGGCTGCTGGGCTCCCCGGAGGGGATCGACGCGCTCCGTGGGTTCGACGCGATCCTGCTCGGCGGCGCGGCGGCAGCGCCCTCGCTCGTCGCCGACGCCCGCTCGGCCGGGATCGCCGTCGTGACCACCTACGGCATGTCGGAGACCTGCGGCGGGTGCGTGTACGACGGCGTCCCGCTCGACGGCGTCCGCGTCGACCTCGAGCCCGACGGCCGGGTGCTGCTGACCGGTCCGGTCCTCGCGACCGGCTACCGGGGCCGGCCCGACCTCGACGCGCAGGTGTTCGTCCGACGTGGCGGCGAGCGGTGGCTGCGCACGACGGATGTCGGTGCCCTGGACGCCACCGGGGCCCTGACAGTCCTCGGCCGGCTCGACGACATGATCATCACCGGCGGCGCCAAGGTGGCCCCCGCCGCCGTCGAAGGGGTCCTCGGAGAGCTCGACGGCGTGGTCGAGGCGTGCGTCGTCGGCCTGCCCGACGAGGAGTGGGGTCACGCCGTGACGGCCGTCCTCGTGCTGCGACCGGGTGCACCGATGCCGGACCTGGCCGCGGTGCGGGCTACCGTCGAGAGCAGGCTCGGCCGCGCGGCAGCCCCGCGCCACCTCGTGGTGGTCGATGCGCTCCCGCTCCGCGGTCCCGGCAAGGTCGATCGTCGAGCCGTCGCCGACCAGGCCGGGCGGAGCGTGCGGCCCGCCCCCTGACCTGGTCCACCGCACGACCCCGCCCGCACGACACCGTCCGCACTCCCCGTACCCCGAACCCCGCACCCGACCGACAGGAACACCATGGCCACGACCTCCGAGTGGATCGCAGGTGCCCGACCCCGCACCCTGCCTGCCGCTGCAGCCCCCGTGCTGGTCGGGACCGGAGCAGCCGCGCAGATCGGCGCGGCGAACCCGGGTCGCGCACTGCTCGCCCTCGGCGTCGCGCTCGCGCTGCAGATCGGCGTCAACCTCGCGAACGACTACTCCGACGGCGTCCGCGGCACTGACGTCGACCGCGTCGGACCGATGCGCCTGACGGCCTCCGGCGCGGCACGTCCCGAGCACGTCAAGTGGGCTGCGTTCGCGTCGTTCGGCGTCGGCGCACTGCTGGGCCTCGCGCTCGTGGCGCTGTCCGGTCAGTGGTGGCTCGTCGCCGTGGGTGCCGCGTCGATCGCCGCCGCCTGGTACTACACCGGCGGGCGCCGGCCGTACGGGTACCGCGGGCTCGGCGAGGTCGGGGTCTTCGTGTTCTTCGGGCTCGTCGCGGTGCTCGGGACGACGTTCACCCAGGCGGGCAGGATCTCGTGGGTGGCCGTGACCGGCGCGGTCGCGATCGGGCTCCTCGCGTGCGCCCTGCTCATGGTCAACAACCTGCGCGACGTGCCCACCGACGTCCTCGCGGGCAAGCGCACGCTCGCGGTGCGGCTCGGCGAGCACCGGTCCCGGCGCGTGTACGCGGCGCTGCTGTGGGTGCCGATCGTGCTGGGTCTCGGCTGCGCACTCGTCGCGCCGTGGTCGGTCCTCGTCGTCCTGCTCGGGTTCCCGGCCGGGCTGCTCACGGTCACCGTGCTGGCGGGCGCGCGCGGGCGTCTTCTGGTGCCGGTGCTCGCGGGCACCGGCCTGCTCGAGCTGGCGTTCGGTGTGCTGCTCGGGCTCGGGCTCGCGCTGTAGCCAGCGGTCGGGCTGCCGGGCCTACGGCTCGTCGCGCTCGACCGGTTCCGGTGCGGCGTCCTGGGCGGCGTCCTCGACCTCGGCGTCCTCGCTCTGGCCGACCGAGAGCCCCTTGCGCGCCTTCCGGGCGTCCGCGCGGTCGGCGAGGTAGCGCGCCGCGGCGTCGCGGGGGCCGTCGAGCATCGTGTACGACAACCCCCAGGCGGCGAACACCGAGATCAGCGCGGCGAACCACCACTCCATGCCGGCCCAGAAGTGCATGAGCAGCGTGAGGGCAGCGAAGAGACCGAGGCGCAAGGCCGAGTAGATGACAAGAGGCACGCGATCAGCCTAGGACCCTCGTCACAGCCCCGAGTACGAGTGCTTGCCGGTGACGAACAGGTTGATGACCGTGAAGTTGGCCAGGACGACCGCGTAGCCGACGAACACGAAGTACGCGGCCCGGCGCCCGCTCCACCCGCGCGTCGTGCGTGCGTGCAGGTACGCGGCGTAGACGACCCACGCGATGAAGGTGCCGACCTCCTTGGGGTCCCAGCCCCAGTACCGGCCCCACGCGTGCTCGGCCCAGATGGCCCCGCCGATGAGCGTGAACGTCCACAGGACGAACCCGATCGAGTTGAGCCGGAACGACAGCGCCTCGAGCTCACGCGAGGACGGCACCGAGCGCAGCCACTCCCACGCGGGCCCCGTCACGCGCCAGCGCTGGAGGCTCGCACGCACGGGTTCGAACCGCTGCCACGGCGCGTCGAGCCGGCTGCGGCCCGCCTCGCGCGCGTCCGTGAGCACCTGGAGCACCGCCGCGGCGAACGCCACGGTGAACACTCCGGTCGCCGAGATCGCGACCCCCACGTGCAGCACGAGCCAGTAGCTCTGCAGCGCGGGCTGCACGGCGTCGGCCTGCACGTAGAACACGAGCAGCGCGAGCGCGAGGGCCAGCACCGCGATGCCGTGCACGACGACGCCCAGGAACGGGATGTAGCGGCGCTGCTGCACGACGGCGAGCACGGTCACGGCCACGAACGCCCCGACGAGGGTGAACTCGTACATGTTGGCGGTCGGCCAGCGGCCCGCGGCGATCCCCCGCGCGACGATGCCGGCGAGCAGCAGGAGCACCCCGAGGTACGTCGTCGAGCGCGAGATGCCCTCGGCGCGGCGCGACCCGCCCGCGACCGGCACGGTCCCCGCGGCGTCGCCGGCTGCCGTCCCGGCGGCACCCGACGACGCAGCAGGTGATGCGGCAGTGGTCGACGCGGCAGCGGCCGACACCCCGGCGCCGACCCCGGCCAGCTGGCGTTCGTCCGTCTCGACCGGCAGACGGGACGCGCGGGACGCGGCCTCCGCGATCCGGGCGAGATCGGCCGTGTACGCGAGGAAGCCGATCGTGAACGCGGTCATCGCGCCCCAGACGAGCAACGTGCTGATGTCCCCGACGGTCATGACTGGGCCTCTTCCTGGTCGTGGGGGTCGAGTGCTGGGCGCGGGTGCGCGTCACGGTGGTGGTCGATGTCCGGCCCGGTGTCCGGGTGCGTGTCCGGCTCAGTGTCCGACGCGGAGGCGCCGTCGTGCACGTCGAGCCGGTCCGGGAGCGCGGCGAGCACCCGGTCGATCTCGGTCGGCAGCGCGATGTCGTCCCCGCGCGCGAGCGCCGCGGCGGAGACGAGGGTGCGACGCGGGTCGGCAGGGTCCGGGCTCGCGCGGACCCACACGCGCCGCCGCGGGGTGAACAGCGACGTCGCGAGGCCCGCGAGCGCGAGGAGCGCGAAGGTCAGGACGAACGCGAGCGCCGGGTCGTAGCGCAGGTCCAGGGCGACGAACCGCGGCAGGGCCCGGAACTCGAGCGTGCCGAGCCCATCCGGCAGCGCGACCGTCTCGCCGGGCCGGATGCGGATCGTGACGGGCGTGCCGTCGGCCTCGACGGACTGCTTCATGCGCGCGTCGTCGAGCGTGTAGACGTTCTGCGGGACGCCGGTGTCGAGCCCGAGGTTCCCCGACCAGACGGCCAGCACGAGGACGGGGTCGGTCGGCTCGGGGTTGACCGAGCGCCAGACCGCCGGCGAGACCTGCTGCGCGGTGGGCAGCAGCGAGCCGACGAGCCCGATCTGCGGCTGGCCACCCGACACGTCGGGCACCTTGATGACGCCGTTCGACGTGTAGACGGTGTCCTGCGGCAGGAACGGGACGGCGCCCGAGAACGCGACCTTGCCGGCGGCGTCGCGCACGACGACGTCGGGGGCGTACCCGTTGCCCTGCAGGTACACCTTCGCGCCGCCCGCGGTGAGCGGGTGGTTGACCTGGATCGTCGCGGCCCGCGGGGCCGTGCCGGGCTCCGCGAGCGTGACCTCGGCGAGGAAGGCCCGGGACTGCAGCGTGCGCGGGTCGAACCGCGACGTGAACCGGTCGAGGCCGAGCGTGAACGGCACGAGCGTCGCGGGGTCGAACGCCGACCCGGCCTCGAAGGTGTCGTAGTCCGTCTGGGCGTTGGCGAACCCGTGGCCCTCGACCACGATCGTCTGCCCGCGGTAGTGCAGCATCTGACCGGTCGCGACGGACACGAGCAGCCCGACGAGCGCGAGGTGGAACACGAGGTTGCCCGTCTCGCGCAGGTAGCCCCGCTCGGCGGACACGCTCCACGTGCCGTGACCCTCGTCGCGGATGTCGGTGCGGAAGCGCGGGAGCCTGGCGTACCGGCCGCGCAGGGTGCTCGCTGCCGCACGCACGACGACCTCTGGTGTCGCACCCGACGCCGCGCTCCCCTGCGCCGGGAACCGGTCGAGTCGCCGCGGGGTCCGGGGCGGGCTCGCCCGCAGCGCGCGCAGGTGGGACCTGGTGCGCGGCAGGATGCAGCTCACGAGCGAGATGAACAGCAGCAGGTAGATCGCCGAGAACCAGATCGACGTGTACACGTCGAACATCCCGACGCGGTCGAGCAGCGGACCGAGCGTGGGGTGGTCGAGGAGGTACTGCGCGACCTTCTCGGGGAACTGCGGACGCTGCGGGAACACCGAGCCCGGCACCGCGGCGACGGCGAGCAGCATCAGCAGGAGCAGCGCGACCCGCATGCTCGACAGCTGGCGCCACGCCCACCGCAGCCAGCCGACCGGCCCGAGCTGCGGGAGCACGGGCGTGTCGCCCGCGAACGCGTCGTCGATGCCCTGGGGCGTGTACCGCTGCTGGTCGCTGGTGCCGGTCGCGCTCATCAGACCACCGGGACGAAGACGCCGGAGGTGGTGAGCAGGCCCTGCAGCCACTGCGCCCAGGCGCCCCACAGGCCGCTGACGAGCGCGAGCCCGAGCACCACGAGCAGGCCGCCGCCCGCGCGCATGACCGCGAGCCGGTGCCGGCGCAGCAGGGCCAGCGCGCGCGCGCTGCGGGCCGTGCCGAGCGCGATGAGCAGGAACGGCAGACCGAGCCCGAGGCAGAACGCGACCGAGAGCACCGCGCCGCGGGCCGCCGATCCGCCGTCGAGCGACAGCGCGGTGATCGCGACGAGGGTCGGCCCGATGCACGGGGTCCACCCGAGACCGAACACGAGCCCGAGCAGCGGCGCACCCCACAGCCCGGCGCGCGGGCTCAGGTGCACGCGGCGGTCCTGCTGCAGGAACGGGACCAGGCCCATGAACGCCAGGCCCATGAGCACGACGACGACACCCAGGACGCGGGTCAGCGGGTCCTGCCAGTCCTTGAGCACCCCGCCGACCGAGCCTGCGAGCACCCCGAGCAGCACGAAGACGAGGGTGAACCCCGCGACGAACAGCCCGACACCGGTGAGCAACCGGGTCCGACCGACGTCGGCCGACGATCGACCGGCGCGCGGCGCCCGATCAGTCGATGGGGCATCCGCCGACCGCTCGGCCCCGCGCCGACGCGAACCGGCGAGCGTCGCACCCGACATGCCGCCGAGGTAGCCGAGGTAGCCGGGGACGAGCGGGAGCACGCACGGCGAGGCGAACGCGACGAAGCCGGCGACCGCCGCGACCGGGACGGCAAGCAGCATCGAGCCGGAGAAGGCGGCTTGCGCGAACGTCGTGCCGAGGTCGCTCATGGTGTCGCCGTCGCTCCCGCCGTGGCACCGGAAGCCGGCGCGGCGGAGTCGGCCGACTCGGCGAGGACGTCGTCGACGAGCCCGCGCAGCGTCGACGGGTCGGCGAGGCCGAGGATCCGGGCTGCGACCCGACCCTCGCGGTCGAGCACGACCGTCGTCGGGACGGCCTGGACGGGGACGGCGCCCTGCAGCGCCGCGATCGCGTGCCCGCCGGTGTCGGCGAGGCTCGGGTACGGGATCGCGAACGTCCGCTCGAACGCCTGTGCCGCGCCGACGTCGTCGGTGCCGTTGATCCCGAGGACGTGCACGCCGCGGGCGGCGTAGTCGTTCGCCAACGCGACGAGGTCGGGTGCCTCCGCACGGCACGGCGGGCAGGCCGCGTACCAGCTGTTGAGCACGACGACGTCCCCGCGCCAGGCCGTCAGGTCCTGCGCGGTCCCGGCGAAGTCGGTCCCGGCCAGCGTGACGGGCTCGGACCGGTCGGCGACGGCCCACGTGCGGGTCGAGCCGTCCCCGGACTGGTAGCCCTGGTTCGCGACGTCGGTCGAGGACGCCGCAGGGGTCCCGCTCGGCGCGCACCCGGCGAGCAGGACCGCACCCAGTGCGAGCGCGACGAAGCCCCCCGTCACGCGCGGAGCGCGGGTGACGCGGGCTGCTGGGGTCACGCGAGGGTTCACGCGCCCGCCACGGTGGCCGCACCGTCGAGGAGCGCCGCCGCCGGCTCGGTGTACCCGAGACCGACGAGCGTGTCGTCGTCGAAGTGCAGGCTCGTGATCGACGCGAGCGAGCACTGCCGCCGGCGCGGGTCGTGCCAGAGGTGCCGCTTCTCGGCCGCGAGCCGCGTGACCCAGATCGGCAGCTGGTGGCTCACGAGCAGCGCCTCGTGCCCGCGCGCGATCTCGCGCGCCGCGTCGACGGCCGCGAGCACGCGGTCGGCCTGCTCGCGGTACGGCTCGCCCCACGACGGCCGGAAGGGGTTGCGCAGCAGCGGCCAGTGCCGCATGTGCCGCAACGACCCGTCACCGACACCGAACGTCAGGCCCTGGAACCGGTTCTCGGCCTCGATGAGGTTGGCGTCGGTGCCGACCTCGAGCCCGAACCTCGCCGCGATGGGCGCGGCGGTCTCCTGGGCGCGCTGCAGCGGGGACGCGATGACGGCGGTGATGTCGTGGCGTGGCACCGGACCGTCCCCCGCGAGGTGGGCGGCGACCGTCTCGGCCATCGCGATCCCGCGCGCTGACAGGTGGTAGCCGGGCAGGCGGCCGTACAGCACGCCCTCGGGGTTGTGGACCTCACCGTGCCGGAGCAGGTGGATCGTCGTCGCGACCATGGGGACAGTCTCGCAAACCTGACTGTGTGCGTGGGACGTTCGTCCGGGTCAGGGTGTCAGCTCTCGCGCAACGCGTGCGCGACGATGCCCATCGCGGCGCCGAGCGCACGCAGCTGGTCGTCGGTCAGGACGTCGATGAGGTGGGCGCGGACCGAGGCGACGTGCGACGGCGCGGCCTGGACGATCCGCTCGAGGCCGAGGTCGGTCATCGTGCAGTTGACCCCGCGCGCGTCGACCGCACAGGGGTTGCGCCGGACGAGGCCGGCGTCCTCCATACGGCGGATCGTGTGCGTGAGCCGGCTCCGGGAGTGCGCGAGCTCGCCCGCCAGCTCGGACATCCGCAGCGTCCGGCCGGGCGCCTCGGAGAGCCGCACGAGCACCTCGTACTCAGCGAGCGACAGGGCGGCGTCCTCGTCGAGCTCACGCGCGAGGACGTCCATGAGCAGCGCGGTCCCGTCGCGGTACGCACGCCAGTGGGTCTGCTGCTCGGGCGTGAGCCAGCGGACGTCGTCGGCGGTGACCGGGGTGCGGGTCGGGGTGGTCTGGGTCATGGTGGGCTCCGGTCGGGACGAGTTGCGCCTGGGGGTTGCGCTCTGCGATCCACTGTAGTAGAAATGTCAACTACAGGCGATTGACGCTTCAACTTTCGCCGATTCAACTTTCTCACTCTCACCCGAGGAGCCTCATGAGCACCGCCACCGCAGTCCCCACCGAGCTGGTCGCCGGCACCTGGACCATCGACGCGTCCCACAGCGAGGCCGGCTTCTCGGTCCGCCACGCCGGCATCTCCAAGGTCCGCGGCTCCGTCGCGATCACCGAGGGCACCATCGTCGTCGGCGAGGACCTCACCGTCACGTCGGTCACCGCCACGCTCGACCCGTCGACCATCAGCACCGGCGACGCGGGCCGCGACGGCCACCTCAAGAGCGCCGACTTCTTCAACGTCGAGCAGTTCACCACCTGGACTTTCGCCTCGACCTCGGTGACCGCCACGGGCAGCGACTACGTCATCGTCGGCGACCTCACGATCCACGGCGTCACGAAGCCCGTCGAGCTCGAGACCGAGTTCAACGGCACCGCCGTCGACCCGTACAACAACCTGCGCGCCGGCTTCTCGGCCAGCACGACGATCTCCCGCAAGGAGTTCGGCCTGACCTGGAACGCGGCCCTCGAGGCCGGCGGCGTCCTGGTCAGCGACAAGGTCGTCATCTCGATCGACATCGCAGCCATCAAGCAGGCCTGACACCCCTCGCGCCATGCCGGGCGGGTCCTCTCGACACCGAGGGGACCCGCCCGGCGTCCGTGCGTCCGGGCTAGGTCGCCGACCCGGTGGACCGCGCGGGCCCGGCGGCGAGCACGCGACGGAGCCGGGCAGCGTCGATCCGCCAGTAGCCCTGCCGGACGCCGTCGACCTCGACGACGGGCACGAGCTCGGAGTACTCGTCGAGCACCAAGCGCCCGCTGGGCAGGACCGGCGCGCCGGGCGCGTCGATGTCGATCTCGGTCCAGGCCTCACCCGTCTCGGCGCAGACCTGCGCGACGAGCGCACGCGCCTCGGTGCACAGATGGCAGCCGGCGCGCCCGAATAGGACGACCCGGGCGGGATGTCCCGGTGCTGGGGCGGTCGCGGGCGTGGGATCTGTGGTCGACACGGCACCAGCGTAGGCACCGTGGATACAGTGGCCGCGTGACCGAGTCCACCTCGACAGCCCCAGGCCCGACGGGTCTCGTCGAACCGGTGGAGGCACCCGAAGGACGCGCGGCAGCGTTCTTCGACGTCGACAACACGATCATCCGCGGCGCGAGCGCGTTCCACCTGGCCGTCGGGCTGTACCGCCGGGGCTTCTTCCGCAAGTGGGACATCGTCACGTTCGCGATCCACCAGTCGCGCTACCTCATCTTCGGCGAGAGCCACAGCCAGATCGACGAGGTCCGCAACAAGGGGCTGGCGATCATGACGGGGCACTCCGTCGCCGAGGTCGTGGCGATCGCCGAGGACATCTACGACGAGGTCCTGAGCCTGCGGATCTTCCCCGGGACCCAGAAGCTCCTCGACGAGCACCTGGCCGCGGGTCACGAGGTCTGGCTCATCACCGCGACCCCGGTCGAGATCGGCGAGCTCATCGCCCGCCGGCTCGGGGTGACGGGTGCGCTAGGCACCGTCGCCGAGCACGAGGACGGCTTCTACACCGGCAGGCTCGTCGGCGACATGCTGCACGGCAAGGCGAAGGCCAGCGCCGTCCGCGAGCTGGCTGAGCGCGAGAACCTCGACCTCACGGCGTCGTACGCGTACGGCGACTCGACGAACGACGTGCCGATCCTGTCCGAGGTCGGCTTCCCGTGCGCGATCAACCCCGACCGGCGCCTGCGCCGCCACGCGCAGACGGTCGGCTGGCCGATCCGGGAGTTCCGCGGCCGGCGTCGCGCGGCTCGTCGCAGCGCGAACCTGGCCAGCCTCGCGGGTCTCGCGTGGGTCGCGGGCCTCGTCGTGCGGACGATCCGCCGCAGCGCCCGGCTCTGACTGGCTGTGTCCCTGTCGGGGCCACTGCGCCAGCACGGCGGACGAGCACCGTCGTCGGCATGGCCCACAGAAGCGGAGCGCTTCGGTCCCTGGACGCGCGTGTGGCCCCAGTTCCGCCGGTGGTCCCGAAACGGCACCGGGCACGTGCGCTGACCGTCTTGCACGCCGCGGCGCGCGGCGCGGCGGGCCGCGAGAGCGCCGGCAAGCTCGAGCGACGTCACGACGTGGAGGTTCGTCGCGGCGGGAGAGAGGTCGCGGCTGTGGCGCACTTGGGGTTCGCCTCGCCTCGCGTCTGAGGCGTCTCGGTGCGACACCTTCGCCCGGCGAGATCCGGAGCCTGCTCTTGTTGGCTGCGTCTGCGGAGTCCTATGCCCAGTGGTCGTGGGCCAGGACCTCAGCGATCAGGTCCCGGATCAGCAGGAGGTCCACGAGGTCACGGGGGCGCTGGTTGGCACAGGTCGGCGTGGCGTTCTGCGCGATCTGATACCGCAGGGCGATGCCGATGAGCTGCTGGGGGTTCGGGAGGCCGAACCGCTGACGGGTGCCATGACCGGGCGCTTCGCCGGGCATTCCGCCCCCGGCACACCAATGGGTGCCGCCTGGGCACGCGTCGTCACAGCGGAGAAGGCCGGACACGGGTTCGTTGCCTCCGACGTCCCAGAGCTCGGAATGGCGGTGCTGGCTCCCGATCGCGGCCTCGGCAGCCTGCTGCTGGGCGCCTGCCTCGCTGCGCTCCGGGCTGACCGGGGTCAGATCTGGTGTCCGCGAAGACTCATCCGCGCGGTGTTCAAGCCGAAGGGCTTCTTGAGCTTCTGGTGCTTGAGTCTGTCTGGAGGTCGCTGTCGTGGTCGGAGTACGTGGGCGGTTGTTCGGCAGCTTTGCCGTGATCATCGCGCTTATGGCGTGTGGGGTGGGCGTGGGGCTGTGGGGCGTGCAGTCGCTCCACCAGCAGGGTCGGGTGGTAGCAGAGCAGACGACGCCCTACTTGACCCACCTTTCGGACGCGGCAGTGGCGGCAAAGGCGGCGGCGAATGACGAGCGTGGCTTCTTGCTGACCAGTGACCAGAGCTACATCACGGAGTTCGACGGGCGCATCCCGACGGTGCAAGGGGCGCTGACCGCCGCGGGTGGTTCGGCATCGAATGCCGCGCAGCGTTCCGCCATTGCCGACATCGCAACAGGCTTCGAGTCGTGGGTCACGCTCGTGCACGCGGAGTTCACGCTCCACGCCACAGACCCGGGCAAGGCGCTCGGGCTGGCGTTGGGCCCGAATCGGGATGCCCGCAAGGCCTACGAGAGCTCAGTAGCTGTTGCCACCAAGCAGGCCCAGGCGGTCATCGCTGCCTCTGTCGGGGCTCAGGATTCAGCAGCGTCCGCGGCGCAGCGTGTGCTGATCGGTGTGTTGGCGGTGGCCGTCGCCGGCGCGATGGTGATCGCCGTGAAGATGGCGCGCCAGGTGACGGTTCCGTTGCGGGAGATGCAGGGCCTGTTGACCGCGGCCGCTGGCGGGGACTTGACCGGTCGGGCCACCGGCCGGTCCCGCGATGAGTTCGGTGTGTTGGCACGTGCATTCAACGCCATGCTCGACTCGGTGTCCGCGGTGATGTCCACTATCGCGCGCAACGCCGCCAGCCTGGCGGCTGCGACGGAGGAGCTCACGGTCTCCTCCTCGCAGATCAGCGTCAGCGCCGAGGAGTCCTCGGCGCAGGCCACCGTCGTGGCCGCGGCCGCTGAGCAGGTGTCGGTGAACGTGCAGACGGTGGCTGCCTCCACAGAGGAGATGTCCGCCTCGATCAGGGAGATCGCCAAGAACACCAACGACGTCGCGGGTGTAGCCGCGCAGGCCGTGCAGGTGACTCAGACTGCGAACGCTACGGTAGCCAAGCTGGGTACCTCGTCCGCCGAGATCAGCACTGTGGTCAAGGTGATCAACTCGATCGCGGCCCAAACGAACCTGTTGGCGCTGAACGCGACGATCGAGGCGGCACGGGCCGGTGAGGCGGGCAAGGGATTCGCGGTGGTGGCCGGCGAGGTCAAAGAGCTCGCGCAGGAGACCTCCAGAGCCACAGAGGACATCGGGCGTCGAATCGATGCGATCCAGTCAGACACCCAGGCGGCCGTGGCGGCCATCGCCCAGATCTCGGGGATCATCGAGCAGATCAACGACACCCAGGCGACGATCGCCTCGGCCGTGGAGGAGCAGACCGCGACCACGAACGAGATGAGTCGCAACGTCACCGAGGCGGCGGACGGGTCCAGCGAGATCGCTGCGAACATCGCCGGTGTCGCCACGGCCGCGGCCGCCACCACTGAGGGCGTGGCCCAGACCCTCGCGGCGAGCGCCGAGCTGTCACGCATGTCTACCGAACTGACGGACATGGCTTCCCGCTTCACCTACTCCCAGCAAGTGGACGACGACACGGCGGGCGCGTCCTCGCTCGAAGCCAAGATCACGAAGGCGATCGGCGCCCACGGGGCATGGAAGACGCGACTGTCTGCCGCAGTAGCCAACAGAGCCCACAGCGAGGACGCGACGGCCGTGGCCCGGGACGACCAGTGCGACTTCGGAAGGTGGTTGCACGGCTCCACCCCCGAACCGCGCGACCATGCGCATCACCAGGCCAGCACGACGCTGCACGCCAACTTTCATGTGGAGGCCGCCAAGACCCTGCGCCTGGTCTCCGCCGGCCAGCAGGCCCAAGCCAACGCCTCGATCGCCACCGGCGGCGACTTCGCTGAAGCGTCGAGACTCCTGACCAAGACCATGATCGAGTGGCGGCAATCGACGGCGTCGAACGCGTCGGCAAGACGCCCAGACCTGGTGATGCTGCCCTGAGGGGTGCGAGCAGGCGCTTCGGCGTGCGCGTCACGTAGTGCACCTCGGCGGTGGGAGACGGACCGGCGGAGACGAGTCTCACCCACTCGTCAACGATCTTCGACGCCTGCGTGCGGCTGTCGCTCAAGTCGAGCTGTGTGGCCGCGACGGCCACGGCGGACTCGCTGCCGTATTCGCTGGGCGAGGTAACAGTCCGAACGCCCGTACCCGTACTGGGCATGTCCGCTCATCAGCATGTGCGGATGGTCGCGCTGCCCGGCCGCCAAAGGCTGAATTGCACACGCGACCCGACAGGGACACGGCCAGTGAGGCCTGTCCCCGATGGTCCACGCCTCCCCCGGCCCGCGCACAGCCGCTAGGGTCGCGGGCGTGAGTCAACGGGTGCGGCGCGCGACGGTCGAGGATGCCACCGAGCTCGCCTGGCTCGCGGCCGTCACCTTCCCGCTCGCCTGCCCGCCGGGGTCGACACCCGCGGACCAGCAGGCGTTCATCGATGCAGTCCTGTCGGCCGAGCGGTTCACCGCCTACCTCACCGACTCCGCGCGGCTGCTGCTCGTCGCGCACGACGACGCGCTGCCCGAGCCGATCGGCTACACGATGCTCGTCGAGGGTGAGCCGACCGACGCCGAGGTCCGGGCAGCGATCACGCTGCGGCCGACCGTCGAGCTGTCGAAGTGCTACGTGCTGCCGGGCCACCACGGGCAGGGTGTCGCCTCCGCCCTCATGGCCGCGAGCCTCGACGCCGCACGACGCACGGGCGCCCGCGGGATCTGGCTCGGCGTCAACCAGCTCAACGAGCGGGCCCAGGGGTTCTACCGGCGGACCGGGTTCGTGCGCGTCGGCACCAAGCACTTCCAGGTCGGCGACCGACTCGAGGACGACTTCGTCCTCGAGCTCGCGCTCTGAGCGGGATGCCGCGCCCCGCGACGACCACTGGTCGGTGTCAGCGTGGGGCGGCGTCCTGCTCGTCGGCGGTCGTCAGCACGGGCCACCCGTCGGCGTCCCAGGCGACCTTGCGGATCGCGAGCTGGAAGTCCCCGCCGAGGTGCGTCGCGTAGTAGTGGAACGCGAGATAGCCGTTCGAGTACGACTCGCCGCCCGGTCCGACCATGTCGCCGCGCGTCGCGAGCAGCTCCTCCCCGCCGTCGGTAGCCATGTCCGCCCCTGACCGGTCCACGTACGGCCCAGTGACGGCGCGCGAGCGTCCGACCACCATGTTGTAGGTGGAGGCGCTCGCGCGGCAGCACAGGTCGCGCGACACGAACAGGTAGAACCAGCCGTCGTGCCGCACGATCGTCGGCGCCTCGATCGCGTTCGGCGGCACGATGTGCGACGCGAGGTGGACCGGGGGGACGGAACGGTCGGCCGGCATGCCGCTCGGCCACTCGAGCCTGATCATCTGGATGCCGCCCCAGAACGACCCGAAAGCCATCCAGGGCGTGCCGTCGGCGTCCTCGACGATGCCCGGATCGATCGCGTTGTAGTCCGTCGACCCGGGGGTCGAGCGCCACACCTCGCCGCGGTCGACCCAGGCGTACGCGGGGTCGGCGGCGTCGAGGGTCGTGTTGGTGAGCAGCCCGATGACCGAGCGGTTGGAACCGAACGAGGACGCCGCGTAGTACAGGTAGTACGTGCCGTCGTGCAGATGGACGTCGGGCGCCCAGAAGTTCGTGACGCCCGGCACCGCGGCGCGCACCCAGGCCGGCTCGCTCGCGGCGTCCCAGACGGTGCCGGCCGTGGTCCACGCGTGCCCGTCGGGCGACGTGCGGATCTGGATCGCACCCTTGGCGACGCTCGCGTCGCCCGTCGAGAACACGTACCAGGGCTGGCCCGCGGTGCCCGCGACGATCGCCGGGTCGTGCGCGCGGAGGTCGCCCGACAGCTCGAGCGCCGTCGCGGCGGCGCTCGCCGAGCCGGGGCCGCCCGATACCCGCCACCAGAAGGCTCCCCCGGCGGCCATCAGCACGGCGATCACGACGACGAGTGCGACGCGTCTCGAGACGAGCGGTGCGCGCACGCGGTCAGCTGCCCAGCCGGACGACGTTCCACGACACCGGGGGCACCTGGACCGTGAGCCGGCCGTCGACGAGCGCCGCCGTCGAGTTGTGCCGCGGGAGCACCGAGGTCGCGTCGTCGACCGTCGCGGCCCACGTGTGGTCGGGGTTCGCGAGCGACGTGGCCGCCGCTACTCGGGCGAGACCGGGCAACGACCGCACGTCGACGCTGAGCTCGACCGTCTCGGTGAGCGAGCGGTTGACCGCGAACAGCGCGACGGCACCCGTCTCGGGGTCCCACGTCGCGACCGCGTCGACGACGGGGACCGCGCCGAACTTGGCCGTCTCGTACGTCGGCGTGTCGATCGCGACCTGGAGGACGTCCCCGACCGCGTGCTCCGAGGCCTGCGCGAACGGGTGGAACGTCGTCTGCCGCCAAGACCGACCGCCGGGCTCGGTCATGATGGGCGCGATGACGTTGACGAGCTGCGCGAGGCTCGCCGAGTGCACACGATCCGTGTGACGCAGCAACGAGATGAGCAGGTTGCCGACGACGACGGCGTCGGCGACGTTGTACCGGTCCTCGAGCAGGACGGGCGCGACGGGCCAGTCGTGGCCCGTCGGGGGCTTCGACTCGGCGCGCTGCTGGTACCAGACGTTCCACTCGTCGAATGAGATGTGGATGCGCTTGGCCGCTCGCTTGGCCGACCGCACCGCGTCGGCGGTCGCGGTGACCGACTCGACGAACTGGTCCATGTCGACCGCCGACGCGAGGAACGAGCCGAGGTCGCCGTCCTCCTCCCAGTAGTACGCGTGCGCCGAGATGTAGTCGACGTGCTCATACGCCTCGCCGAGCACGATGCGTTCCCACTCGCCGAACGTCGGCATGTGCCGACCCGACGAGCCGCACGCGACCAGCTCGAGGTCCGGGTCGATCATCCGCATGGCGCGGGCCGTCTCGGCCGCGAGGCGCCCGTACTCGTGGGCAGTCTTGTGCCCGATCTGCCACGGCCCGTCCATCTCGTTCCCGAGGCACCACATCCGGACGTCGTGCGGAGCGACGGCACCGTTGGCGCGACGCAGGTCGGACAGCCGGGTGCCGCCGCGCACGTTGCAGTACTCGAGCAGGTCGAGGGCCTCCTGGACACCGCGCGTCCCGAGGTTGACGGCCATCATCGGCTCGGTGCCCGCCTTGGCCGACCAGCGCATGAACTCGTCGACGCCGACGAGGTTCGGGTCGGACGAGTGCCACGCGAGGTCGAGCCGCGTCGGACGGTCTGCTCGCGGCCCGACGCCGTCCTCCCACCGGTACCCGGAGACGAAGTTGCCGCCCGGGTAGCGCACGGTCGAGATGCCGAGCTCGCGCGTGAGGTCGATGACGTCGCCGCGGAACCCGTCCTCGTCCGCGGTCGGGTGCCCGGGGTCATGGATGCCGGTGTAGACGCAGCGACCCAGGTGCTCGACGAACGATCCGAAGGTGCGGCGCCGGACGGGCCCTACACGAAACGCGGGGTCGAGGGTGAGCGAGACGGGCAGCATGCGTGCTCCTTGTCGGCAGTGACGAGTCGCGGGCCATCGGCCCTCCCCTGAACGCGGGTTCTACATCGTTGTAGACGCATCATGCCTGCCGGCCCCGGCTCCGTCAACACCGTCGCCCGAGCAGAGATCCGGCTCGCCGGGATGTCCGTTACTCGATCGTTGCTTGACCCGACGCGCGCGGCATGCCATGTTGTGCAACGTTGTAGATACGAGGTCAAGGGCGATCCCGTCGTCGACGCTCCGGCGCCGGCGAAGCTGAGGAACCGCCGACGGCACGCGCCGTCGCCCGGTTCACCCGCATCGCTCTCGACCTCTCGCACCACCTAGGGAGGCAGCACCGCGAGCGCACCGAGCCACCTCGGCGCCTCGTCCGGAACGCCGGCCGCCGGCTCCCTTCGCCCCGCGACGGTGCTGCACCGTCGCCCACGCAGCACCACGAGACCGCACGACGGACGTGCTCCTCCGCAGGACCGCACCTGTGCATCGCCGCACATCACCGAGAGGAAGATCATCGATGAAGAGATCCCTAGCCGTCGGCACAGCCGCCGTCGGACTGCTGGCCCTGGCGCTCGGCGCATGCTCGAGCGGCGGCGGCGGAACCACCGCCACCGACGGGACATCAGGTGCCGCGACGGCAGCCGCAGGCGCAGGCGGCTCCGGCTCGTGCACCAACAAGATCGTCCACGCGGACGCCAAGCAGGTCACGGTGTGGGCCTGGTACCCGGCGTTCGAGCAAGTCGTCGACCTGTTCAACAACTCGCACACGGACCTCCAGATCTGCTGGAGCAACGCGGGCCAGGGCAACGACGAGTACACGAAGTTCAGCACCGCGGTCGAGGCCGGCTCCGGAGCGCCCGACGTCGTCATGCTCGAGACCGAGGTCCTGTCGAGCTTCACGATCCGCAACGCGCTCGTCGACCTGTCGAAGTACGGCGCGGCCGACGTCAAGAAGAACTACTCCGACGGCGTCTGGAAGGACGTCACGAGCGGCTCCGCGGTCTACGCGATCCCCGTCGACGGCGGCCCGATGGGCATGCTCTACCGCAAGGACCTGTTCGACAAGGCCGGCATCACGACACCCCCGACCACGTGGGACGAGTTCGCTGCCGACGCGCAGAAGATGCGCGACTCCGGCTCGAAAGCGCTCTTCACCGACTTCCCGACGAACGGGCGCGCCTACCTGCAGGCGCTCTTCGCGCAGAAGGGCTCGGCGCCCTACGTCTACGACGCCGCCAAGCCGACCGACGTCTCGATCAAGCTGAACGACCAGGGCAGCAAGGACGTCATGAAGTACTGGCAGGGCCTCGTCGACAAGGGCCTCGTCGGCACCGACGACGCGTTCACGACGGACTACAACACCAAGCTCGTCGACGGCAGCTACGCCGTCTACCTCGCCGCGGCGTGGGGCCCGGGCTACCTGTCCGGGCTGTCGGGCACCGACCCGACAGCCGTCTGGCAGGCCGCGCCGATCCCGCAGTGGGACGCGTCCTCGCCGGTCCAGATCAACTGGGGCGGGTCGACCTTCGCGGTCACGTCGCAGGCGAAGGACCCGGCGGCCGCGGCCACGGTCGCGAAGGAGGTCTTCGGCACCGAGGAGGCGTGGAAGGTCGGCATCGAGAAGGGCGCGCTGTTCCCGCTGTGGAGGCCCATCCTCGAGTCGGACTACTTCACGAACCTCGCGTACCCGTTCTTCGGCGGCCAGAAGATCAACCAGGACGTCTTCCTCAAGGCGTCGCAGGGCTACAAGGGCTTCACGTGGAGCCCGTTCCAGAACTTCGCCTACGACAAGCTGACCGAAGAGGCCAACGCTGCGGTCGTGCAGAAGACGAAGTCGACGGATGACGCGATCGACAACCTCCAGAAGACGGTCGTCGACTACGCCAAGGCCCAGGGCTTCACGGTCAAGTAGTCCGTAGGGCACGTCGCCAGGTCGGGTCGGAAGCAGATCCGACCCGGCGACGGACCCGTCCTCGACACTGGGAGATCCCATGACCAACCCCACAGCGACCGGGGCGCACGCCACGCTGCCGACCGACCAGCGGATGCCTCGCACCGCGATCGCGCTCAATCCTCGCGCCGGGCACGACCGGCGCCGCCAGCGGTTCGGCTGGGCCTTCGTCGCACCGTTCGCGGTCGTCTTCGCGGTGTTCCTGGTCGCCCCGCTCGGGTATGCCTTCTGGTTGAGCCTGCAGACGAAGACGCTGGCCGCCGGCACGCACTTCTCGGGCCTGGGCAACTACAAGCAAGCCTTCACCGACCCGCTGTTCCTCCAGGGCGTCTGGCTGGTGGCGCGCTTCGCGCTCATCCTCATCCCGCTGCAGATGCTCGTGTCGCTCGTCGCGGCGCTCGTCCTCGACAACCTCACGACGCGGCTGTCACGGTTCGCCCGGCTCGCGATCTTCGTGCCGTATGCGGTCCCGGTCGTCATCGGCGCCCTCATGTGGGGATTCCTCTACAGCCCGCGCTTCGGGCCGCTCAAGTCCCTGTTCGGCCTGTTCGGCGCCGACGCGCCCTTCCTGCTCAGCCCGCAGAACGTCTTCGGGGGGCTCATCAACGTCGTGACCTGGCAGTGGGCCGGGTACTACATGATCATCATCTACTCGGCCCTGCGGGGGATCGACCCCTCGATCTACGAGGCGGCCCGCATCGACGGCGCCAAGGGCTGGCAGATCGCCACGCGCATCAAGGTCCCGATGATCTCCTCGGCGCTCATCCTGATCCTCGTGTTCGCGCTCATCGGCACGCTGCAGTTCTTCACCGAGCCGCAGGTCCTGCGGCCGGTCGCGGCCGGGTCGATCAACTCGTCGTACACACCCAACATGTACGCGTTCACGCTCGCGTTCTCCTACTCGCAGTTCAACTACGCGTCGGCGATCTCCTTCGCGCTCGGCGCCGTGGTGTTCATCGGGTCGTACGCGTTCCTGTTCATGACCCGCAAGAAGAACGGACTCGTCTGATGGCCGCCCTGCTCGTCGACGAGACCACGCGCGAGGCGCCCCGCCAGAACGGTCGTCGCGGGTCCACGCGGCGTCGCCAGCCGTGGTCGCACGTCCTGCTGATCATCCTTGCCGCGTACTTCGTGGTCCCGCTCTGGTGGCTGATCGTCGCCAGCACGAAGGACATCAACGGGCTGTTCACCGGAGCGCACGGCCCGATGTGGTTCGACGACACATTCAGCTTCGTCACCAACATCAAGCAGCTCTTCACGCAGAACGGCGGCCTGTACTGGCGTTGGCTCGGCAACTCGTTCCTGTACGCCTTCACCGGCGGCATCGGCGCGACGATCCTCGCGGTCCTCGCGGGCTACGGGTTCGCCAAGTACAAGTTCCGCGGGCGCAACTTCTTCTTCGCGATGCTGCTCGGCTCGGTGATGGTGCCGCTGACCGCCCTGGTGATCCCCACGTTCGTCCTCCTGGCGCACTTCCACCTGACGAACACGATCTGGGCGGTCATCCTGCCGTCACTGCTCAACCCGTTCGGGGTCTACCTGATGCGGGTGTACACGCAGGACGCGGTCCCGGACGAGATGCTCGACGCCGCCCGCGTCGACGGAGCGGGCGAGGTCCGCACGTTCTTCTCCGTGGCGCTCCCGCTGCTCAAGCCGGCACTCGTCACGGTGCTACTCCTGTCGGTCGTCGGCACGTGGAACAACTACTTCCTGCCGCTCGCGGTGCTCTCCGACACCAAGCTGCTCCCGGTCACGGTCGGGCTCGGCGCCTGGCAGGCCCAGTCGACGTCCGGTGCGGCCGGAACCCAGCTGTGGAACCTCGTGGTCACCGGGTCGCTCATCTCGATCATCCCGTTGATCATCTCGTTCCTCGCGCTGCAGAAGTACTGGCAGAGCGGGCTCTCGCTCGGCAGCATCAAGTAGCGAACGGCCCGTGCCGACGCGGTCTGCGCACCGTCTGACCCGGTGCGCAGACCGCGTCGTCGTCAGCGGGGCTGCGGTGCCGTGGAGCCGCGGACGGCGATCGTGTACTGCGCGACGACCTCGATCGGGGGGCGCCGCGCGCCGCCGGCCGCGATCTGGTCCACGAGGAGCTTGACGGCCGTCTCGGCGATCTCCTCGCGACCGGGGACGACCGACGTCAGCGGCGGCGAGGAGTAGCTCGCCTCGTCGATGTCGTCGAACCCGATGACCGCGACCTGACCGGGGACGTCGATCCGGCGGTCGTGCAGCACGTGCATCGCGCCGAGCGCCATCGCGTCGTTGAGGCCGAACACCGCGTCGATCTCGACGCCCGAGTCGAGCAGCCGGGTCATCGCCGCCGCGCCGGTCGACCGGTGCCACAGCCCGGCATCGCCGAGGAGCGCGGGGTCGAACTCGATGCCGGCGGCGTCGAGCGCCTGGCGGTAGCCCCGCTCACGCAGCGCGGCGGAACCCATGGTCTCGCCGGGGTGGGTGCCGATCAGCGCGATCCGTCGTCTGCCCAGGCCGATGAGGTGCTCCGTCGCGGCGCGCGAGCCGTCGACGTTGTTCATCGTCACGTGGTCGGCCGGCCCACCAAAGATGCGCTCACCGAGCAGCACCATCGGGAAGTCGACGTCGAACGACGCCTTGTCCTGCTCGCCGAGGTCGAGCGGGGAGAAGATCAAGCCGTCGGTGAGGTGGCGGCGCTGGCCGGAGAGCACATCGAGCTCGCGCTGGCGGACCGCGCCGGTCTGCTCGATGAGCACGGTCAGACCGACCGCCTCCGCCGCGCGGATCACCGAGTCCGCGAGCTCCGCAAAGTACGGCAGGCTCAGCTCGGGGACGGCGAGCCCGATCATGCCGGTGCGGCCCTGGCGCAGGTTCCGCGCGGTGATGTTCACCTGGTAGCCGAGCTCGCCGATGGCCGTCTCGACCTTGGCCCGCGTTGCCGGCCGGATGAACTGGTAGCCGTTGACGACGTTGGAGACGGTCTTGACGGAGACGCCCGCCAGCGCCGCGACGTCGTGCATCGTCGCCGTGCCCGCTCGCCTCGGAGCCTTCACCGTTGCCGCCCTCTCCGCTGTCTCCGTTGGTCCAGGGATGTCAGCCGTCGCACCGCCGCGGGCATGTCCGGCGGCCCGCGCGCACTCACTGTGCCAGAGCCGCGCCCAGGCCGGGGCCGGTTCGCGGGTCGCCCGTCGACCGTCCGTCCCTCACCCGAGATTACATCGTTGTACAGGCGAATCGGGCCCAGACGCGGCTCAGGCCCGACATCAGCCGGGCCTGAGCATTCCGCCTACCGCGAGAGCGGTGAGGTCACTTCTTGTTGCGACGCTGGTGACGCGTCTTGCGAAGCAGCTTGCGATGCTTCTTCTTTGCCATCCGCTTGCGACGCTTCTTGATGACGGAGCCCATAGGTCCTCACTCACTTCCGGTGGGAGCGCAGGCGCTCCGGGTGGTCGTCCGATCGACGCGCGGCGCGGTCGATGTTCACACGGATGCTCACAGGGTCGAGACGCCCACGCACGGGAAAGTCCTCCACTACCTTACGGGATCGCCGGGGCGCTGCGCGACGAGCCCCCGGTCTGCCGAGGGGTGACCCGAGCGGTGGCCGGCACGGCACGACACACTGCGCGCCGGACTGCCGGTCAGGACGTCATGCGCTCGGTGTCGATGACCGCGGTCGCGAGGTAGTGGTCGAGCGCGTCCTGCGGCACCCGGAACGACCGACCGACACGCACCGCGGGCATCTCACCCGAATGGAGCAGCCGGTAGACGGTCATCTTCGACACGCGCATGACGTCGGCGACCTCCGCGACGGTCAGGAACCGCACGCGCGGTGGTTGCTCGCTCGACATGGGTCGCTCTTTCACTGGTACCGGCCTGCGAGCCGGCATCGGCGGCCAGTGACGCGGGCCGCGCGATCACCCTAGAGCCTGATGTGGCTCAAGTGAAAGGGGTGGCCAGAGTGACGGCGCGCCTCAGCCGCCGACCAGCCGCCCCATCCGCCGCGTCAGTCGTGCTCGGGGTCGAGCCCGAGCAGGGGGAACACCGCAGCTCGCGTCGCCCGGATGGCCCGGTCGACGTCGTCGGACGGGTCGTAGCCCGCGGCCCAGGGTCGGAACGCACCCGACTCGCCGTCGGTCATGTGCTCGGGTCCGCGCCGTCCGTACCGGCGCACGACCTCCTCCTGCCACTCCTCGGGGACGCGTGCGCCCGGGTCGACCGGGCGGTGCGTCGCGATGCCGATCACGTGCGTCCAGGCCCGCGGCACCACGTCGAGGATCGCGTAGCCACCACCGCCGAGCGCGAGCCACCGACCGCCCGCGACCTCGTGCGCCAGGTCGTGCAGGCGCATCGCGGCGAGACGCTCGGCATCGATGCTCACGCCCAGGTTCGTGATCGGGTCCTCGATATGCGAGTCGCAGCCGTGCTGGCTGACGATCACCTCGGGGGAGAACTCGCGCACGACCGCGGGCACGACCGCGTCGATCGCCCGCAGCCAGGCCGCGTCGCGGGTGTGCGCCGGGAGCGCGACGTTCACCGCGGTGCCCGGCGCGGCGGACCCGCCCGTCTCGCGCGCGTGCCCGGTGCCGGGGAACAGGGTGTGCCCGCTCTCGTGCACCGACACGGTGAGCACCCGGGGGTCGTCCCAGAAGACCTTCTGGACGCCGTCGCCGTGGTGCGCGTCGAGATCCACGTACGCGACCCGCTGCGCGCCCTCGTCGAGCATGCGGTGGATCGCCACCGCCGCATCGTTGTAGATGCAGAAGCCGGAGGCCGCACCGGGCATGGCGTGGTGCATGCCGCCCGTGAGGTTCACCGCGTGCTCCACCTCGCCCCGCCACACCGCGAGCGCTGCCTCGACGCTGCCGGTGACGATGCGCGCCGCCGCCTCGTGCATCCCGCGGAACACCGGGTCGTCGTCCGTGCCGAGGCCGCGGGCCCGGTCGACCGTGCCGCGGTCGGACGCCGCATGCACCGCGGCGACGTAGGCCGGCTCGTGGACGGTCTGGAGCAGCGCGTCCGACGCGGGCCTCGCCCCGACGAGGCGCACGTCGTCGGGGCTCAGGAGGCCGAGCACCCGCGCGAGCTCCATCGTCAGCTCGAGGCGCAGGGGGGCCATCGGGTGACCGGCGCCGAAGTCGTAACCCAGCAGCTCGGGCGCCCACACGACCTGCACGACCGCCGACATGCCCCCACGCTAGCCCCCGCCCTGCATCCTGCCGAGGCGCCGTCGCCGACGCGGTCGACGCTCTCACGGTGCGGAGCGAATGACGTCCGCGTGGCGCGTCGTGTCACAGTGGTGCCGTCAGGGTCCCGATCCGGTGCCGGAACGGACGCGTGGGTACGGGAGGTGTCATGGCTCGGGGCCTCCCGAGTGCGCTCTGGGCCGGCCGCGAGCTCGTGGACCGGCTCGCGCGCCAGTCCCCCGCCCGGCTCGCCATCGGCACCTTCGCCGGCGTCGTCGGTATCGTCACCGTGCTGCTGTCAATGCCGTGGGCGACCGCGTCCGGGCACCGCGCACCGCTGGTCGACGCGCTCTTCACCGCGACGTCGGCCGTGTGCGTGACCGGGCTCGTCACGGTCCCGACCGGGACGTACTGGTCGACCGCGGGGCAGGCGGCGATCCTCGTCGCGATCAAGGTCGGCGGGCTGGGGGTCATGACCCTCGCCTCGATCCTCGGGCTCGCCGTGTCCCGGCGCATCGGCCTCACGCAGCGCATCCTGGCGGCGGCCGAGACGAGGACGACCCGCCTCGGCGAGGTCGGCTCCCTCGTGCGCACCGTCGTCATCACCTCGACGAGCCTCGAGGTCGCCATCGCGCTGCTGCTCGTCCCGAGGTTCCGGATGCTCGGCCAGGACTGGGGCCAGTCCACCTGGCACGGGGTGTTCTACGCGGTGTCAGCCTTCAACAACGCAGGCTTCGTGCCGACGGCCGAGGGTCTGGCGCCGTACATCTCCGACTGGTGGGTCCTGCTCCCCATCATCATCGGGGTGTTCATCGGGTCGCTCGGCTTCCCGGTGATCCTCGAGGTCGCTCGCCACCTGCGCAGCCCCCGCCGCTGGAACCTGCACGCGAAGCTGACGATCGTCACGAGCCTCGCACTCGTCGCCGTCGGGTCGCTCCTCGTCGCGGCGTTCGAGTGGACCAACCCGGCGACCTTCGGGCAGCTCGACGCACCGGGGACGGTCCTCGCCTCGCTCTTCGCGGGGGTCATGCCGCGCTCCGCCGGGTTCTCCACCGTGGACGTCGGGCAGATGCACGAGGGCACCTGGCTGCTCAACGACGCGCTCATGTTCGTCGGCGGCGGGTCCGCGTCGACCGCGGGCGGCATCAAGGTCACGACGCTCGCCATCATGCTCCTCGCGATCCTCGCCGAGGCGCGCGGCGACCGGGACGTCGAGGCGTTCGGTCGGCGCATCCCGCGCGAGGCGCTGCAGGTCGCGATCGCCGTCTCGCTCGTGAGTGCGACGATCGTGCTCGTCGCGTGCCTCGTCCTGCTCGCGATCACCGACCTCAGGCTCGACACGGTGCTGTTCGAGGTCGTCTCCGCGTTCGCGACGTGCGGGCTGTCGACCGGCATCACTGCCCGGCTGCCCGACGCGGGCAAGTACGTCCTGACCGTTCTCATGTTCGTCGGCCGAGTCGGCACCATGACGCTCGCCGCAGCCCTCGCGCTGCGCAACCGTCGTCGGGTGATCCGGTTCCCGGAAGAGAGGCCCATCATTGGCTGACACCGCGCGGGGACCCGAGGGTGCCCGCACCTCCAAGAAGGACGCCGGCGTGCTCGTGATCGGCCTGGGCCGGTTCGGCTCGGCGCTCGCCGGCACGCTCGACCGGCTCGGCCAGGACGTCCTGGCCGTCGAGAAGTCGCCCGAGCTCGTCGCCCAGTGGGCCGGACGGCTCCCGCTCGTCGAGGCCGACTGCACCAACCCCGACGCGCTCGAACAGCTCGGCGCCCGTGACTTCCCGGTGGCGGTCGTCGGGGTCGGGTCGTACCTCGAGGCGAGCGTGCTCATCACCGGCAACCTCGTCGACCTCGGCACCCCGCAGATCTGGGCCAAGGCGGTCAGCACCGAGCACGCACGGATCCTGCGGCGGATCGGGGCGCACCACATCGTGCTGCCCGAGGCCGACGCCGGCGCCCGCGTCGCCCACCTGGTGTCCGGGAAGATGCTCGACTACATCGAGGTCGAGGACGGCTTCACGATCGTCAAGATGCGCCCGCCGCGCGAGACGCAGGGGTTCACGATCGCGCAGTCGAAGATCCGGGAGCGGTACGGCGTCACCGTGATCGGGGTGAAGAGCCCCGGGCTGGACTTCGTCTACGCCACGCCCGAGACACGCATCTCAGCGAACGACCTCCTCATCGTGTCCGGGCACGCCGACCTGCTCGAACGGTTCTCGGCGCGGCCGTAGGGGTGCCGTCGTCCCGGCTATCGTCGTCGCGCCGCGATCGCCCGCTGCAGCACCACGAAGGCCAGCAGCAGCACGCCGATGAAGATCTTGGTCCACCACGAGCTCAGGGTGCCCTGGAACGTGATGATCGTCTGGATCAGCCCGAGGACGAGGACGCCGAGGACCGACCCGAGGACGAAGCCGCTCCCGCCGGTCAGCAGCGTCCCGCCGATGACCACGGCCGCGATCGCGTCGAGCTCCATGCCGACGCCCGTCAGCGAGTAGCCCGAGCGGGAGAAGATGCTGAACAGGAAGCCGCCGATGCCCGCGCACGTCCCGCTGATCACGTACACGAGGACCTTCGTCCGGGCGACAGGCAGACCCATGAGCACCGCGGAGCTCTCACCGCCGCCGATCGCGTACACGGTGCGGCCGAACCGCGTGTAGTGGAGCACGTAGAACGCCGCAGCGACGACGACGAGCGCGATGATGCCGCTCGGCGTGATCGTCCACGTGTCCCCGACGGGGATGCGCGTGCTGGAGAGCCACACGATGGTCGGGTCGGTGATGGGGATCGACGACAGGCTGATGACGTAGCAGAGCCCGCGCGCGAGGAACATCGCGGCGAGCGTCGCGATGAACGGCTGGATCTCGAACACGTGGACCATGACGCCCACGACGAGACCGAGCGCCGAGCCGATGAGGATCACGAGGGGGATGACGACGAACGCCGGCCACCCGCTCTCGAACAGCGAGGCCGCCGTGATCCCGGACAGCGCGACGACGGCCCCCACCGACAGGTCGATGCCGCCGGTGATGATCACGAAGGTCATCCCCACCGCGAGCACGATGAGATAGGAGTTGTTGATGAACAGGTTGGACACCACGCGGCCCGAGAGGAAGTTCTCGTAGCGCAGCCCCCCGACCGCGAACATCAGCACCAGGACGACGAGTGCCCCGAGCACGGGCAGGAACCGCCGGTCCACGTGCACCGATCGGGCCACGCGGGTCAACCGGGAGCGGGGACCGCCGGGCACGGTGCGGGTCACGTCCGTCGTCGTCAGGACGTCGGGAGGGGTCATCAGGCACCCACCTTCGCGGGGACGGGGGCGACGACGGGGACGCGTCGTCTCGAGGCGAGCCGGGTCCGGACCACCGGGGACTGCATGATGCAGACGGCGATGACGACGACCGCCTTGAACAGCGGGGTGACCGCGGGCGGCACACCCAGGATCGTCACGGTGAGCGTGAGGGTCTGGATCACGAGCACGCCCACGAGCGTCCCGGCGAGCGAGAACTTGCCGCCCGCGAGGGAGGTCCCGCCGATCACGACCGCAAGGATCGCGTCGAGCTCGATGAACAGCCCCGCGTTGTTCGCGTCCGCCGCCATGACGTTGGAGCTGATCATGAGCCCGGCGATACCGGCGAACAGCCCAGCGATCGCGTACACGGTCCAGATGATCGTCCGCGCCTGGACGCCCGCGAGCCGACTGGCCTGCGGGTTGATGCCGACCGACTCGATGAGCATGCCCAGTGCCGTGCGGCGCGTCACGAACGCGACGATCGCGAAGAGCCCGCCTGCGACGAGGACCGCGACCGGGACGGCGAGCCAGTACCCGGAGCCGATGATCTTGTAGGGCGGGCTGTTGATCGTGGTGATCTGCCCGCCGGTGATGAGCATCGCGATGCCGCGGCCCGCCGTCATGAGCACGAGCGTCGCGATGATCGGTTGGATGCCCACGACCGAGACGAGGAACCCGTTCCACGCCCCGAGGACGAGGGAGAGCACGGCGGCGATCCCGACCGCGGTGAGCACGGTCACGACCCCGGTCGGGTCCGCCGACGACGCGATGTAGCTGCACGCGACCGCGCCCGCGATCGCCACGACGGCGCCCACCGACAGGTCGATGCCGCGCGTCGCGATGACGAGCGTCATCCCGACGGCCACGAGCAGCAGCGGCGAGCTGTTCCGGAGGATGTCGATGAGCGCCCCGAACAGGTGACCGTCCTGGACGCGGATGTTGACGAAGTGCGTCGTCTTGATGGTGTTGGCCACGAGCAGCGCGAGAAGCGCCATGACGGGCCAGAAGATCTTGCTCCCGACGAACGTCTTCCACGCCGTCATGAGGCCCGCCCTCCGCTCGCGATGAGCTCGACGATGTCGTCGACGCCGACATCCGAGTTCTCGATGTCGGCGATCTTGTGGTGGTCACGCAGGACCGCGACCCGGTGGCTCACCCGCAGGACCTCCTCGAGCTCCGAGGAGATGAACACCACGGACATGCCGTCGCGCGCCAGCTCGGTCACGAGGCGCTGGATCTCCGCCTTCGTGCCGACATCGATGCCGCGGGTCGGCTCGTCGAGCACCAGGAGCTTCGGTGCGGTCGCGAGCCAGCGCGCGAGCAGGACCTTCTGCTGGTTGCCGCCCGAGAGGTTGCGGGCGGGGATGTCCGGGTTCGGCGGGCGGATGTCGAGCGCCGCGATGTACTGCTGCACGATGTCGTCGGCGCGGCGTGCGGGGATGCGCCGGGTCCACCCGCGCTCGGCCTGCAGGCCGAGCAGGATGTTCTCGCGCATCGTCAGGTCGGCGACGATGCCCTCCGCCTTGCGATCCTCTGAGGAGTACGCGATCTTGCGTGCGAGCGCCGACCGCGGCGTGCGCAGGTGCACGACCGCGTCGTCCATGCGCGTCTGGCCGTGGTCCGGCCGGTCGGCGCCCGTGAGCAGGCGCGCGAGCTCGGTGCGGCCGGAGCCGAGCAGTCCGGCGAGCCCGACGACCTCCCCCGCGTACAGGTCGAGGTCGAACGGCTCGATGGCTCCGCGCCGACCGAGGCCGATCGCCTGGAGGTACGGCGTGGTGTGCGTGCGCGCCGCGACCGACTGCTTGGGTGCCACCTCGAGCTCTTCGAGGACCGCGAGCGACGTGCCGATCATCTTCGAGATCAGGTCGAGGCGCGGCAGCGCGCTCGTGACGTACTCGCCGACGAGCTGTCCGTTGCGCAGGACCGTCATGCGGTCGGAGATCTCGTAGACCTGCTCGAGGAAGTGGGACACGAAGAGGATGGCGACGCCGCGGTCGCGCAGCGAGCGCATGACCGTGAACAGCTGCTGCACCTCGCCGGCGTCGAGGCTCGAGGTCGGCTCGTCGAGGATGAGGACCTTGGCGTCGACGACCATGGCTCGGCAGATGGCCACGAGCTGCTGCACGGCGAGCGAGTGGGCCGAGAGCGACGACCTCGGGTCGATGGTGAGGTTGAGGCGTGCGAGGTAGGTCGCGGCTTCGGCCCTCGTGGCGCGCCAGTCGATCGAGCCCCCGCGCCGCGGCTCGTGGCCAAGCATGATGTTCTCCGCGACCGTGAGGTTGGCGCAGAGGTTGACCTCTTGGTAGACGGTGCTGATGCCGGCGGCCTGCGCGGCCGCGGGGCCGGCGAAGGCCTGCTCGGTTCCGTCGACGACGATCGACCCGGAGTCGACCGTGTAGACGCCGGTGAGGGCCTTGATGAGCGTGGACTTGCCGGCACCGTTCTCCCCCATGAGGGCGTGGATCTCGCCGGGGCGGAGGGTGAAGTCGACGTTCTGGAGCGCCTTGACACCGGGGAACTCGATCGAGATGGCGCGCATCTCGACGGCGGCGGGTGATTCGGTCATGCGACGGCCTTCCGACGGGCGGGTGCCGGGCCGGACGACACCGGTGGCGAACCACCGGTGTCGTCCGGCCGTGACACTGTGCTGACCAGCGGAGCTCGCGCTCCCGGCGCGCTCAGTACTTGCGCGTCGGGAGAGCGGCCTTGGCCTGCTCCTGCGTGAACGTGGTCTCCGTCGTGATGATGCGCTTCTCGGGCGTCTTGCCCGCCATGACCTGCTTCACGACGTCGGCGAGCTGCTGACCGAGCAGCGGCGAGCACTCGGCGATGAAGTTGATCTTGCCGTCGGCCAGCGCCTGCATGCCGTCGTGGACCGCGTCGACCGTGACGATCTTGATGTCCTTGCCCGGGACCTTGCCTGCGGCCTCGATGGCCTCGATCGCGCCGAGACCCATGTCGTCGTTGTGGGCGAAGACGAGGTCGATGCTCGGGTTGGCCTGCAGGAAGCCCTCCATGACCGTCTTGCCCTCGGAACGCGTGAAGTTGCCGGTCTGGGACGCGATGATCTTGAGGTTCGTGTGCGACGCGATGGCGTCCTTGAAGCCCGCCATGCGGTCGTTCGCCGGGGCGGAGCCGGTCGTGCCCTGCAGCTCGACGATGTTGGTCGGCTTGTCACCGAACTCCTTGACGGCCCAGTCACCCGCGGCCTTGCCCTCCTTGACGAAGTCGGACCCGAGGAACGTCACGTACAGCGACGTGTCCTTGGAGTCGACCGCACGGTCGGTGAGCACGACGGGGATCTTGGCGGCCTTGGCCTCCTCGAGAACCGCGTCCCAGCCGGACTCGACGACCGGGGAGAACGCGATGACGTCGACACCCTGCGCGATGTAGGTCCGGATCGCCTGGATCTGGTTCTCCTGCTTCTGCTGGGCGTCGGAGAACTTCAGGTCGAACCCGTTCGCCTTGGTGAG
>NZ_DASUIR010000046.1:0-34515 GCF_036279715.1 Cellulomonas sp. | reverse complement strand
GTCGAACCGCTCCATGACCTCCCCGGCCTTCGCGTGCCGGAACCACACGCGGTCGCCGACGTCGAGCTTGTCGGCACCCGACCCGTGCAGGGGCGTCTGCACCTCGCCGGCGCCCTCGCGGCTGGTGAGCGCGAGCCCGCGGGGTTCGACCGGGCGCGGGAGGCGGGATCGGGTCGACGGTCCGGACGCGACGTAGCCGCCGCCGAACGCGGTCGCGTAGCCCGGGGCGGGGACGCGGACGACGTCGAGCCCGAAGTACGCGGCGGGTCGGGGCGCGAAGGCGCGGTAGCCGTCGAACAGGGTGGGCACGAAGAGACCGGAGCCGGCGGTGACCTCGGTGACGACGGGGTCGGCGGCGCTGGTCTCGATCGAGCCGGAGCCGCCCGAGTTCACGAGCTCGAGGCGCCGGCCGAGCACCTGGTGGACGGCGTCGACCACGTGCGAGCGACGGCGGGCGAGGTCGGCGACGGACGCGCGCTTGACGGCTCGGATGATGGGGCTGGAGTCGGGCAGGCCGGCGACCTGGGCCTCGTAGAACATGATGCCCCGGACGTCGATGCCGTCGCGGTCCGCGAGCGCGCGGGCCAGGTCGGCGGCCTGCTGCGGGGTGTGCACGGGTGAGCGGCGGACGCCGATGTGGGTCGAGAAGGGGCCGACGTCGAGTCGCAGCGATGCGTCGACGTCGAGGCAGACGCGCAGCGGGTGCGCTCCGGGACCGGCGGCGCGCTGGGCGATGACGGCCTGGGCGACGTCGTCGACCATGAGCGTGATGGCGCGGGCCGCGCGCTCGTCGGCCGCGAGGTCGTGCAGTGCGCCGGTGTCGACGGTGGGGTAGCCGACCAGGACGTCGGTGACGCCCTGCTCGACGAGCCACAGCGCCTCACGCAGCGAGAACGCCATCACGCCCGCGAAGCCCGGTCGCGCCAGCATGGCCTCGAGGACGTGGCGGACCCGGACCGACTTGCTCGCGACCCGGATGGGGACGCCGCCGGCGCGCCGGACGAGGTCGGTGGCGTTGGCGTCGAGCGCGTCGAGGTCGACGACCGCGAGCGGTGCGGGCAGTCCGCCCGTCGCCTCGTCGAGGCGTGCGCCGAGGGTGGTCACTCGACCGGCCCGGTGTGGGCGGCGGCGTCCGCGGGCTCGTCGAGGATCTCCGGGCCGGGACCGTGGCCCGGGCCGACCGCGAATCCGGGAGCGAGCAGAATGATGACGGCCGCGAGCACGAGCGGCACGACGAAACCGAACCGGAGCGTCGACCCGGACGCGATGGCCCCGACGAGCACGCCGCCGAGGATCGCCCCGAGGTAGTTGAAGCTGTTCAGCCGAGCGATGACGGCGTTGGCGTGCGCGGGCGAGAGCGCACCGGCCGCCGCGAAGCACAGCGGCGCGACGACGCCCAGGCCGATGCCGGTGAGGGCGAACCCGGCGATCGCGAGGACGGGCGAGTGCGCGAGCACGACGGCGAGCAGACCGACGGTGCCGAGCAGCCCGGCGCCCCGGATGACCGCCACGCGGCCCCAGCGCCGCACCGCGAAGTCCCCCGTGAGGCGCGATACGAGCGTCGTGCCGACGTAGGCGGCGTAGCCGAACGGGGCGACGTCGTGCCCCGCGTTGAGGACGTCCGCGACGTAGACGGTCCCCCAGGTCGAGGACGCCGTGTCGACGACGTAGTAGGCGACGACGGCGGCACCGAGGATCAGGATCCCGGACCACGGCAGGGCTCGGGCGGCCCGGGCCTCCTCGGCGCTCACCTCGAGCGGCGCGTCGTGGGAGCGCCAGCCCGCCCGCAGCACCAGCCCGGCGACCGCCACGGCGAGCACAGCCAGCAGCGGAAGTGCGACCTGCTGCGGGACGTCGTAGTGCTCGTAGGCCGAGACGTACAGCGCTCCGAGCACGCCCGCCGCCGACCACGCGGCGTAGAACCCGGTGACGATGCTGCGCCCGTACGCGCGTTGCAGCGAGACGGCCTGCATGTTCGTCCCGGCGTCGACCTGCCCCAGGCCGAGGCCGTAGAGGGCGAAGCCGAGGAAGAAGAAGGCGACGTTGGGCGCGAGCGCGATGACGACGACGGCGACCGCCACGGTGACCAGGCCCGAGACCAGGACGGACCGGCTGCCGCCCGCGCCGCGCGCGACGCGCTCGGCGACGATCGTCCCGACCGCGGCGAGGATGCCGACGCCGAGGATCGCGAACGTGACGGCGTCGTCACCGATGCCGAAGCGGTCCTTGAAGCCCGGCAGGCTCGAGAGCAGCCCGGCGTAGGCGAGGCCCTGGGCGCCGAACGCGGACGCGACCGCGACCCGGGCACGCCGGTCGCGGGACGACGACGGGTGACCCGGGTGCGGCGCGGTGTGCGACGAGGTCACGCGGGCAGGGTCGCACGTTCGACGACGTGCCGCACTGTCCGCGCGGACTCGCCCTCGACGTGCCCGACGTGTCCTTCGTGCTCGGCGGGCCTGGCGTCGGCGACCGGGGCAGGCGCGGCCTGCGACTCGAGGAACCGCGCGAAGCCGAGCATCCCGGCCCGGCCGGCCTCGGCGTCACCGTCGACGAGCCATCCGAGCGTGAAGCCGTCGACGACCGCAACGATGGTCCGCGCGAGCTGGCGGTACGGAACCTTCCACCGGACGCCGGCGCCCTGCTCGACGTTCTGCAGAAAGACCTCGAGCGCGCTCCAGGCACCGTCGTACTGGTCCATTGCGACCTGGCCCATCTCGGAGTGCCGCAACGACGCGGTGGTCAGCTCGTAGCTGAGCAGCTGGGCGCCACGGTTCCCGATGATCCCGGCCCAGTAGTTCACGACGGCCGCCTCGAGCAGGCTGCGGAGGTCGGGCGCGTCGGCGATGTCCCCGATGCCCGCGACGTTCTGCTCGGTGATGGCCGCGGCGACGGCTCGGAGGAGCTCGTCCTTGTCGAGGAAGCAGTAGTGGACGACTCCGAGCGACACGCCGGCCTCGGCGGCCACGGCACGCACCGTGGCGGCGTCGATGCCGTCCCGACACGCGACGCGGAGTGCCGCGTCGATCAGCTGTACGCGTCGTTCCGCGACCGGCATCCGGCTCATGGTTTCCCCCGTCTCCGCGCACGCGCCCTGATGAGGACCTGCCCCGCCGGCGCGTGCACGCCCCTGTCCGCCAATTTCATCCTGCGCCATGACAGTAGTCAAGAGATCCGAGCACTTGACTTGGACGGCCGCCCAGAACCAGGGTCTCCACCATGAGCTCGCGCAGCACGTCCGACGTCTGGCACAACTGGGCCCGGACCGAGGCCGCCACCCCGACGCGCGTCGCCCGCCCCCGCGACCTGGACGAGCTCGTCGCCGCCGTCCGCGGCGCCGACGGCCTGCACGTCCGTGCCGTCGGCGCGGGCCACTCGTTCACGGGCGCAGCCGTGACCGACGGCGTGCAGGTCCGCCTCGACGCGCTGAGCGGCATCGAGCGCGTCACGACGCAGCCCGACGGCACCGCGCACGTCACCGTCGGCGCAGGGACTCACCTGTCCGACCTCAACGTGGCGCTCGCGGAGCGCGGGCTCGCGATGCGCAACCTCGGCGACATCGACCGCCAGACCATCGCGGGCGCCATCTCCACCGGCACGCACGGCACCGGCGCGCGGCTCGGCGGGCTCGCCTCGCAGGTCGTCGGCGTGCGCGTCGTGACCGCCCAGGGCGACGTCGTCGAGGCCTCGCCCGCCGAGCGCCCCGACCTGTTCGAGGTGGCCCGCCTCGGTCTCGGCAGCGTCGGCCTCCTGGCGGCCGTGACCCTCGACGTCGTGCCGGCGTTCCGGCTGCGGGCGGTCGAGGAGCCGTGGGCGCTCGACGCTGTCCTCGAGCGCCTGACCGGCACCGACGGGCTCGTCGAGGCCAACGACCACTTCGAGTTCTACTGGTTCCCGCACACCCGCCGGGCGTTGACCAAGCGCAACAACCGCGTGCCCGACGACGACCTCGAACCCCTCAGCCCGGTCCGCGCATGGGTCGACGACGAGCTGCTCTCGAACACGCTGTTCGCCGCGACGAACCACCTCACGGCCGCCGTTCCCCGGCTGACCCCAAGAGTCAACGCGTTCGCCGCCCGCGCGCTCTCGGCCCGGACCTACACCGCGCCGTCGTACGAGGTCTTCGCCTCCCCCAGACGCGTGCGCTTCCGCGAGCTGGAGTACGCGATCCCCCGCGACGCGGTCCGACCGGCCCTCGCCGAGATCGAGCGGTGGCTGGCCTCGACGGGCGAGCACATCCCGTTCCCCGTCGAGGTGCGGTTCGCGGCGCCCGACGACGTGTGGTTGTCCACCGCCTACCAGCGCGAGAGCGCGTACGTCGCGGTGCACCAGTACATCGGTCTGCCGTACGTGCGCTACCTCCGCGCGGTCGAGCGCATCATGGCCGGCTTCGACGGTCGGCCGCACTGGGGCAAGCTGCACTGGCTGGACGCCGACCGGCTCGCCCAGCTCTACCCCCGGTTCACCGACGCGCAGCGGGTCCGCGCGACGGCCGATCCCGACGGCGTGTTCACGAACGACTACCTCAACCGGGTGCTCGGTCCGGTGCGGTGAGCCGTCACCTGCGCGCGACCGTCGAGCCTCGGATGATGAGGCGACCCGGCAGCGCCTGCTCTCCAGATCCGATGTCCATGCCCTCGAGCGCAGCGAACACCCGCTGCGCCGCGGCGCGACCGAGCTGCTGCAGGTTCGCGTCGATGCTGGTCAGCTCTGGCCGCGCGTTCGTCGTCAGCACCTCCCAGTTGTCGAAGCCCATGATGGCGATGTCGTCGGGCACGGTGCGGTGCAGGTCCCGAGCGGTGTCGAGAGCCCCGCGCGCGATCTGGTCCGAGCCGCACATGATGGCGTCGATCTCCGGGTGCTGGGCGAGCAGCATCGCCGTCGCATCCCGCCCCCACCGCTCCGACCACTCGCCGTACATGACGTCACCGACGAGCTCGAGCCCCTCTTGCGCGAGGCGTTCCCGCGCACCCTGCACACGGTCCCGCGCGGCGGCGTAGGCGTGCTCGCCGCTGATGTGGCCGATCTTCCGCCGTCCGCACGCGAGCAGGTGCTGCGCGGCCAGCCGGCCGGCACCGACGTTGTCCGGAACGAGGGACAGGTCGGCGGGGTCGTCCGACGGGGCGTACGCGTAGACCACGGGGACCCCGATGTCGCGGCCGAGCGACGGGCGCGGGTCAGTCTGGCGCCCGACGACGATGAGGCCGTCCACGCGTCGGCCGAGCAGCGCGCGCAGGTGGTAGCGCTCGCGGATGGCGTCACCGCGCGCGTCGCACAGGAACACGTTGACCTGACCGGCGCCGAACGCGTCCTCTGCGCCCATGAGGATCGGGATGACGAACCGCCCCACGAGGTCGCTCGTGAGCAGCCCGACTGTCCCGCTGCGTCCGGCGAGCAGGCTGCGCGCGAGCCGGTTGGGGCTGAATGAGAGGCGGGCCGCAGCCTCCTGGACGCGTGTGCGCGTCGAGTCCTTCACCTGGTCGCGACCGTTGAGCGCCTTGGAGGCGGTCGCGACGGACACGCCAGCGAGGCGCGCGACGTCGGTGAGCGTGACGGGGCGGTTCATGTGCCGGTCGCCGGTCACCTGCACCCCGCACCTCCTCCGTCGATCGTGATCGAACTGTAACCGCGGGAGGGTCTTGACGACACTTCCTCACCCGAACTACATTCAGAAAACCTTTTCGGCTTCGTTTCGGTACCACGATGCGCGGCGCGGTAACCGTGCGTGGCCGTCGCAGAGCCGCAGAGGCTGCACCGCATGATGCTCGACGACGTCCGAGGGCAGTGATGACCTCGACAGGGTTTTCGCAGGTTCGATCGCGGAGCCGCCCCCGGCGCCCGCTCAACGATGAGCACGAGGAGACACGATGAGGATGATCCACACCCGGTCGGCAGGCACGCGCCTGGCCGCCGGGGTCGTGACAGCAGGTCTGCTGGTCGCCCTGGGGGCGTGCAGCAGCTCGAACACCCCCAGCACCGGCACCACAGGCAGCGCCGCCGTCACGGCGGGCGCCGACGGGACGGACGACGGATCGTCCCTGACCCTCTGGACCCGCGCGCCGCTCGAGAAGCAGGCCAAGCTTCTCGTCGCGGCCTACAACGCCAGCCACAAGAACCAGGTCAAGCTGACGGTCGTCCCCAACGACGACTACGTGGCCAAGGTCGGTGCGGCTGCCGGGTCGTCCGGCCTCCCGGACCTCTTCGCCGCCGACATCGTCTACGTGCCCAACTGGGTCCAGCAGGGCCTGTTCCAGGACCTGACGACCCAGATCGACGGCCTGAGCTACAAGGACACGATCAACAAGGGTCACCTCGCGGCCGGCACGCTGGACGGCAAGGAGCACGTCCTGCCGTTCGTGCTCGACCTGTCGATGCTCTTCTGGAACAAGGACCTGTTCAAGGAGGCCGGGCTCGACCCCGACAAGGCGCCCGCGTCGCTCGCCGAGTACGCCAAGGACGCCAAGGCGATCCAGGCGCTCAACAAGCCCGACACCTACGGCACCGCGACGGGCCTCAACTGCGGCGGCTGCCTGGTCTTCACCTGGTTCCCGAGCATCTGGGCCGCCGGTGACCAGGTGATGAGCCCGGACGGCACGTCGTCGCTGCTCAACAGCACGACCGCCAAGAGCGTCTACTCGACATGGAAGGACCTCTGGGCCTCCGGTGCAGTCCTGCCGTCGTCGAAGGACGAGTCGGGACCGACCTGGACCGCCGGGTTCACCCAGGGCAAGGTCGGCCTGATGTTCTACCCGGCCACCCTGCTGTCGTCCACCACAGGCTTCGACGTCGGCGTCGCCGGCATCCCCGGACCTGACGGCGGCGCGTCGACCTTCGTCGGCGGCGACGGCATCGGCGTCTCGAAGGACTCGAAGCACACCGCGCAGGCGTGGAACTTCCTGTCCTGGATGATGTCCGAGGATGCCCAGGTCGGCGTGCTCGCCAAGGACAACGACGTCGTCTCGCGGAGCGACTTCTCCGAGAACCAGTACGCCACGAAGGACCCGCGCCTGGTCACCATCAACCAGGTCGCAGGCAAGGGCGACACCCCGGTCGCGCTGAACTTCCAGCAGGCGTTCAACGCGCCGAGCAGCCCGTGGCTCACCCTGATCCGCAACGCAGTGCTGGGTGACGGCACGAGCGTCGACAAGGACAACGCCGAGATCACCGCGGTGCTCGGGCAGTAGCCCTCCCTGGTCCGACGGTGCGTCGGTGGGTGCCACACCCACCGACGCACCGGGCCCGACGCCCGCCACCGACCCGGCACCCGCCGACCACGCCCGAGAGGTCCCCGATGTCCGCCCAGCCAGCGACAGTCCCGCATCTCCCCCACGTACGAGATCAACGGCCGGCACGGCGCCGGTTCAGCCGGTCCACCCGCGGCTGGGCGTACGCGTGGCCCACCGCGCTCTTCGTGCTCCTGCTGTTCGTCCTCCCCCTCGGGCTCGTGCTGCGCATGAGCGCGTCGAGATGGCCGCTGCTCTCGGGCGACCAGGGGATCAACTTCCCCGACAACTACCACAAGGCGGTCTCGAACCGCTTCTTCGCCGAGTCCATCACCTTCACGCTGAAGTACACGGTGCTCGCGACGGTGCTGCTCATCGCGCTCGGTCTCGGCCTCGCGATGCTGGTCCAGGAGTCATCGCGCTGGAAGGGGCTGCTCCGCGCGTCGTTCCTGGTGCCGAGCGCGCTCGGCCTCGCCTCCGCGTCGCTGCTGTTCTACGTGCTCTACTCCCCCCTCGCCGGCCCCTTCGCCCCCACGATGCGCAGGCTCGGGCTCACGTTCCTCGGGTCGCCCGACGCGGCACTCTTCTCGACCCTGTTCCTCATCGTCTGGCGGTACGCGGGCTTCTACATGCTCCTGATGCTCGTCGGCCTGCAGTCCATCCCGACCGAGCTGTACGAGGCGGCCCGGATGGACGGCGCGGGCCGGTGGGACACGTTCCGGCGGATCACGATCCCGTTGCTGCGCCCCACGCTCGCGCTCACCACGATCCTGTGCGTCACGGGCTCGCTGCTCGCGTTCGAGCAGTTCTACATCCTCACCAAGGGCGGCCCGGACAACAGCACCATCACGGTGGTGCAGCTCATCTACTCGATGGCCTTCCAGGGTCAGAACGACCTCGGCGTCGCCGGGTCGCTGTCTGTGATCGTGCTGCTCGCGCTCGTCGTCGTGAATGTCGTCCAGCTGCGGGCGTTCCGCACGTCGGACGAGAGCTGAGGGGGAACTCGTGACCATCGCAACCCGCACGCAGCTGACCCTCCCCGAAGGGGGACGGCCCGTCCGCCACGGTGCACCTCCGACGACCCTCGGTGGCGTCGCGCTGCGCACGCCGTTCTGGGTGTTCTCCGGCGGCCTCGCCGTGATCTTCCTGTTCCCGCTCGTCTGGACCGCCGTGGCATCCATCTCGCCGCTCGCCGGGACGGGCCAGGTCAAGGGGTGGGGCTTCGGCAACTACGTCACGCTGGCCCACTACCAGGCCGGCATCTGGCAGTACCTCGCGAACTCGACCTTCATGTCGCTGCTGACCGTGGTCCTCACGCTCACGGTGTCGACGCTCGGCGGCTACGCGTTCGCGCGGTTCCGGTTCCCCGGCAAGAACCTGCTGTTCATGCTCACGCTCGCGATCCTCATGGTTCCGTACGCGACGCTGCTCATCCCGCTGTACGTGCTGCTGAACAAGGTCGGCCTGCAGAACTCGCTCGTCGGCGTCTCGCTCGTGCTCACGATGTTCCAGCTGCCGTTCTCGACGTTCATGATGCGCATCTCGTTCGAGTCCGTCCCGCGCGAGCTGGACGAGGCGGCGCTCGTGGACGGGTGCTCGTCGTTCATGGCGCTGCGCCGCGTCCTGCTCCCGGCCGTGACCCCGGGACTCATCACGGTCGGGCTGTTCGCGTTCCTCGCGGCCTGGAACGACTTCTTCGCCCCGCTCATCCTCATCAACGACTCCGACCGCATGACGCTGCCCCTCGCGGTCTCCAACCTGCGCGTGCAGGTCCAAGGGGTCATCGACTACGGCGCGACGGAGGCCGGCGTCGTCGTCCTGGCGCTGCCCTGCATCTTGCTGTTCCTCCTGCTCCAGCGGCACTACGTGCGCGGCTTCATGTCCGGCGCACTCAAGGGATGATCGTGAACCTCACCAGCTCAACCCCCGCGGCGGCCACCCCGGTCGTCCCCTCCCACAGCGCGCTGCGGCCCCTCGGCCTCGACGAGGTCCGTATCACCGGCGGCGTCTGGGCGGACAGGCAGGCCGTCAACGGCCGCGCAACGCTCGCGCACATCGAGTACTGGATGGAGCGCGAGGGCTGGATAGGCAACTTCGACGCCGCCGCGGCGGGCACCGTCGCCGAGCACCGCGCGGGCCGGGAGTTCTCCGACTCCGAGGTGTACAAGCTCCTCGAGGCGATGGCCTGGGAGGTCGGGCGGTCCGGCGACGCCGAGGTCGACGCCCGGCTGACGAGTCTCGTCGCGCGGATCGCCGCGGCCCAGGAGCCCGACGGGTACCTCAACACCCAGTTCGGCCGGCCGGGTCAGCGCCCGCGCTACAGCGACCTCGAGTGGGGTCACGAGCTCTACTGCTTCGGCCACCTGTTCCAGGCCGCCGTCGCGCGGCAGCGCACCCGCCCGGATGCGACCGACGGCCTCGTCGACATCGCCCGGCGCGTCGCCGACCACGTGTGCGCGACGTTCGGCCCCAACGGCCTGCAGCGCGTGTGCGGTCACCCCGAGATCGAGCCGGCGCTCGCCGAGCTCGGTCGCGCGACGGGCGAGCAGCGGTACGTCGACCAGGCCGCCCTGTTCGTCGCCCGGCGCGGGACCGGCACCCTCGCCGACATCGAGTTCGGCCGCTCGTACTACCAGGACGACATCCCGGTGCGCGACGCCACGGTGCTGGAGGGCCACGCCGTGCGAGCCAACTACCTCGCGGCAGGCGCGGTGGACGTCGCGGTCGAGACCGACGACGGTGACCTGCTCGCTGCGCTCACCACGCAGTGGGCGAACACCGTCGCGCACCGCACGTACATCACGGGCGGTCAGGGCGCGCACCACTCGGGCGAGTCGTTCGGCGACGACTGGGAGCTGCCGCCGGACCGCGCGTACTCCGAGACGTGTGCCGGCGTGGGCTCCGTGATGTTCTCGTGGCGGCTGCTCCTCGCGCAGGGCCTGCCCCGCTACGCCGACCTCATCGAGCGCACCCTCTACAACGTCGTGGCCACGTCTCCCTCGCACGAGGGTACGGCGTTCTTCTACACGAACACGCTGCACCAGCGCCGACCGGGCACCACGCCCGCCACCGACGTCGCCGTGCCCCGCGCGACGTCGTCGCTGCGAGCGCCCTGGTTCGCCGTCTCGTGCTGCCCGCCCAACGTCGCCCGGATGTTCGCGAGCCTGGGCGCCTATGTCGCGACGGTCGACGACACCGGCCTGCAGGTCCATCAGTACGCACCGACCGAGATCCGCACGCACCTGCCCGACGGGCGCACCCTCGACGTCGACGTGGAGACGGGCTACCCGCACGACGGGCGGGTCCGGATCGTCGTCCGCACGTCGCACGAGGAGCCCTGGACCCTGAGCCTGCGCGTGCCGACGTGGGCCACGGGCGCCACCCTGACGACGCCCGACGACGACTTGCCCATGGCGGTCGCCCCCGGGACCGCCCGGGTCACCCGGCCGTTCGCGGCAGGCGACGTCGTCGAGCTCCAGCTGCCGGTCGGGCCGCGCATCGTCGTCCCCGACCCACGGATCGACGCGGTGCGCGGGTGCGTGGCCGTCGAGCGTGGGCCCGAGGTGCTGTGCCTGGAGTCCGTGGACCTCGCGGCCGCAGGCGTGCTGCGAGACGCCGACGTCGGGCACGTGCGGCTCACCTCGCGGGAATCCGTGCGGGAGGTCGACGGACGCGTGGTCGCCCGGTTCGAGGTGGACGCCCCGACCCCCGAGGACTGGCCGTACGGCGACGGGGAGGCGGACGGAGCACGGCGCACGACTGCTGTGGTCGAAGCCCCGCTGATCGCCTACCACGACTGGGCCAACCGCGGTCCCTCGACCATGCGGGTCTGGCTGCCGTCGATCTGAGCCGGGTCGCGGCCTGCCCGAACGCTGCCCGTCGGAACACGACCCGCCGACGACGCGTTACGACCGTATGAGCCGAGCAGTCGTTGCCACCGCGTACGGCGGTCCCGAGGTCCTGTCCGTGGTCGACGTCGCGGTCCCCGAACCCGGTCCGGGCGAGGTGCTCCTCGACGTGCGTGCTGCCGGTGTCAACCCGATCGACTGGAAGCTGTACAGCGGTGCGTTCGGGACCGACCCCGCGCGGCTGCCGATCCGGCTCGGGCTCGAGGTCGCCGGGGTCGTGATGGCCGTCGGGCCCGGTGTCGAGGACATCCCGGTCGGCGACCACGTCATCGCGACCGGGGTGCACGGCGGGTACGCCGAGATGGTCCTCGTGCCCGCAGCGCGCCTCGAGCCCAAGCCCGCGCGGATCTCGTGGGCCGAGGCCGCCGGCCTGCTGCTCACGGGCAGCGCGGCCTGGCACACCCTCGAAGCGACCGGCGCCGGCGCGGGCGATGTGGTCCTGGTGCACGGTGCGTCGGGCAGTGTCGGACGATTCGTCGTCCAGCTCGCCCGGCTCCGCGGTGCCCAGGTCGTCGCGACCGCGAGCGAGGCGACGCACGCCGACCTGCGCGCGCTCGGCGCCGTGCCCGTGACGTACGGGCCGGGTCTCGCCGACCGGGTCCGCGAGGCGACCGGAGCACTCGGGCCGGTGACCGTCGCGATCGACACGGTGGGCACCGAGGAGGCGCTCGACGTGTCGGTCGAGCTCGTCGCCGACCGCTCACGTATCGCGACGATCGCGGGTTTCGGCCACGCGGGCGGGCTCGGGATCCAGCTGCTCGGCAACGGGCCGGGGGCCGATCCCGGCACGTCGATCCGTGCGGCCGCGATACCGCACCTCGTCGAGCTCGCGGCCGACCGAGAGCTCCTCGTCGCCGTCGCGCACACCTACCCGCTCGAGGAGGTCGCCCAGGCGCACCGCGACAGCATCGCGGGTCACGCCCGCGGAAAGCTCGTGCTCCTGCCGTAGCGCCGTGAGCCCAGCGCGGCGCCGTCAGCCGAGCGCGGCGCTATCAGCCGAGCGCGGCGCTATCGGTCGAGCGCAGCGCCCTCAGTCGAGCGTGGCGCGGCGGGCGGCCGCGGCGACCCGGCGGACCTCGATCCCGGGGGCGAGCGGCGGAGCAGCAGCGATGACGTCCTGGCTGAGAACCGTGCCGCCGGCCTCGTCGAGAAGCTCCAGACCGCCGATCGTTGCCGACAGGACATCAGCCGGGACGCGCACCCGCAGCCGGACCCGAGGGGCCGCAGGGGTGCGCTGAGGGAGCTCCCTCACTCGCTCCACCGATCCTGTCGGGGTCTGGTACGCCGTCGTCACGGAACCGGACGGTACCGGACATCGGCGCGACTCGCGAACCCCGTGCGACGACCTCACCCGCGGGGCTGCGCGTCCGTCGCGCCGGTCCCCCGCGCCCGGCCGTCGATCTCGGCGGCGAGCGCCTGCAGCTCCTCGAGCACGCGCCGCACGACGAGCCGTTCGGCCCGGTCCATGCGCACGAGCGCATCGATGCGCCGGCCCGCACGCACGCCCGTGAGCGGCACGAGCCGGACGTCCGGCTCGCGTCCCGACGTGTACCTCGGCAGCAGCGCGATCCCATGACCAGCGGCCACCATGGCCTCCACCACGTGGAAGTCGTTGATGCGGTGCGTGATGCGCGGCGCTGAGCCCGAGCGCGTCGCGACGGCCGCGAGCACCGTCGCGACCGGGAAACCCTCCCGCACCGCGATCCACTCCTCGTCGACGAGATCCTCGGGATGGACCTCGCCGCGGCTCGCGAGACGGTGCCCGGCGGGGACGGCCACGTCGAGGGGCTCGCGCAGCAGCGGCACCACATGCACCGGCACGCCGCCGGCGGCCCAGTCGTGGCTCCGGTCGGGCCGGTGCGCGACGACGATGTCCATGCGGTCCGTGAGCGCCGCGAAGTCGTCCTGGGCGACATCCTCGTCGGCGCACTCCAGGGTGATGCCGCCGCGGGCCGCGACGCGCGTCAGGAGCCCGGGCAGGAACATCTGTGCCGCGCTCTGGAACGCGCTGACGCGCACGGTGCCCTCAGGCCGGGCCAGGTAGGCGTCGGTCGCCGCCCGGGCCCGTTCCAGGGCGACCGCGACGTCGATCGCCGCGGCCGCGAGGGCACGGCCCGCAGGGGTCAGCCGCAGCCCCCGCCCGACGCGTTCCGTCAGCGGGACCCCCACCTCGCGCTGGAGCCGGGCGAGCTGCTGGGACACGGCGGAGGGCGTCAGGTGCAGGACTGCCGCCGCGGCGGTCACACCGCCGTGGGTTCCGACGGTCCGCAGGGTCTCGAGCGAGATGGGATCCATGTAGCGACGCTACAGCGACCTGTGAGGAACATTCGATGGTGCTCAACGATCGACCGGGCGCATGCTCACTGCCATGCCGCTGCGCGACCGCTTCCTCGCCGTGCTCGTGGCGCTGTGCTGGGGGCTGAACTTCCCCGCGATCCACCTGTCGCTCGAGCAGTTCCCGCCGTTCTTCCTCGTCGCCGTGCGCTTCAGCCTCATCGCCGTCCCGACCCTGCTGCTCGTCCGGCGTCCTGCCGTGCCGTGGCGGTGGATCCTCGGCTACGGGTTCGGGTTCGGCGTCCTGCAGTTCGTGTTCCTCTACCTCGCCATGGCCACCGGCATGCCGACCGGGCTCGCGTCGTTGGTCCTGCAGTCCTCGGCGCCGTTCACCGTGCTGCTGGGAGGCGTGCTCCTGCACGAGCGGCTCCGCGCCCCTCAGGCCGCGGGCATCGGCCTGGCTGTGCTGGGACTGGTCGGGATCGCGGTCCACCGCTCCGGGCTCGGCGGGGGCGCCACGCTGCTCCCCGTCGTGCTCACGCTGTGCGGCGGACTCGGGTGGGCGTTCGGCAACCTCGCCAACCGGCAGGCCCGCGCGGCCGAGCCGTTCCGCCTGACGCTGTGGATGTCGGTCGTGCCGCCGATCCCCCTGCTGGCCCTGTCGCTCGCGGTCGAGGGGCCCGACGCGATCAGGACGTCGCTGACGACTCTCGGGACACGTCAGGGGGCGCTCGCGCTCGGCGGTCTGCTGTTCACGGTCGTCATCGCGACCGTCGTCGGCTCGGGCGTGTGGACGTCGCTCATGGCGCGGCACCCGTCGAGCGTCGTCGCGCCGTTCTCGATGCTCGTGCCCGTCGTCGGCATCGCGGCGTCGTGGCTCCTGCTGCGCGAGGCGACACCGCTCGTCGAGATCGCGCTCGGGGCGCTCGTGGTGGCGGGCGTCGTGCTGGGTGCGCGCCCCGCGGGTACGTCGTCGCGTCGCGCCCCTGGTCGATCCGCTGATCGGTGGGCAGGTCCGCCCGCCGGTCTGTCCGCGGGTCAGCCCACGGACGCGACGAGCGCCGTCGCCACGGCGGCGACGCCCTCGCCCCGACCCGTCAGTCCGAGGCCGTCCGTGGTCGTCGCCGAGACGCTCACCGGCGCACCAGCGGCCGCAGACATCACGGCTTCGGCCTCGGCGCGCCGCTGAGACAGCCGGGGCCGGTTGCCGATCACCTGCACCGCGACGTTGCCGATCTCGAACCCGGCCGCCCGGACGCGACGCGCGGCCTCAGCGAGCAGTGCCGTGCCGGCGGCACCCTTCCACTGCGGCTCAGCCGTCCCGAAGTTGGACCCGAGATCGCCCAGACCGGCCGCGGACAGCAGCGCATCGGCTGCCGCGTGCGCTGCGACGTCGGCGTCGGAGTGACCCGCGAGCGGGCGCTCGCCCGGCCAGGTGAGACCGGCGAGGTGCAGCACGGCGTCGGGCGCGGGATCCGGGTCGTAGGCGTGCACGTCGACGCCGAGACCGGTGCGTGGCAGGGCTGTCATCGCTGCGCCTCCGCGCTGTCGTCCGACTCGGCGGCCAACGTGTCGTCCGACTCGTCAGCCGAGCCGTCACGCTCGGCGAGGACGAGCTGCGCCACCGCGAGGTCGCGCGGGGTGGTGATCTTGAAGGCGTCCTCGTGGCCGTCGACGACCCACACGGGCACGCCGATCGCCTCAGCCAGGCCGGCGTCGTCGGATGCCGCGGACGTCTCGTCGACGCCGAGGTGGGCCCCGGCCGCATGGGCACGGGCGAGCACGTCGGGGGCGAAGCCCTGCGGCGTCTGGACGGCCCGCAGCTCATGGCGCGGGACCGTCTCGAGGACATCGCCCCGGGCGCCGACACGCTTGATGGTGTCGGTCACGGCGAGCCCGGGGATGACGGCCGGGTGGCCTGCGCGGACCGCCTCGACGACGCGCGCCACGAGGCCCGGCGGGACGAGCGCACGCGCGGCGTCATGGACGAGGACGACGTCCGCGCCGTCGGGCACGACGGCGAGGCCCGCAGCGACGGACGCCTGCCGGGTCGATCCACCGGCGACCACCCGCACCGGGACACCCTCGATCTCGACGCCGAGCACCTCGGCGAACTCCGTGACCTGTTCCGGGGGTGCCGTCACGACGACGAGCCCGACGAGCCCCGAGCCGACGAGCGCGCGGGCAGCACGCACCACGAGCGGCACGCCACGGAGCTCGACGAGAGCCTTCGGCAGGGCATGACCGAGCCGACGACCGCTCCCGGCAGACGTGAGGATCGCGACGACCGTCACAGCGCTGCCACGGCCGCAGGGATCTCGCCCGGCACGGGAACGGTCGTCAGGACGCGGTCAGGAGGCCGTCAGGACGCCAGGACCTCGTCGAGGATGGCCTCGGCCTTCTCCTCCTCGGTGTGCTCCGCGAGCGCGAGCTCCGAGACGAGGATCTGACGGGCCTTGGCGAGCATGCGCTTCTCGCCGGCAGAGAGCCCGCGGTCGGCGTCGCGACGCGACAGGTCGCGGACGACCTCGGCAACCTTGATGACGTCGCCCGAGGCCAGCTTCTCGAGGTTCGCCTTGTACCGGCGAGACCAGTTGGTCGGCTCTTCGGTGTACGGCGCACGCAGGACCTCGAAGACCTTGTCGAGACCCTCCTGGCCGACGACGTCACGCACTCCGACGAGATCGACGTTCTCCGCCGGGACCTCGATCGTCAGGTCGCCCTGCGCCACCTTGAGCTTCAGGTAGAGCTTCTCCTCGCCACGGATCGTTCGGGTCTTGATCTCTTCGATCAATGCTGCACCGTGGTGCGGGTAGACAACCGTCTCCCCTACAGTGAAAGTCATCTGTGGGTGTCCCCTTTCGCGGATGCCCATTCTATCACGTTCCAGCGGGCCTCCCGGGGGCCTGTCACGGACGTTTGTGCAGGTCAGAGGCAGCCGAGCGAGTTCCTCGCCGTCGGTTCGACGGCTCTCGTCCAGGTCACGGATCGTTTCTGACCGACCTCGACCGAGGCGCGCACGACGCTCGGACCAGTAAAGTGTTGCGGGCAGCTGTCCGCACCGCCGTCGGCCCCGCAACTGGCCGCCTCGACCCGCTCCGACAGCCGTGACCTGCACGTTTGTCCCACAGGTGTGCAACAGATGTGTGCGATAGATGTCTGCCGACCGATGTGTGCCGACGAGGCACAGCGAACGAGGAGAACCCGTGATCCGCGCCCGCTCGTCCTTGCTTCACCGGCTCGCTGCGGCGGGCGTCGTCGCCCTCGCCGGCCTGGCCCTCGCCGGCTGCTCCGCGACCAACGAGATCACCACAGCCAAGGCCTACTCGGCGTCCGACGGTGTCCGCGCAGTGCTCGGCGACATCACGGCGGAGAACCTCATCGTCCTGACGAGCGCCCAGGGTGCGCCCGCGGCGTTGCAGGGTGCGTTCACCAACCGGGGGACTGCCGCGATCACCGTCTCGATCACGTCCGGCACCGTCGCGATCGGCACCGTCCGGGTCGACCCCGCCACGACGGTCCTGGTGGGTGGCGACACGGGCAAGAAGATCACGTTCACCGCGGACAACGCACCCGGCGGCGTGACCCCGCTGACCCTCGCGACCGGCCCGGGCGGATCCCTGACCGTCTCGGTGCCCGTGCTCGACGGCACGCTCCCGGAGTACGCGACGCTCGTCCCCACCCCGACCGCGAGCTAGCCGGGCCGAGACGGCAGACCGTCGGCCGCAGCCGGCGAGCCGGACAGCCGACGACGACCTGCTGGTCAGCCGAAGCGGCCCGAGATGTAGTCCTCTGTGGCCTTCTCACGCGGCGACGAGAACATGACCGGGGTGTCGTCGATCTCGATGAGCCGACCCGGCTGGCCTGTCCCCGCGATGTTGAAGAACGCCGTCCGGTCCGAGACGCGCGCGGCCTGCTGCATGTTGTGGGTCACGATCACGATCGTGTAGTCGCTCTTCAGCTCGGAGATCAGGTCCTCGATCGCGAGCGTCGAGATCGGGTCGAGCGCCGAGCAGGGCTCGTCCATGAGCAGGACCTGCGGGCGCACCGCGATGGCCCGTGCGATGCACAGCCGCTGCTGCTGACCACCCGAGAGCCCGGCGCCGGGCTTGTCGAGTCGGTCCTTGACCTCGTTCCAGAGGTTGGCCCCCTGGAGCGACGTCTCGACCGCCTCGGTGAGCTCGGCCTTGTTCTTCGTGCCGTTCAGACGCAGCCCGGCGGCCACGTTGTCGAAGATCGACATCGTCGGGAACGGGTTGGGGCGCTGGAACACCATGCCGATGGTCCGGCGCACCGCGACCGGGTCCACGTTCTTGTCGTACAGGTCGGCACCGTCGAGCAGCACCTGACCCTCGACGCGGCCGATGGGTAGCACCTCGTGCATGCGGTTGAGCGTCCGCAGGAACGTCGACTTGCCGCAGCCCGACGGTCCGATGAAGGCGGTCACGGACCGGGCGTCGATCCCCAGGGTCACACCCTCGACCGCACGGAAGTCCCCGTAGTAGACGTTGAGGTCCTTGACGTCGATGCGCTTGGCCACAGCGGTCAGCGCTCCTTTCGAGACGGTACGGGGGTCGGGTCCAGTGTGCGCGCGCCGCTCGGGCGGGCGCCTGCTCGGGTGCGCACGGCTACACCTTCCCGAACCGGGCGATGAGTCGGCCGGCGAGGTTGAGGAGCATCACGACGAGGATGAGCGTCAGCGCGGCGCCCCACGTGCGCTGGACCGCGGCGTCGAGGAACTCGGTGCGGTCCTGGTTGATCATCGTCGGGAGCGAGGCCATGTTGCCGTGGAAGAGGTCGAGGTTGATCGACTTCGTGTACGGCCCGAGGATCAGCAGCGGGGCGGTCTCGCCCATGACGCGCGCCAGCCCGAGCAGGACACCGGTGAGGATGCCGGAGAAGGCGGTCGGCAGGACGATCCGCATGATCGTCTTCCACTTCGGCACCCCGAGCGCGTAGGACGCCTCGCGGAGCTCGTTCGGGACGAGCTTGAGCATCTCCTCGGTCGACCGCACGATCGTCGGGACCATGAGCAGGACCAGGGCGAGGCTCACGGCGAAGCCGACTCGCGACAGCCCGAAGGTCGAGATCCACAGCGCGTAGATCGTCAGTGCGGCGACGATCGACGGGATGCCGGTGAGCACGTCGACCATGAAGCTCACCGCGCGTGCCGCGACGCCGCGCCCGTACTCGACGAGGTAGATCGCGGTGAGGATGCCGATCGGCACGGAGATGACGGCCGTGACCCCGGCCTGCAGGAGCGTCCCGATGATGGCGTGGTAAGCCCCGCCGCCGAAGTCGCGGACGGTGACGCCGCGCTGCGAGTTCATCCACCACTGCGAGGTCAGCAGCATCTGGTAGCCGTGGGAGATGACGGTCCACAGGATCCAGACGAGCGGCACGAGCGCGAGGACGAACGCCGTGTGCATCGCGATGGTCGCGGCGCGGTCCTTGGCGCGCCGCGAGGCGCTCGCAGGGCTGCTCAGGTCACCCAACGCGGGCGTCCCCGGCCCGGCGGGGACGGCACTCTGGCTCAACGAGGTCACGGCGCTCATTCGGAGAAGGCCTTCCGTCGCTCGATGATGATGCGGGCGACGGCGTTGACCGCGAACGTCAGGAGGAAGAGGACGAGGCCGGCCGCGATGTAGGCGCCGGTCTTGGACGGGGCATCGAACTCGGACGCCGCGTTCGCGATCTTCGACGCGAACGTCTCACCCCCGAAGAAGAGCGACCAGCTGAACGCGCCCGACGTCGTCGACAGGATGATCGTGACCGCGATGGTCTCGCCGAGCGCGCGTCCGAGGCCGAGCATCGACGCGGAGATGACACCGGGCCGCCCGAACGGGAGGACCGCGATGCGGATCATCTCCCAGCGGGTCGCGCCGAGCGCGAGCGCGGCCTCCTTGTGCTCGTTCGGCGTCTGCCGGAACACCTCACGCGACAGCGCGGTGATGATCGGCAGGATCATGATGGCCAGGACGATCGACGCGAGGAAGATCGTGCCCGCCTGCACGGAGGTCGGGGCGAACAGCGGGAACCATCCGAAGACCCGCTTGAGGAAGTCCTGCAGCGGCTGGACGTACTGCATGAGGACCCGTGCCCCCCACAGTCCGAAGACGATCGAGGGGACGGCGGCCAGCAGGTCGACGAGATAGGCGAACGGCTTGGCCACGCGGGCCGGCGCGTAGTGCGTGAGGTAGAGCGCGACGCCGATCGCGACCGGCACCGCCAGGGCCATCGCGAGGATCGACGAGATGACGGTGACCCAGAGGAGCTGGGCGATGCCGAACCGCAGGTTCGTGGGGTCGGCGACGTCCCACTCGCGTGAGCCGAGAAAGCTGGCCGTGTCGGCCGCGAGCGACGGGGCCGCCTTCGTGACGAGGAACGCACCGACGATCACGACGAGCGTGACCACGATGCCGCTCGCGGAGACCGCGAGCCCACGGAAGAGCCGGTCCGGCCCACGGCGCCGGCCACCGGTGAGGGTGGCGTCGGGCTGCGGGCTGGTCGTGGTCACCATCGCCATCCTTCAGGTGGGGTACTGGGTGCCGTCTGACGCCGTCGTCCCGGCACCCCGAGGGGGACCAGGACGACGGCGTCAGGCAGGTGCGACTGTTCTAGCGTAGGTCAGGCTCAGGCGATGGCCGCGATGGCCTTCGCGACGTTCGCCTGGACCTCGGCGGGCAGCGGCGCGTAGCCGATGTCGACGAGGCTCTTCTGCACGTCCACCGAGGCGAAGTGCGTCAGGAACGCCTTGACACCCTTCGTGAGGTTCGCGTCGAGACCCTTCGAGCAGACGATCTCGTACGTCACCAGGATGATCGGGTACGCCCCGGCCTCCTTGGTCGCGTAGTCGAGCTTGAGCTGCAGGTCGTTGCCCTCGCCGGCAGGCTTCGCGGCGGCCACGGCCTTGCCGACCGAGTCGGCGTTCAGCTCGACGGCACCCGAGCCGTTGTCGATCTGGGCGATGCCCAGCTTGTTGTCCTTGGCGTACGACCACTCGACGTAGGAGATGCCACCGGGGGTCGTCTTGACACCCTCGGCCACGCCTGCGGACTTCTCGCGGCCCTCACCGGCACCCGACTTCGGCCACGCCTTGGCGTGCTCGTCGGTCCAGGCGCCGTTCGAGGCGGCCTTGAGGTACTTCGTGAAGTTGTCGGTCGTGCCCGACTCGTCCGAGCGGAAGAAGACGTGAATCGCGTCCGACGGCAGCGTGACGCCCGTGTTGAGCGCGGCGATCGCGGGGTCGTTCCAGGTCGTGATGTCGCCGTGGAAGATCTTCGCGGTGACCTCGGCGTTCAGGACGAGCTTGTCGACGCCCGACAGGTTGTACGCGACCGCGATCGGGCCGGTCACCATGGGCAGGTTCCAGGCGGGGTTCGCGGCGCAGCGCGCAGCCGCGGCGGCAACCTCGCCCTTGTCGGCGTTGAGCGCCGAGTCCGAGCCGGCGAAGTCGACCTGCGCCGCGTTGAACTGCGTGATGCCCGCACCGGAACCGGTCGGGTTGTAGTTGACAGTGATGTCGGGGCACACGGTGGCGAACGACGCGATGGCCTGCTCGATCGCGTTCTTCTGCGCCGACGAGCCCTCAGCGTTGATCTTTCCGCCGGTGCCGCAGTCGACAGCAGCTGCCGCCGTGGTCTTGCCAGCCGTGGGGGCCGCCGAGGTGCCACCGGCGGCGTTGTTGTCGGACCCACAGGCCGCGAGCGTCAGCGACGAGACGAGCACGACGCCGGCCACACTGGCCAGTCGTGCGAACTGCCGAACCTTCACGGGAATCCCTCTCCTGGTGCTTCATCGTCAGATGCCCCCGCAACCCGGAGGCCGCGGTGCAGGGCTGACGCTAAGCAGGACAAGTGACCTGGAGGCCCGCGGAAGGTGAACGCAGGGTGAACGATGGTCGACGAAGTGCCCTCAGGACACCGCGGCATCGGCAAGCTTGTAGCCGAGCCCCCGGACGGTCTGCAGCAGCACAGGGTTGGCCGGATCGGACTCGATCTTGGCGCGCACGCGCTTGACGTGCACGTCGAGGGTCTTGGTGTCCCCCACGTAGTCCGACCCCCACACACGGTCGATGAGCTGCCCGCGGGTCAGCACGCGGCCGGCGTTGCGCATCAGCAACTCGAGCAGGTCGAACTCCTTGAGCGGGAACGCGACCAGCTCGCCGTGCACGTGGACCGTGTGCCGCTCGACGTCCAGGCGCACCGGGCCGACGTCGAGCGTGCCCTCGTCGTGCTCGGTCGCGGCGTCGGCGGTCCCGATCGCGCCCCGCCGCAGGACCGCCCGCACGCGGGCCAGCAGCTCGCGGAACGAGTAGGGCTTCGTGACGTAGTCGTCCGCACCGATCTCGAGGCCGACGACCTTGTCGATCTCGCCGTCCTTCGCGGTGAGCATGATGACCGGCACGTCGCTGCGCGCACGCAGCCACCGGCACACCTCGGTGCCCGACATCCCCGGCAGCATCAGGTCGAGCAGCACGAGGTCGGCGCCGCCGTTCTCCCACGCCACCAGCGCCTCGGGGCCCGTCGCCGCGGTCACGACGTCGAAGCCCTCCCGTGTCAGCTGGTAGGTCAGCGGATCGCGGTACGACTCCTCGTCCTCGACCAGGAGGATGCGGGTCACGGGGTGACTCCTGTCTGCACGGGGCCGTCGAGGCCCTCGTCGTGCTGCGGGGTGACCGCCTGAGGCAGTCGCAGGGTGAAGGTCGAGCCCCGTCCGGGTCGCGACCAGACAGTCACGTCGCCGCCGTGGTCGGCCGCGACGTGCTTGACGATACTCAGGCCGAGGCCGGTGCCGCCGGTGTCCCGCGATCGCGCCGGGTCGACCCGGTAGAACCGCTCGAAGACCCGGTCCTGCTCGTCCGGGGAGATGCCGATCCCCTGGTCGACGACCGCGATCTCGACGAGCCCCTCGACGACGCGCACCCCCACCCCCACATGGGTGCCCTCGGGCGAGTAGGCCACGGCGTTGTCCAGCAGGTTGCGTACGGCGGTCACGAGGAGGCCGTGGTCGCCGAACACGACAGCGCCCGACGCCCCGCCGACGTCGAAGACCATCTGCTTCGCGCTGGCGTTCGTGCGCGCACGGTCCACCGACTCGGCGATGACGGCGTCGATGTCGATCGCCGAGATCTCCTCGAGCGCTCCGGCGACCTGCAGGCGCGACAGCTCGATGATCTCGTGGACCAGCGCCGAGAGCCGGGTGGCCTCCTTGCGCATCTGGCCCGCGAACCGGCGCACGGCCTCGGGATCGTCGGCGGCGTCCTGGACCGTCTCCGCGAGCAGCGAGAGAGCACCGACGGGCGTCTTGAGCTCGTGGGAGATGTTCACCACGAAGTCACGACGGATCGCCTCGAGCCGGCGCGCCTGGGTACGGTCCTCGGCGAGGACGAGCAGGTGGTCGGGGCCGACGTGCGCGACCCGGACCTGCAGCATGAGGGTGCCGCGGCCGAGCGGGCCACGCGGCAGCTCGAGCTCCTCGTCGCGGATCGTCCCGGTGCGGCGCACGTCCGCGATGAGGTCACGGATCGCCGCGTGCATGATCCGGCCGTCGTTCACCACGCCGAGCGCGTAGGCGGGCGGGCTCGCACGCACGACCCGGTCGTCGGCGTCAAGGACCACCGCTGCCGAGCGCAGCACCGCGAGCACGCGGACGAGGCCCTCGTCGAGCTCGGGCGCCGGCTGCTCCGGGACGGTGTGCTGAGCGCGCTCGCTCAGGCGGAACGCGAGCGCGGCACTGCCGCCCGTCACGAGCCCGAGCAGCCCCGCGAGAACGACTGCCGCTCCTTCGATTCCTTGCACGTTCGTCAGGGTACGGTCAGGGAACCGCCGATCTCACCCGCGGACCGGTCGCTCGCCTGATGTTCACCTGGGAACGGGACGACGTTCACCTCGTCGTGGGATCCTGTGACCTGGGCACTGAGAGAGGGAACACATGCGCAAGATCTTCGACGCCGAGCTGAGGCAGCTCGGCGACGACCTCGCTTCGATGAGCGGGCTCGTCGAGCGGGCCATCGACCGGGCGGGGACGGCGCTGCTGACCGCCGACCTCCAGCTGGCCGAGTCGGTGATCGCCGACGACGCCGCGATCGACGCGATCAACCGCTCGCTCGACGAGCGGTGCATCCTCATGCTCGCCCAGCAGCAGCCGGTGGCGACCGACCTGCGCATCATCGTCTCGGCGCTCCGGATGAGCGCGACCCTCGAGCGCATGGGCGACCTCGCCCGGCACATCGCCCAGGTCGCCCGGCTGCGCTACCCCCGGCACGCGATCCCGCACGGCCTGACCGGGGCGTTCGCGGAGATGCACGACGCCGCGACGCGCGTCGCGAGCCGCACCACCGCGCTGCTCCAGACGCACGACCTCGACGTCGCGAAGGAGATCGAGCGCGACGACGACCTGCTCGACGGGCTGCACGAGGACACGTTCACCGCGATGCTCGGCGGCGGCTGGACCGGGACTCCGCAGGAGACGGTCGACGTGACGCTCGCCGGCCGGTACTACGAGAGGTTCGGCGACCACGGCGTGTCGATCGCGCGCCGCGTGACCTACCTCGTGACGGGCGACTTCGCCGAGGACCTCAGCGGCGAGCGCTGACCCTCCGAGCAGGGCCTCGCTCGACCGGACGGCCCCAGGCATGACTGAACCCCCGCGCCCACGGCGCGGGGGTTCAGTACGTCCTGACGCTGTGTCGTCCAGACGCTCTGTCGTCCTGACTACTTGCCCTGGTTGGCCACGGCCTTGATCGACTCGGCAGCGGCCTCGGGGTCGAGGTACTCGCCACCCTTGACGACCGGCTTCAGGGTCGTCTCGTCGAGCTCGTAGCGCAGCGGGATGCCCGTCGGGATGTTGATCCCGGCGATGGTCGCGTCGTCGACGTCGTCGAGGTACTTGACGATCGCGCGGATCGAGTTGCCGTGCGCGGCGACGAGCACCGTCTTGCCGGCCTGCAGGTCGGGGACGATGTCGCTGTGCCAGTACGGCAGCGCGCGCTCGAGGACGTCCTTGAGGCACTCGGCCCGCACGACGGGTGCGTCGGCGTACCGCGGGTCGGCGTCCTGCGAGAACTCCGAGCCCAGGTCCACGAGGGGCGGCGGGACATCGTACGAGCGACGCCAGAGCATGAACTGCTCGTCGCCGTACTCGTCGCGGATCTGCTTCTTGTCCTTGCCCTGCAGGGCGCCGTAGTGGCGCTCGTTCAGGCGCCAGCTGCGCTTGACGGGGATCCAGTGCCGGTCGGCCACGTCGAGGGCCAGGTTCGCGGTCGTGATGGCGCGACGCAGGAGGGACGTGTGCACGACGTCGGGGAGCACGCCCGCGTCCGTGAGCAGCGAGCCGCCACGCACGGCCTCGGCGACGCCCTTCTCGGACAGCGCGACGTCCACCCAGCCGGTGAACAGGTTCTTGGCATTCCACTCGCTCTCGCCGTGGCGGAGCAGCACGAGGGTGTAGGTCATGGGTTCATCCTGCCCCACGAGGCAGGGGGGTGGACGGGGACGTTCGACCCGTGAACGGACCCCGGTCAGGCGCGTCGGTGGGCGTCCGCGAGCGCGTACACCTTGAGCACCTGCTCCGCCGCGGCGTCCCAGCCGAACCGCTCGGCCACCTGCCGGGCACCGACGGCCAGCCGCGCGCGCAGGCCGGCGTCGGCCAGGTGGTCGGCGATCGCGTCCGCCCACACCACCGGGTCGTGGCCGGGGACGAGCGAGCCCGAGACGTCGTCGGCCACGACCGAACGCAGCCCGCCGACGGCGGCCGCGAGCACCGGGGTCCCGCTCGCCTGCGCCTCCATGGCGACCAGACCGAACGACTCGCTGCGCGAGGGCATCGCCACGACGTCGGCCGCGCGGTACCACTGGGCAAGCTCGGTCCGCGGCACGGGCGGACGCAGCAGCACGTGGTCGCCGACGCCGGTCGTGGCGGCCAGCGCCGAGAGCTCACGGACTGCCGTCGGGCGCCCGCTCGGCCCGCCGAGAACGACGAGCATCGGCACCGGCCGACCTGTCGCCGCGAGCACGCCCAGGGCCCGCACCAGCACGTCGGGGCCCTTGAGCAGCTGCACGCGCCCGGCGAAGAGCACGATGTCGCGATCCAGCGGCAGGCCGAGGGCCCGGCGCGCCTCGGCACGCGCCCCAGGTCCACCGGGGGTGAACACCTCGAGGTCCACGCCCGGGGCCACGACGTGCACGAGCGCCGGGTCGGCGTCGTACAGCTCGACGAGGTCCTGCGCCTCCTCGGCTGTGCTCGCCACCAGCGCGTCGGCCGCCGCGACGACCTGCTCCTCACCGATGATCCTGCCGTTGGGCTCGGCGGTGTCCCCCGGGGCGAGGGCTGCATTCTTCACGCGGGCCATCGTGTGCATCGTGTGCACGAGCGGGACCTCCCACCGGTCCGCGGCGAGCCACCCGACCTGCCCCGACAACCAGTAGTGCGAGTGGACCACGTCGTACCAGCCGGGCCTGCGCGCCGCCTCCGACCGCAGCACACCGGCCGTCATCGCGCACAGCTGGCCGGGCAGGTCGTTCTTGTCGAGCCCCTCGAACGGGCCCGCGGGCACGTGGTGCACGAGCACGGGCGGCACGACCCCGGGCTCGACGCCCTCGGCGAGCAGCACGGCGCGGGCACCCTCGGGGGTCAACGGCGTGCCGTGCGCGTCGGCCCCCTCGAGCACCGCGGTCTCCGGCTGGGTCGACGACGTCGCGCGCGTGAAGATCTCGACCCGCGCACCGCGGCGAGCCAGCGCCTGCGACAGCTCCGAGACGTAGACGTTCATGCCGCCGGCGTCGCCCGTGCCCGGCTGGTCGAGCGGCGACGTGTGCACCGACAGCATCGCGACGCGCGGCTGCTCGAGGCTCACGAGGGCTCCTGCGGGGATCGGTGGGCGAGGGAGGTGGGCGAACACACCTGCCCCATTGTCACCCCGCACCCCGCCGCCGGCGCCCGGTCCCCGCAGCCTCGCGCGACCTGGGCGCCTCAGGCCGTCGGCACCACGCAGGCAGGCGCGGGCAGCGGCAGCACCGACGAGACGACCCAGCGAACCGCGCCCTCACCCGGCCGGAACGCGACCACGGCGTCGCCCACCTGCGCCGCGACGACGACTGTCCCGTCCACGACCGCGAAGTGTCGCGGCCACGCACCCGGCACCGCGGTCGCACCGTCGGCGACGAGCGTGCCGTCCGCGGCCAGCGCGTACCCGACGAGCATGTCGCTCGTCCGCACCGCGACGAGGAGCCGGTCGCCGTCGAGCTCGATGTGCGACGGCAGGACCCGACGGCCCGCGGCGCTGCCGGGTTCGTGGTCGACCGGTCCAGGCGGCGGACCTGCCGGCAACGACTGGACCAGCGTGCCCGACGCCGTGCCGGGGTCCCACGCGAGCACGCGCACGCTCACGTCGAGCTCGCCCACCACGTAGGCGGTCCGGCCGTCCGGGGCGAACACGAGGTGGCGGGGGCCCGTTCCCGGCGGCAGGGTCGCCGCGACCCCCGCCGGGCTGAGCAGCCCCGTCCCGGGGTCCCGCGCATACCTGCGCAGCTCGTCCGTGCCGAGGTCCGCGACGATGACGAACAGCCCACCCGGGGCGATCGCCACGAAGTGCGCGTGCGGTCCCTCCTGCCGACTCGCGTCGGGTCCCGAGCCCGCGTGCCCCCAGACCTGCACCGGGCCGCCCTCCGCGAGGACCCCGGCGCTGAACCGTCCGTCCGCGTCGAGCGGCAGGACGCCGAGCGTGCCCGAGGAGTAGTTCGCGACGTACAGGGTGCGCGCATCCGGGGCGAGCAGCAGGTGGCAGGGGTCGGCGCCGCCCGATCCGACGACGTCGAGCACGACGAGCGGGCCGGGCGGCGGGGCGTGGGACGCCGGGCCGTCGTCCACCGTGTCGACCGGCTCGTCGACCGGCACGGAGAATGCCGTCACCGTGCCCGCCGTGAGCTCGCCGACGGCGTAGAGCACGCGCCCCGACGGGTGCGTCGCGACGAAGGACGGCGACGGGGTGACCGCGACCAGCTCGGCGGCCCCCAGGGTCCCCGACGCGGCGTCGAGGTCGACCCGCCACACCCCCTCGCCGAGGCCCGCGGGGCTGCCCGCACCGGCCGCGGGGTAGGTGCCGATCCACAGGGACGTGCGTGCGCTGGTCACGCGCGCATCGTAGACGCCCGGCACGACGACGCCGGGTCCCGCATGGTGCGGGGCCCGGCGTCGGGGTCGAGCAGGTGGGTCGGTCAGCTGGTGCCGGCGCGACGCTTGTTGAGCAGGTCGAACGCCACAGCGAGGAGGAGCACGAGACCCTTGATGGCCTTCTGCCAGGACGGGTCGACGCTCATGATCGACAGGCCCATGTTCAGGACACCCATGATGAGTGCACCGATCATGGCGCCGGAGACCTTGCCGACACCGCCGGTGACGGCCGTGCCACCGATGAAGCACGCAGCGATCGCGTCGAGCTCGTAGCTGTCACCGGCGGCGGCGACGGCCGCACCGGCACGCGACGTCGTCACGATCGCCGCGACCGCGGCCAGGACGCCGATGTTCACGAAGACGCCGAAGTTGACCCGGCGCGTGTTGACACCGGACATGATCGCGGCGTTGAGGTTGCCACCGATCGCGTAGATGTGCCGACCGAAGACCGTCCGGCCGAGGACGAACGTGTACGCCACGATGAGGACGCCGACGATGATCAGGACGATCGGCATGCCGTTGCTGCCCGAGAGCAGCCACGTGAGGTAGCCGAGCAGGAGCGCGAACAGGACGAGCTTGCCGACGAACGCCGGGAAGGGCTCGACCGCGAGGTCGTGCTTGCGCAGGGTCCGGCGCGCGCGAGCCTGCGAGTAGACCAGCCCGAGCAGGGCGAGCAGCCCGATGGTCACCGTGACGACGTCCCGGCCGGCCATGAAGCCGAAGGTGTTCGGCAGGTACCCGTTGCTGATCGCGTTGAAGCCCGGCGGCAGACCGGCGATCGTCGTCCCGACGAGCACGATCGCGAGCCCGCGGAAGATGAGCATGCCGGCGAGGGTCACGATGAACGCCGGGATCCCGACGTACGCGACCCAGTAGCCCTGCCACGCGCCCACGAGCGCGCCGACGACGAGGCCGAGGAGCACCGCGACGAGCCACGGGAGGCCCCACTTGTCCATCATGATCGCGACCAGGCCGCCGATGAAGGCGACCACCGAGCCCACCGACAGGTCGATGTGGCCGGCCACGATCACCATGACCATGCCGATCGCCAGGATCATCACGTACGCGTTCTGCTGCACCAGGCTGGCCACGTTGTTCGGCATCAGCAGCAGGCCGTTGGTCAGGAACTCGAACAGGATGACGATCGCGACGAGCGCGCCCCAGATCCCGTACTGGCGCACGTTCTTGCCGAGGTATTCGGTGACGGCGGTCATCGCGGCGTCCCTTCCTTCTCCTTGGTCATGAGCATCATGAGCGACTCCTGCGTCGCCTCTGCCCGGGGGAGCTGGCCGGTCACACGACCTTGGCTCAGCGTGTAGATGCGGTCGCACATGCCGAGCAGCTCGGGCAGCTCGGACGAGATGAAGATGACCGACTTACCGGCGTCGGCCATGCGGTTGATGATCGTGTAGATCTCGTACTTCGCACCGACGTCGATGCCACGCGTCGGCTCGTCGAGGATGAGCACGTCGGGGTCGGCGTAGATCCACTTGCTCAGGACGACCTTCTGCTGGTTGCCGCCCGAGAGCTTCCCGACCACGGCCTCGATCGAGGGCGCCTTGATGTTGAGGTCCTTGCGGTACTGCTCGGCGACGAGCACCTCCTCTTCGCGGTCGACGACCCCGCGCCGGGAGAGCTTGCCGAGCGCCGCCGCGCTGATGTTGCGCTTGATGTCCTCGATGAGGTTCAGGCCGTACCGCTTGCGGTCCTCGGTCGCGTAGACGATGCCGTGGGCGATCGCCTCCCCGACGGTGCGGGTGTGGATCTCCTGGCCGTCCTTGAAGACCTTGCCCGAGGCGCTCGACCCGTACGTCCGGCCGAAGACGCTCATCGCGAACTCGGTCCGGCCCGCGCCCATGAGCCCGGCAAGGCCGATGACCTCGCCCCGGCGCACGCTGATCGACGCGCCGTCCACGACCTTGCGGCCCTGGTCGATCGGGTGGTGGACCGTCCAGTCCTCGATCCGCAGCACCTCCTCGCCGATGTTCGGCTCGCGGTCCGGGAATCGGTCGTCGAGCGATCGTCCGACCATCGGGCGGATGATCCGCTCCTCGGTGATCGGTTCGGCGCCGTGCATGTCGAGGGTCTCGATCGTCTTGCCGTCCCGGATGACCGTGGTGCGGTCCGCGATCGCGGCAATCTCGTTGAGCTTGTGGGAGATGATGATCGAGGTGATGCCTTGCCCCTTGAGGCTGCGCATCAGGTCGAGCAGGTGGGCCGAGTCCTCGTCGTTCAGCGCGGCGGTCGGCTCGTCGAGGATCAGCAGCTTGACGCGCTTGGACAGCGCCTTGGCGATCTCCACGAGCTGCTGCTTGCCGACGCCGATGTCCTTGATCTTGGTGTCCGGCGCATCGGACAGACCGACGCGTGCAAGGAGCTTCGCCGCCTCGGCGTTCGTCTTGTTCCAGTCGATGACCCCGCGCGACGACTGCTCGTTGCCGAGAAAGATGTTCTCGGCGATCGACAGGTACGGGCTCAGGGCGAGCTCCTGGTGGATGATCACGATGCCGCGGTGCTCGCTGTCGCGAATGGTCCGGAAGTCGCAGAGCTCGCCTTCGAAGAAGATCTCTCCCTCGTACGTGCCGTGCGGGTACACACCCGACAGGACGTTCATGAGGGTCGACTTGCCCGCGCCGTTCTCGCCGCAGATCGCATGCACCTCACCGCGTTCCACGGTCAGCGTCACGTCCTGGAGCGCCTTGACGCCCGGGAAGAGCTTCGTGATCTCGCGCATCTCAAGAATGGTGTTGTCGGTCGACATCTGAGCCTGCCGTCTGCTGTCGTCGGGATGGGTTGCGCCGCTGCCGGGGCCGCACCCAGGGGAATTCTCCCCCGGTGCGGTCCCGGCAGCCAGCGCTGGGGATTCTCAGAGGCCGAGGTCTGCGGCCTTGTAGAAGCCCGAGTCGACGAGCGACTTCGTGATGTCTGCCTTGTCGTTCGTGACGACCTGCGGCGGGAGCAGGTAGGTCGGGACGATCTTCTTGCCGTTGTCGTAGGTCTTCTCGTCGTTGACGGTGACCGTCTCGCCCTTGACGATCTGGTCGACCATCTTGGCGACCTGGTCACCCAGCGTGCGGGTGTCCTTCCAGACCGTCATGGACTGCTTGCCGGCGATCATGTTCTTGACGTTCGCCTTGTCGGCGTCCTGGCCCGTGACGATCGGCCAGTCCGCGCCGACCTTGTAGCCCTGGGAGTCGAGCGACTGCTCGATGCCCAGCGCGAGGGAGTCGTTCGGGGACAGGACGACGTTGACCTTCTTGTCCTGGTAGTACGAGTTGAGGCGGTTGTCCATCTCGGACTGCGCCGTCTCGGACTTCCAGCTCTGGATGCCGATCTTGGTCCAGTCGGCGTCCGACGCCGGCGCCTTGCCCGAGGGGACGACGAGCTGGCCCTTGTCGACGTACGGCTTGAGGACGTCCCACGCGCCGGAGAAGAAGAACTTGGCGTTGTTGTCGTCCGGCGAGCCGGCGAAGGGCTCGAGGTTGAACGGGCCCTTCCCGTCCTTGAGGCCGAGCTGCGTCTCGATGAACTGGCCCTGGAGCTGGCCGACCTTGTAGTTGTCGAACGTCGCGTAGAAGTCGACGTCCGAGGTGCCGTTGATCAGGCGGTCGTACGCGATCACGGAGATCTTCTTGGCCTTGGCCTGGGCGAGCACCGGGCCGAGCGCCGTGCCGTCGATCGAGGCGACGACGATGACCTTCGGGTCCTGGTTGATCATGTTCTGCAGCTGCGTGATCTGCTGGTCGACCTTGTTGTCCGCGTACTGCAGGCTCGTGGTGTAGCCAGCCGCCTTGAGCAGCTCCTCGAGGTGCGCACCGTCGTTGTTCCAGCGCTCGAGGCTCTTGGTCGGCATCGCGATACCGATGAGGCCGCCCGCTGCAGCTGCAGTGCTGCCGCTGGTGGAGCCCGAGGTGGTGTCCCGCGTGCTGCTGCACGCGCTGGCCCCGACGAGCAGGAGCGCAGCTCCAGCAACCGCCGCGACGATCTTTGTCTTCCTGAGCGACATCGTTGTCTGATCCTTCCTCCCACCGACCGGACCACCCGGCGGCGTCAGGAGCGCACTCGTGCGCCCCCGTCGACGGTGGACGCGCGGGTCCTCCGATGGACCTGCGTGCCCGCTCCGTCGTCGAGCTGCGAGCCGTGGGGCTCTATTTGTTGCTGCGCTGAATTTAGGACGTGAACCCAACGCAGCGCAAGCGAAGAAGGTCCCCAAACAGGTCACGATCGCGCAACATCTGGGTCACGACAAGGGATCGGGGCCGTGCGATCAGGCTCCGTCGGCCACCCACGCGACCGGGTCGGCGACGACCGTCCGCAGCTCGGCGATCGCTCCGCCGGTCATCGCGGGGTACTCCCCCGCACGCGCCACCTGCACCTCGACCGGCGACCAGGGGGCGAAGATCACGCAGCGCTCGAGCTGCTCCTCGACGGCGTCGCGGACGAACGGGTAGATCTCCGAGAACCTCCCGCCGAGCACGACCATGCCGATGTCGACGACGTTCACGATGTTCGCGAGCACCACCCCGAGCGCCGTTCCGCCGCGCCGCAGGGACTCGAGCGCAGCCGGGTCGCCCGCCTCGGCGGCATGGACGAGATCGCTCAGGGGCGCGGTCGGGTCGAGACCCGCGCGGCGCATGAGGGCGTCCTGGCCGGCGTAGTCCTCGAGCGTCCGACGACCGGCGCCGGCCGTGCCGTCGTCGGCCTCGGATGTGGAGAACGCGTCGACGACCGTGTGCCCGATCTCTCCGCTCCACCCGTGCCGGCCCGCGAAGATCTCACCGTCGAGGACGATGGCCCCGCCGATGCCGACCTCGCCCGACACGTAGACGAAGCTCGCTCGGCCGCCGTCGCGTCGCGCGACCGCCTCGGCGAGCGCCGCCAGGTTGGCTTCGTTCGCCAGCGAGGGCGGGAAGCCCGCGAGCACCGGGTGGGTCGTCAGCAGCCCGACCACGTCCACGTCCCGCCAGCCGAGGTTCGGCGCGTAGCGCAGCGGACCCGTGACCCGGTCGACCAGGCCGGGCAGAGCGAGGGCTGTGCCCGCCACCCGGACGCCGTCGGCACTCAGGTTGGCCAGCACGCGCCCCGCCGTGCGCGCGAGACGGTCCAGCACCGCCTCGGGCCGGCTGTTGCGGAAGTCGTCGATCTCGACGACCTCCGTGAGCACGCGACCGGCGAGGTCGACAGCACGCACGCCGAGATAGTCGACGTTGACCTCCATGCCGACGCCCGCCACCGTCCCGCGAGCCGGAGCGAGGGGCACGGCAGGGCGGCCGACCCGGCGCGCCTCGCGCGTCACGGGTGCCGCAAGCTCGATGACGAGAGACGCGTCGATGAGCTGGTCCACGAGCCCCGACACGGTCGCGCGCGCAAGCCCGGTCGCGGCCGAGATGTCCGCGCGGGAGACGGGCCGGACGGCGTCGACGACCTTCTGCAGCGTGAGGCTGAGGTTGTGCTCGCGCAACGACTCCTGCCGCGCGGCGCGTCCTGCGGTGCGCACGCGGGCGCCCGCATGGTGCGCACCAGAGGTCGATCCCGACGACGACGGCGCTGGACGACGGGGCACGATCTGGGACGACATCCCCGATGACCAGGGGCGGAGGTCGTCCGGCGATCGCCCGCGTACCGGGTTCCTGCCCGGCTCGGGCATCAGGTGGTCCGGCATGACTTGACCCTAGCGCCTCAGTTGCATAAGTTCAGCCGTACAACAAATTTGGCGGATCTCGTGGAGGAGAGCCCGATGGCGCGCAAGGCCACCCCTGAAGACAAGTTCTCGTTCGGTCTGTGGACCATCGGCTGGGAGGCACGCGACCAGTTCGGAGACGCGACCCGGCCGGCGCTCGACCCGGTCGAGTCGGTGCACCAGCTCGCGAAGCTGGGCGTCGCGCACGTGACGTTCCACGACGACGACGTCGTCCCGTTCGGCTCCGACGCCGCGACGCGCGACGCGATCCTGACCCGCTTCAAGGGCGCGCTCGACGAGACCGGCATCACGGTCGAGATGGTCACGACCAACACGTTCAGCCACCCGATCTTCAAGGACGGCGCGTTCACCTCGAACGACCGTCGCGTGCGCCGCTACGGCCTGCGCAAGGTCATCCGCAACGTCGACCTCGCCGCCGAGCTCGGTGCCGCGACGTTCGTCATGTGGGGCGGGCGTGAGGGTGCGGAGTACGACTCCGCCAAGGACCTCAAGGCCGCGCACGACCGCTACCGCGAGGGCATCGACACCGTCGCCGGGTACATCAAGGACAAGGGCTACGACCTCAAGATCGCGATCGAGCCGAAGCCGAACGAGCCCCGCGGCGACATCCTGCTCCCCACGGTCGGCCACGCGCTCGCCTTCATCGCCGAGCTCGAGCACGGCGACATCGTCGGTCTGAACCCGGAGACCGGCCACGAGCAGATGGCCGGCCTGAACTACACCAGCGGTCTCGCCCAGGCGCTGTGGTCCGGCAAGCTCTTCCACATCGACCTCAACGGCCAGAAGTCGATCAAGTACGACCAGGACCTCGTGTTCGGCCACGGCGACCTGTTCTCCGCGTTCGGCACGGTCGACCTGATCGAGAACGGCTTCCCGAGCGGCGGCCCGCGCTACGACGGCCCGCGTCACTTCGACTACAAGCCGTCCCGCACCGAGGACATGGCCGGCGTCTGGGAGTCCGCTGCGGCGAACATCCAGTCCTACCTGATCCTCAAGGAGCGCGCGCTCGCGTTCCGGGCCGACCCCGAGGTCCAGGCGGCGCTCGAGGAGGCCGGTGTCTACGAGCTGGCCCAGCCGACCATCGCCGAGGGCGAGACTCTCGACGACCTGCTGAACGACCGCTCGACCTTCGAGGACCTGGACGTCGAGGACGTCGCCAAGCGCGGCTTCCACTTCGTCCGCCTCAACCAGCTCGCGCTCGAGCACGCTCTCGGCGCCCGCTGACCCGCACGCAGCACTG
>NZ_DASUIR010000045.1:0-2653 GCF_036279715.1 Cellulomonas sp. | reverse complement strand
GGCCCGGACCGCGCTCGCCAGCGGGGACGTGCCCGTGGGGGCGGTCGTCGTCGGGCCCGACGGCGAGGTCGTCGGACGCGGTCACAACGCACGCGAGCGCGACCACGACCCGACGGCGCACGCCGAGGTCGTGGCGCTGCGCGCGGCGTCGGTCCGGCTCGGGCGCTGGCGGCTTGACGACTGCACGCTCGTCGTGACCCTTGAGCCGTGCCTCATGTGCGCCGGCGCGACGGTGCTCGCCCGGGTGCCGCGCCTCGTGCTCGGCGCGTGGGACCCCAAGGCTGGGGCGTGCGGGTCGCAGTGGGACGTCGTCCGCGACCGGCGGCTCAACCACCGGGTCGAGGTGGTCGGCGGCGTGCTCGAGGACGACTGCGGGGCGCTGCTGCGCGAGTTCTTCGAGGAGCGGCGCGCGGACTGACGCCGACGCGTCAGAGGCGGTCGGCCAGCGCCGTGAGCGTCTCGGACGTGCCGGCGTCGAGCGTGAGCGTCGCGAGGTCGTCCCCGCGGGTCGCGCCGCGGTTGACGATGACGACCGGGACCCCAGCCTTGGCGGCGTGCCGCACGAACCGCAGGCCCGACATGACCGTGAGCGACGACCCGGCGACGAGCAGCGCGTCGGCCGCGTCCACCAGCGCGAACGCCCGCGTGACCCGTTCCTTGGGCACGTTCTCCCCGAAGTAGACGATCTCCGGCTTGAGGATCCCGCCGCACAGACCGGCACCGCCGTCCGGGGCGGGTGCCCAGCACGACGCGACCCGGAAGTGCGCGGTGGCCGAGATGACGGCGTCGGCGTCGGGCGCGATCTCGATGTCCCCGACCGCGCCGATGGACTCGACGAACCCGGGATTGAGCGCCTCGAGCCGCACGGCCAGCTCCGCGCGCGAGACGACCGTGCCGCAGCGCAGGCAGACGACCCGGTCGTAGCGCCCGTGCAGGTCGATGACGTTCCGGCTGCCCGCGGCCTCGTGGAGCAGGTCGACGTTCTGGGTGATCACACCGACGACGACGCCCCGGTCCTCGAGCTCGGCGAGCGCGTGGTGCCCGGCGTTCGGGAGGGTGCGGTGCACGTGCCGCCACCCGACGTGGTTGCGGGCCCAGTAGTGCCGCCGGAACGCGTCGTCGGCCACGAACTGCTGGTAGGTCATGGGGGTTCGCGGTGGCGAGTCGGGACCGCGGTAGTCGGGGATGCCCGAGTCCGTCGAGAGCCCGGCGCCCGTCAGGACCGCGATGCGACGACTCGTGAGCGCCGCGACGACGTCGTCGATCGTGCCCGGTGCCGGGCGCACGGCGGGCCGGGTGTCGGTCGGCGCGGGGTGGGTCACTGTCCCACGGTACGACGGCGTCCTGAGGGGTGGGTCCGGGCGGGGTCGGCCCGATTTCGGCGTGCGGGCTCCGACCAGGTAGCCTTCGGGGCGAGGTAGCGTGTCCGAGCGGCCTAAGGAGCACGCCTCGAAAGCGTGTGTGGGTGAAAGTCCACCGTGGGTTCAAATCCCACCGCTACCGCCACGGGTTTCGCACACAACTGAAACCCTCGAAGTGACAGAACCCCTCGCGGGGAGCCCGGAAGGGCTTCTGGCGGGGGGTTTCGTCGTTCGAGGGTGCTTGTTCGCCCGGTCAGCGGGCCCGGATGCCGGGCTACCGGTCGCGTAGGTGCGTCGCTGGGCTGCGCCGGTCCCGGCCGTGCGGAACGTGGGTACGCCGAGGGGCCCGCGGCCGGTGGCCGCGGGCTGAAGGTAGGCGAGAAGTTGTCGAGCCTGGTTGGTCAGGCAGCGAGGGGCGGGTCGATCGCTCCGTGGGGGCTCTCGTCGACGGGAACGGCTTCGTAGCCTTCGGTCTTCGGGTCGGGCTGCAGCAGGATGTCGTGGCCCTGGTAGTGGTTCTTCTGCGCCCACACGCGCATGGTCCGCAGGTTGTACTGCACCATCGCGAGCGCGGTCATGAGTGCGATGGCGGTCAGGCCGACGACCCGGATCCAGCCGCGCCGGACCCCTTCAGCGTCACGGGACTGGAAGACGCCGAAGAAGCCCTCGATGGAGGTCCGGCGGACGTACTTCTCGATCCACTTGTCCGAACCCCAGCGCTCATGCTGGCGGAGCTTGGCTGCGACCTGGCCACCCAGCACGATCGTCGGCTGCCAGAAGACCTTCTTCTTGCGCTGGGCCGCAGTGGCACGCTCGCGCTGGTACGTGGGCACGTTGAACTGCCGCGAACCGTTCTCGCTGCGGCTGGTGTTCGCGATGAAGGCATACTTCGCGAGCTCGGCTTGAGCTGTGCGGAAGGCGACGAGCTCGGCGAGGAGCTTGGCGTAGGTTCGCTTCTTCTTGGGCGTCGCGGTCTCGTTCGGCTTGATCAGTTTCAGGCGAGTGGGCCTCGGGATCTGGCGGAGCCTCTCCGGTACCCACGGCAGGTAGGGCCAACCGTCGATGAGCAGGGCGCCGGACTCCGGGTCCACGCGGGCGCCGCGATCGGCCGGGTTGACGTCGATCACCTGGTCGATGTCACGACGCAACAGCTCGTTGGCCCAGCTTTCCTCGTCCCAGTTCGAGAACCCGCGGTCGGAGAGGAGATCAGTGAGGGGCCGATCATCGGAGATGTACGCGTCGAGCATGCGCAGGTCATGCTCGACGGCCACCACTTCAACGCCGTCCAGGCC
>NZ_DASUIR010000044.1:0-17151 GCF_036279715.1 Cellulomonas sp. | reverse complement strand
GGCGCGACGGTGTTCGTCATGTGGGGTGGCCGCGAGGGCGTCGAGGCCGAGGCCGCCAAGGACATCCGCGCCGCGCTGGACCGCTACGCCGAAGCGGTGAACCTGTGCTGCGCCCACGTGCGCGATCGGGGCTACGACCTCCGATTCGCCCTCGAGCCCAAGCCCAACGAGCCCCGCGGCGACATCCTGCTCCCCACCGTCGGGCACGCGCTGGGCTTCATCGCCCAGCTCGAGCACGGCGACATCGTCGGGCTGAACCCGGAGACGGGTCACGAGCAGATGGCCGGCCTCAACTACACGAGCGGCATCGCCCAGGCGCTCTGGGCGAACAAGCTCTTCCACATCGACCTCAACGGCCAGCGGTCCATCAAGTACGACCAGGACCTGGTCTTCGGCCACGGCGACCTGTTCTCCGCCTTCGCCACGGTCGACCTGGTCGAGAACGGCTTCCCGAGCGGCGGCCCGCGCTACGACGGCCCGCGTCACTTCGACTACAAGCCGTCGCGCACCGAGGACATGGCCGGCGTCTGGGAGTCCGCCGCGGCGAACATCCAGGCCTACCTGATCCTCAAGGAGCGCGCGCTCGCGTTCCGGGCCGACCCCGAGGTGCAGGCTGCGCTCGAGGAGGCCGGTGTCTTCGAGCTGGCACAGCCGACGATCGCCGAGGGCGAGACCCTCGACGACCTGCTGAACGACCGCTCGACGTTCGAGGACCTGGACGTCGAGGACGTCGCCAAGCGCGGCTTCCACTTCGTCCACCTCAACCAGCTCGCGCTCGAGCACGCTCTCGGCGCCCGCTGACCCGCACGCAGCACTGACACACCCCGCTCGACCGCGACGTCCGCACCCGCACCCCGGGTGCGGACGTCGCGGCTTTCCCCAGAGGGAGACCCGACAATGACGCTCGTCGCCGGGGTGGACTCGTCCACCCAGTCCTGCAAGGTCGTCGTGCGCGACGCCGCGACGGGCGCACTCGTGCGCTCGGGACGCGCCAGCCACCCCGACGGCACCGAGATCGACCCCGCGCGCTGGTGGGACGCCCTGCAGGTCGCGATCGCCGACGCGGGAGGCCTGGACGACGTCGAGGCCATCTCGGTCGGCGGTCAGCAGCACGGCATGGTCGCGCTGGACTCCGACGGCGCCGTCGTGCGCGACGCGCTCCTGTGGAACGACACCCGCTCGGCGCAGTCCGCGCTCGACCTCATCGACGAGCTCGGCGCCACGGGTGACGGTGACGGCGCCGCTGCCTGGGCGTCGGCCATCGGATCGGTCCCGGTTGCGTCCCTGACCGTGACCAAGCTGCGCTGGCTCCGCGACCACGAGCCCGCCAACGCCGCCCGCGTGGCCGCGGTGGCTCTCCCCCACGACTGGTTGACGTGGCGGCTCGCCGGCCACGGACCGGGCAGCAGCGACCCCGCGGCGGCCCTGGCCGCGCTCACGACCGACCGCTCGGACGCCTCGGGCACCGGGTACTGGTCGCCGAGCTCCGACGACTACCGCCGCGACCTGCTCACGCTCGCGCTCGGCCACGACGCGGTGCTTCCGCGCGTCGTCGGCCCCGGCGAGCGCGCGGGGACGTCCGCCGTCGGCGCTCTGCGACCCGCGCTGGGCGCCGGCGCCGGTGACAACGCGGCCGCTGCGCTCGGGCTCGGCCTCACGCCCGGCGACGTCGCGATCTCGATCGGCACGTCCGGCGTCGTCTCGGCGATCTCCGCCGTCCCGACGGCCGACGCCTCCGGGCTCGTCACCGGGTTCGCCGATGCGACCGGCGCCTTCCTGCCGCTCGCCTGCACGCTCAACGCCTCGCGCGTGCTCGACGCGGCCGCCCGGATGCTCGGCGTCGACCACGCGGGACTGTCTGCCCTCGCGCTGTCCGCACCGGCCGGTGCCGACGGGCTCGTCCTCGTCCCCTACCTCGAGGGTGAGCGCACCCCCAACAAGCCCGACGCCACCGGGGCGCTGCACGGCCTGCGGCTCGCGAACACCACGCCGGCCCACCTGGCGCGCGCCGCGGTGGAAGGCATGCTCTGCGCCCTCGCCGACGGCCTCGACGCGCTCGTGGCCCAGGGCGTGCCCGTGCAGCGGGTGTTCCTCATCGGTGGCGGCGCGCAGTCGGAGGCGGTCCGCCGCATCGCGCCCAGCGTGCTCGGGCTCGACGTCGCCGTCCCCACGCCTGGCGAGTACGTCGCCGACGGTGCCGCGCGGCAGGCCGCCTGGGTGCTGTCCGGCGCGGCGACGCCGCCCGCCTGGACCGCGGCCGGCAGCGCCGAGGTCTACCGGGCCGACCCGGCCCCGCAGGTCCGCGCGCAGTACGCGGCGGTCCGTGAGCTCACCGGGACGCGCCCGGCCTGACCGCGGTCTCGCGGACGGACCCCTGACGCAGCGGAGCCCGGCACCCCTCGACGGGTACCGGGCTCCGCTACATGCTCAGTGTGCCCCGCAACAGGCTGCGCCGTGCGGTCGGTGGTGCGTGTCGGTCAGCGCGTGTCGGTCAGTGTGCGGCGTCGTACGCGGCCTTGACCCCGGCGGAGATGCGTCCGCGCTCGGACACGTGGTGCCCGTTGGCCTTGGCCCACTCACGGATCGCGCCCGCGTCGACACCCGTGCCACGACGACCCCGCGCCGGGCGGCCGCCGGCGGTCGACGTGCGCCCGCCGATCTTGCGTGCGTGGCCCACCCACGTGGCGACCGAGCTGCGGAGCTCGGCTGCGTGCTCTGCCGTGAGGTCGATCTCGTACGTCACGCCGTCGACGGCGAATGTGACCGTCTCGTCGGCCGTGCCGCCGTCAATGTCGTCGACGAGCAGGACCTGAACCTTCTGTGCCATTGTTCTCTCCAAGGTGAACGACGTGCATGAGAACTGATCACCGGAAGCATGACACCATTCGAATCGACCGTCAAAGGGAGAGAGCCCCTTTGACGGTCAGGAATCTGAATCCGCTGCGGGCGGAATGGGCTGGGTGCCCACCTCGCGCTCGCGGGCGTCCATGCGTGCGAGCGCTGCACGTTCCGTCCGGTCGGCATTCACGAGCGAGCGCATGGCGAGCCAGAACAGCAGCCCGACGCCGATCGACGGGACCACGGCGGCGAAGATGGACCAGAACGTGTTCATCGCCGCGAGCCTACGTCGACCTGCCGAGCCCGGCGCGCCCGGACACCTTCAGCGCTCCTCATGCCTGCGGCTTCACGAGCGGGAACAGGATCGTCTCGCGGATGCCCAATCCTGTGAGCGCCATGAGCAGCCTGTCGATGCCCATTCCCATCCCGCCGGCCGGCGGCAATGCGTGCTCGACAGCCGTGAGAAAGTCCTCGTCAACCGACATCGCCTCGTCGTCGCCCGCGGCGGCCAGCAACGCCTGCGCCTCGAAGCGCTGCCGCTGGATCACCGGGTCCACGAGCTCGGAATAGGCCGTCGCCAGCTCGAATCCGCGGACGTAGAGGTCCCACTTCTCGACGAGGCCGGGCGTCGAGCGGTGGTCGCGGGTGAGCGGGCTCGTCTCGACGGGGAAGTCACGCACGAACGTCGGCGCGAAGAGCGAGTTGCCGACGTTGTGCTCCCACAGCTCCTCGACCAGCTTGCCGTGATTCTGGCGCGCCGGGTCGATCTGCAGGTCGAAGCGGTCGACGAGCGCCTTGAGGTACGCGTCGGAGGTGTCGTGCGTGATCTCCTCGCCGAGCGCCTCCGACAGCGACCCGTACATGGTCAGCTGGGCCCACTCGCCGCCCAGCTCGTACTCCTCGCCGTCGGGCAGCGTGATCGTCGTCGTCCCGAGGACGTCGAGCGCCGCGGTCTGGACGAGGTCGCGCGTCAGGGCTGCCATCGTGTCGTAGTCGCCGTAGGCCTCGTACGCCTCGAGCATCGCGAACTCGGGCGAGTGCGTCGAGTCCGCGCCCTCGTTGCGGAAGTTCCGGTTGATCTCGAAGACCCGCTCGATGCCGCCGACGACGGCCCGCTTCAGGTACAGCTCGGGCGCGATGCGCAGGTACAGGTCCATGTCGAACGCGTTCATGTGCGTCACGAACGGGCGCGCGGTCGCGCCACCCGCCTGTGTCTGGAGCATCGGCGTCTCGATCTCGAGATAGCCGCGCCGGTGGAAGTTCTCCCGGAGCGAGCGCACGACGCCGGCGCGCTGACGGGCCGTCTCGCGCGCAGCCGGACGCGCGATCAGGTCGACGTACCGCTGCCGGACGCGCGCCTCCTCGGACAGCTCCTTGTGCAGCACCGGCAGCGGGCGCAGCGCCTTCGCGGCGAGCTGCCACGCGTCGGCGAACACCGAGAGCTCGCCGCGCCGCGACGAACCGACGTGACCGTGCACGAAGAGGTGGTCGCCGAGGTCGATGTCGGACTTGAAGGCCGCGAGCCGGTCCTCACCGATGTCCGCGAGGCTCAGCATCGCCTGAAGCCGGTTGCCTTCGCCGTCCTGCAGCGTGACGAAGCACAGCTTGCCGGTGTTGCGCAGGTACACGACGCGACCGGCGACCCCGACGACGTCGGTCGTCTCGGTCCCCTGCTCGAGATCCGGGTACGCGGCCCGCACCTCGGCGATCGTGTGCGTGCGCGGCACCGACACCGGGTAGGGCGCGACACCCTCCTCGAGCAGCCGCGCGCGCTTCTCGTGGCGGACCCGCATCTGCTCGGGAAGATCCTCGACCGACTCCTCGACCCCACTGGGCCCGCTGTGACTCACCGCGCCATGCTACCGAGCGCCGGGGCACCGGCCCGCCGCGCGTCAGGCGGCAGGCGCGGGCGTCAGGTCGAGGGCGAGGTCGAGGATCGGGGACGAGTGGGTCAGCGCGCCGACCGACAGGTAGTCGACGCCCGTGCCCGCCACCTCGCGGGCCCGGTCGAGCGTGAGGTTCCCGGTGGCCTCGAGCTCGACGCGACCCGTCTGCGACTCGCGCGCCCGGACCGCCTCGACGACCTCGCCCAGCAGCGGGGTGGGCATGTTGTCGAGCAGCAGGAACCGCGCGCCGGAGTCGAGCGCCTCGAGCGCCTGGTCGAGGGTGTCCGCCTCGACCTGGATCGCGACGTCCGGGAACCGCGCCCGCACCGCGGCGACGGCAGCCGCGACCGAGCCGGTCGCCACGACATGGTTGTCCTTGATCATTGCGACGTCGTACAGGCCCATGCGCTTGTTCGTCCCGCCGCCGCAGCGCACCGCGTACTTCTCGAGCGCACGCAGGCCGGGCGTCGTCTTGCGGGTGTCGAGCACGCGCGCGCCCGTGCCCTCGAGCGCGTCGGCCCAGCGTCGGGTGTGCGACGCGACACCCGACGCGCGCGACGTGAGGTTGAGCAGCGTCCGCTCGGCGACGAGCAGCACCTGGACCGGTCCCGCGAGAACCGCGAGGACGTCGCCACGGACGACGCGCGAGCCGTCGGCGACGCGCTGCTCGCACGACGCGGGCGGCAGGCCGAGCCGTCGCGCGACCTGGGAGAGGACCTCGGGCACGACGACGAGTCCCGCGACGACCCCGTCCGCGCGAGCGACCAGGTGGGCGACTCCGCGGTCCTCCGCGGGGATCGTCGCCTGGGTCGTCACGTCGCGGCCCGGCTCCGGACCGAGGTCCTCGTCGAGCGCAGTCGCCACGATGCGCTCGATCCATGCCGGATCGAGCGGGACGTCCCCCGCCGGGCCGTTCATTCGCCCACCGTGACCCGGTGCGTCACGAGCCGCCCGTCCGCGTCGAGCTGGGCCTCGAGCCGCTGCAGCCAGGCCGGGTCGGGGACCGGGAAGTCGCTGCGGAAGTGGCCGCCGCGGCTCTCCGTGCGCTCGAGCGCGGTCGCGGTGAGCACCGAGGCGACCTGGTGCACGTTGGTGGTCTCCCACTCGGCTGCCTGGGGGCGGGCGACGACCGGGAGCAGTCCCGTCGCCGTGCCCGCCGGGCCGCCGGGCGCGAGGTGCGCGTCGGTCCGGACTGCCGCGAGGACGTGGGCCGCCGCGAGCAGGCCGTCGGCCGAGCGCACCACCCCGGGGCCGTCGCTCGCGGCCCGTTGGATGCGCGAGCGTGCTGCGCCCGCGACGAGCGCGGCGGGTCCGGGCCGGTCGACGGGGTCCGCCTGGGCGAGCTCGCCCGACGACACGCGGCCGGCGACGTCGCGCGCCGCGCGGTACGCGAAGACCAGGCCCTCGAGGAGCGAGTTCGACGCGAGCCGGTTCGCGCCGTGCACACCCGTGCAGGCCGCCTCGCCGGCCGCGTACAGGCCCCGGACCGTCGTGCGGCCGACCAGGTCCGTCACGACGCCACCCGAGTGGTAGTGCTGCGCGGGGGCGACGGGCACGAGGTCCGTCGTCATGTCGATGCCGTGCTCGAGCAGCCGCTCGTGGATCGTCGGGAACCGCTTGCGCAGGAAGTCGGCGCCGAGGTGGCGCGCGTCGAGCAGCACGTGGTCGGAGTCGGTCAGCGCCATCTGGCGGACGATCGCCTGCGCGACGACGTCCCGGGGCGCGAGCTCGGCCATGGGGTGCACCGCGGTCATGAACCGCACGCCGTCGGTGTCGAGCAGGTAGGCACCCTCGCCCCGCACGGCCTCCGAGACCAGCGTGAGCTGCCCCCGGACACCCGCGCCGAGCCACAGGACGGTCGGGTGGAACTGCACGAACTCGATGTCACCGACCACCGCACCCGCGCGCAGTGCCGCCGCGATGCCGTCGCCTGTCGCCTGGACCGGGTTCGTCGACGAGCGGAACACCTGCCCGATGCCGCCCGTCGCGAGGATCACCGCGGGTGCCAGAGCCGCACCGACACCGTCCCGCGAGCCCGCCCCGATGACGTGCAGCGTCACGCCGCACACCGCCCCCGGCCGGCCGTCGGGCCCCGCCGGACCGGTCAGCACGTCGAGGACCAGGGCGTGCTCGATGACCTCGATGCCCGGGTCGTTGCGCACCGCCTCGAGCTGGGCGAGCAGCGCACGCGAGACCTCCGCGCCCGTGGCGTCCCCGCCGGCGTGCACGATCCGGTCGGCGTGGTGCCCGCCCTCGCGGGTCAGGGCGATCTCGCCGTCGGGCGCGCGGTCGAACACCGCGCCGAGCCCGACCAGCTCGCGCACGCGCACCGGCCCCTCGGTGACCAGGACCTCCACGGCGCGCGGGTCGCACAGGCCGGCTCCTGCGACGAGCGTGTCCTGCAGGTGCGCGGCCGGGGAGTCGTCCGGGTCGAGCGCGGCCGCGATGCCGCCCTGCGCCCACACGGTCGAGCCCGACGCGAGCACGCCCTTCGTCACGAGGAGCACGCGCGGCACGCGCGTGCGCAGCTCGAGCGCAGCGGTCAGGCCGGCGACCCCGGAGCCGACGACGATCGCGTCGGCCTGCGCCGTCCACCCGGGCGCCGGAGCGGCGAGGCGGGCGGCGAGCTGGACCGTCACCAGGCCGACCCCTGCACGAGACCGCGGCCCTCGCTGAACGGCACGCCGCTCGGCTCGAGGCCGGACTCCGCCGTCCACTCGGGAGGCACCTGGCCCGGGTCCTCGCTCCGCCCGACGATCCGGTTGTCGTGGTCGACGAGAACCACGTGCGGGCTGTACGTGCGCGCTTCGGCGTCCGACAGAAGCCCGTACGCCATGAGGATCACGACGTCGCCGGGGTGGACGTGGTGGGCCGCCGCACCGTTGATGCAGACCTGGCCGGACCCGGCCTCGCCCGCGATCGCGTACGTCGTCAGGCGCGAGCCGTTCGTCACGTCGACGACGTCGAGCTGCTCGCCGGGCAGCAGGTTCGCGGCCGCGAGCAGGTCGGCGTCGACGGTGATGGAGCCCACGTAGTGCAGGTCGGCCTGCGTCACCGTGGCGCGGTGGATCTTGCCGATCAGCATGGGTCGGAGCAGAGATGTCATCGGGAGGCCTCCGTGCGCTCGGTCGCGGTGTATGCGCTCGTGGTGGGCGCGGTCTGGGGGTGTGCGGTCGGGTCGCCGAGCATGACCCACGCGTTGTCGATGAGGCGTGTCGCGCCGACGCGGGCTGCGACGGCGAGCACGGCGGGGCCGGTGAACCGGTCGTCGACCGCCTCGAAGGTCGCGGGGTCGACCAGCTCGGCGTACTCGAGCTCGATGTCGGCTCCGGCGAGCACGGCGTGGGCCGCAGCTCGCACGTGCGCGGGGGTCGCGCCAGGCCCGTCGGCAGCATCGTGCGCGGCCCGCACCGAGCGGCCCAGGACAAGGGCACGGGTGCGCTCGGCCGGGCTGAGGTACGCGTTGCGCGACGACAGCGCCAAGCCGTCGGCGTCCCGGACCGTCGCGACCTCGCGGACGTCGACCGGCACGTCGAGGTCGCGGACCATCCGTCGGACCGCCGCGACCTGCTGGGCGTCCTTCTGCCCGAACATCGCGACGTCCGGGCGGGTCAGGTGGAGCAGCTTGAGGACGACGGTCAGCACGCCGTCCAGGTGGCCGGGCCGCGCGACGGTCTCGAGCACCTCGCCGAACCGGCCGGCGCTGACCCGCACGACCGGGTCGCCGTCCGCGTACACGACGTCAGGCGTCGGCGCGAACACGACGTCGCCCGCACCGAGCAGCCCGGGTCCGGTCAGGAGGGCGAGGTCGCCGGCGAGGTCACGCGGGTAGCGGTCGAGGTCCTCGTCCGGGCCGAACTGCAGCGGGTTGACGAAGATCGTCACGACGACGTGCTGGGCCGACGCCTTGGCCGCGGCGACCAGGGCGAGGTGCCCGGCGTGCAGCGCGCCCATCGTCATGACGACCGCGCGCGCCGGGAGCCGGCCGACGCGGCCGCCCGTCGCGGGCTGCGCCGTCGCGAGCCCGTGGGCGCCCTGAACGGCCAGGGCCGCGGCGAGCTCGTCCCTCGTCCGCGCGAGCGTCGGGGTGCCCGCCGCCTCGAGCCGGTCCTGCGCGTTCATGCGTCGTCCTCCCGCGTGCCACCGGGGTCGGTCCCCGGGTCGTGCCGCTCCTCCGGCGTCAACGCGTCGGAGCCGCCGGTCATGCCCGCGCCAGGCGCGTCGAGGGCGTCGAGCAGCCGCTCGGCAGCGCTCTGGCCCACCAGGCCCGCCGCGAGCGCGCGCTGCGTCGCGGCCCGTGCGAGCACCCGGTAGGCGGGAGCCACGTCGATCGCGCCCGTGCGTGCGCCGAGCTCGTCGAGCATCGCACCATGGTCCCGCACCGTGTCGGCGTCTCCGCGCCGCACCGGACCGGTCAGGGCCGTGATCGCCCCGGCGGGCGTCGAGGCCGCGCGCAGCGCACCGTCGAGAGCGGCTGAGAGCAGCGGTCCGAGCATGCGGCCCGGGTCCTCGATCCCCGCGGCCGCGAGCGCCTGCCCGGCCTGCGCGACGAGCACGACGAGGTGGTTCGCACCGTGCGCGAGGGCCGCGTGGTACAGCGCGCGGTCGTCCTCCGCGACGACGACGGGCTCGCCGCCGATCTCGACCACGAGCGCCTGCCCGATGGGGAGGACCGGGCCGGGTCCGGTCACGGCGAACGGGCAGCCCACGAGCCGGCTGAGGTCGAGCGAGGTGCCCGTGAACGTCATCGCGGGGTGCAGCGCGAGCGGGATGACCCCCGCGGGGCGTGCGGGGTCGAGCACGCGGACGCCGTGACGTCCTGACGTGTGGACGACGATCTGGCCGGCCTGCCAGGCACCCACGCCTGCGAGGCCCTGGACGAGGGACGCGAGCGCGTCGTCGGGCACCGCGAGAAGCACGAGCTCGGATCGGCGGACGACCTCGGTGATCTCCAGGATCGGGACGCCGGGCAGCATCGTCTCGGCGCGTGCCCGCGACTCCTCGGAGACGGCGCTGACCGCGACCACCGGGTGGCCCGCGGCCCGCAGCGCGCCGCCGATCACGGCACCGACCCGACCTGCGCCGACGACGCCGACGCCGAGGCGCCCAGGACGCCCTGCCGGACCCTCGGACGTCACAGGGCCTCCGGTCGACGCATCCACTGCTCGGGCAGAGCGCCCGCGCGAGCCGTACGCGCCCGCACGGTCTGCTCGTCGAGGAGCGCCGCGGCGACGTGCTCGTCGAGGTGCTCGACCATCGGGTGCACCGGGCCGGCCGTCGAGTGGACGACCATCGACGCGACCCGCAGCTTGCGCTGGATCGGTCCCTGCGTCAGCCCGAGGGACTGCGTGCGCTCGTGCGGCACGACGACGAGGCGGCGCACGATCCGGCCGTGGCGCACGAACAGCGCGCGGTCGGTGACGAGGACCCCGCGCCGACGCCAGCCCACGAGGTCGAGCAGGCGCGCACGCCGCGGCACGGTGGTGAACCCGCCCGCCTCCCCCGAACCGGCCAGGGCCGCGTCGAACAGCGCCCGCGGGTCCTCGACCTGCAGGTCGGGCAGCACGAGCCACAGCGCGAGCAGCGCCTCTGCGCGCGTGCCGACCGGCAGCAGCACGTTCTCGGTCTGCTGGTCCTTCTCGCCGCCGTACCCCGCGACGTTCATCTCGACGCGCCACCAGTCCGGTCCACGCCACAACGGGCCCTGGGTGAACCGCAGCGCCTGCACCCGGCCCGGTGGGACCGTCTGCGCACGCGCCTCGGTCAGCCCGTGCCGCAGCCGGATGCCGTCCGGGGAGATCGCCGCCCGGAAGTTCGCCCCCTGGTTGACGCGCGTCCACATCGCCCCGCCCACACCGAGCACCGCGGGCACGAGCGTGAAGACCGGCGCGATCTCACGGGTCGCCACGACGCTCGCCACGATCGCGACGACGAACACCAGGAGCCACCCCGTCGCGGACGAGCGGAGCGTGGACGCCAGCATGCGCGGCATCGGCACCTCGAACACCGGCTGCTCGGGCGCACGCGCCGCAGGAGCCTCGTCCGGTCGCACGCGGAGACCGGCCGCGCGGGCGAGCAGCTCGGCCCGCAGCGCCTCGGCCTCCGACTCCTTGAGGAACGCCAGCGAGACGGCCGAGCCCGAGCCCCCCGCGACCTCGAGCCTGAGCTCGGCGAGACCCGTGAGCCGGGCGAGCAGGGGCTGGACGATGTCGACCGCCTGGAGCCGGTCGAGCCGCGCCTGACGCTGCTGACGGAAGAGGACACCGGTGTGCAGGTGCACGGCCTCGTCGTCGACCACGAACTTCGTCACGCGCCACGCGATCGTCGCGTACGCGAACCCGACGGCAGCGATCGCGAGGACGACCGCGAGGACGTAGCGCCACCGACCGCCCTGCATGAGCTCGCCGATGCTCTGGATGTTGTCGGTCATGTTGTAGGCCACGACCGCGAGCAGCGCGACGAGCGCCTTCCATCCCTTGAGCGCCGGTGTGATGGGGTGCATGCGGCGCCAGGCGACCTCGGGGGCGCGGGGATCGGTCGCCGACGCCGGGAAGCCCGGCCCGGAGGTGCTCACAGCCCCGCCAACCTCGCCTCGCCGCGTGACGCGAGCCGGTCACGCAGCCGCGCAGCCTCCTCGGGCGGGAGCCCGTCGATCGTCGCGTTGGTGCCGACGGCGGCGGTGTGCAGCTGCACCGAGGCGATCGCGAACTGTCGTGCGAGAGGTCCGGCCGTCACGTCGACGTACTGCATCCGGCCGTACGGGACGACGACGAGGGATCGGAACAGGATCCCCTTGCGGATCAGCAGGTCGTCGACGCGCTCCGCATACGCGATCGCGCGGACCTGGCGCGTGATGAGCAGGGCAGCCCACAGCCCCAGCGCCGCGACGACCGCCGCGGGAGCCCACCCCCAGCCTGCACCGACGAGCAGGGCGAACGGCACGGTGACCGCGAGCCCGACGACGACGACGATCGCTGTCACCGTGAGCCGCGCGTGCGCGAGCCGGAACGAGACCGGGGTCCAGGTCACGTCGTCCGGGTCGAACGGTCCGGCAGAGGTCGTCATGGGCTCATCCTTTCACCGCGCGCGTCACCGCGGGCGCGCCCGACGCCACAGCCGACTCTCGACCGTTCGACGCTCAGCCCGCAGCGGGGTCCGGCGACGGGGCGCGGGAGTGGTTGCCGGAGTCGGCCGCGCCGTCCTCGGGCGGCGGGATCCGGCAGAACCACTCCACGACGAGCCCGACCGCCGCCATCACGAGCGCCCCGACGACGGCGACCCCGGCCGCGACCGCCCGCGACCGCTGGGACGCGACGTCGAGGTCGCCGAGGACCGCGAGGACCTGGGCGCCGTACCACCCGGCGAGGACAGCACCCGTGTAGCAGCTCGCCTTCGCGAGCACCGCGGTCCGGGCCGCCCGGATCGGGTCCAGGTCGGGCTTGTTGCCCTTGAGGTACTGGCGGACGGACCACCCCATCGCGAGCACGACGGCGGCGATGACCACCTCGACCGCCACGACGAGCCACGGGACGGGCGGTGGCACCACGCCACGGCTCGCCAGGGCCCGGAACAGCAGCCAGCCGGCGAGCGCGACCAGGACGGCGACGATCCCGAGGGTCTGGGCGCGGGTGCGCTGCATCACGCGGGCCAGCTCCCCTGGGTGCCGTCGTTCGTGTCACGGACGGGTGCCCAGGCGAGCGGCGCAGGACCGTCGGGCGCCGGCGACACGTCGGGATCAGCTGCGTGGGTCGGGCGCGACGCGGCGTCGGGCTCGGGTGCCGGGGCCGGGGCCGGCGCCACGACCGGTGCGGACGCAGGTGGGGTCGCAGGTGCCGGTTCGGGCTCGGGCGGCGCAGGTTCCGGGAGCACGGGAGCCGTCAGCCAGTCCAGCGCGAGCCAGCGGATCCCGGCACGGTCCGGAGCCGTCGCCGCGAGCAGCGCGACGGGACCCCCTCCGAGTCCGGGCAGGACGGCGTCGGGCGCGAGCTGCGCCCACGGCTCGAGCACGAACGCACGCTGGTGCGCGCGCGGGTGCGGGAGCTCGAGGTCGTCCGTCACGGCGAGCGTCGTGCCGTACACGACGAGGTCGATGTCGAGCGTGCGCGGACCCCAGTGCTCGAGGCGCTCCCGCCCGTGCTGCTGCTCGATCGCCTGGGTCGCCCGCAGCAGGTCCCGCGCGGACAGGGTCGTGCGGGCGAGGACGACCGCGTTGAGGTAGTCGGGCTGCTCGGGCCCTCCCACGGCCGCCGACCGGGCGAGCGGCGAGACGTCCACGACGGTCAACCCGCGCACGCGCGCGAGGTCCGAGACGGCGTCGCGCAGGGTCTGCTGCGCGGCACCGAGATTCGCACCCAGGGCCAGCACGACGTCGACCGGCTCGGCGGGCGTCGCGTCGAGGGCGTCGCTCACGAGCTCGCCGACGACCAGCTCCTCCGGTGCGAACGGGACCGACACGGCCAGCGCGCTCGAGAGCGCGTGCGCGCCCGTGTCTCCGGCAGGGACGGGGACCTGCGGGAAGACCGCCGTCACCGGGCGGACGGGCGGGGCCACGGGCACGGGCGCCGACTCGACCGGAGCGCGCCACGGCTCAGCCGCGGGCAGCCGGTTGCGGTCACGGTGGATCGCCACGACGACGTCCGCGAACGGGACGGTGATCGGAGCCTGCGGCTTGTGCACCTCGACGTCGACCGCGACCGCCTGCCCGTAGGCGAGGACGGTCGCCGCGATGCGCTCCGCGACGGTCTCGATCAGGTCCGCGGGCTCACCCGACAGGACTGCTGCGACACGTTCCGCGAGCTCGCCGTAGTTGATCGTGTGGGCCAGGTCGTCGCTCGCTGCGGCGCGGCGGGTGTCGAGGTGCACGACGACGTCGGCCACGAAGGTCTGACCGTCCCGACGCTCGTGGGCGAACACCCCGTGATAGCCCGTCGCTGCGATGCCGACGAGCCGGATCTGGTCGAGCGGCCGCTCCGGCTGCATGCTCACTGCGCCCTCCTGAGGTCAGTCGACGGCTCCGTCGACGCGTCCGTGGATGCCGCCCGCCAGGCCGCCGCGACCCGCACGGCGTCGGCCGATGCCTTGACGTCGTGCACCCGCACGCACCATGCGCCGGCCGCGGCGGCGAGCGCGCTGATCGCCGCCGTCGCGTCGTCCCGTGCCAACGGCGGCGCCGGTTCACCGTCCGGGCGCGCCAGCAGGTGCCCGAGGAACCGCTTGCGGGAGGCGCCGACCAGGACCGGGAAGCCGTCCGCGACGAGCTCGGGCAGTCGGGCCAGCAGCGGCCAGTTGCTCGCACCGGGCTTGGCGAACCCGAGACCCGGGTCGAGGACGACCTGGTCGTCGTGCACACCGGCCGCACGCAACGCCGCGACCCGCTCGGCGAGCTCGCGACGCACATCGGTCACGACGTCCGCGTAGTCGTCGAACGTGTCCATGACGTCGGCGTGGCCGCGCCAGTGCATCGCGACGTACACGGCCCCGGTCTGCGCCACGACCTCGTACATCGCGTCGTCCGCCAGCCCGCCCGAGACGTCGTTGATGATCGCCGCGCCGTGCTCGACCGCCTCGCGGGCCACCCGCGCGCGGGTCGTGTCGACGCTGACCGTGGCACCACGCGCCACGAGCGCGTCGACGACCGGGAGCACCCGGACGAGCTCCTCATCGACAGGCACCCGCCGCGCGCCGGGGCGGGTCGACTCGCCGCCGATGTCGAGGAGGTCGGCACCGTCGTCGAGCAGCGCGAGACCGTGCGCGACGGCGGCACCCGGCGTGAACCACCGGCCACCGTCCGAGAACGAGTCCGGCGTGACGTTGACGACGCCCATGACGAGCGTGCGGCCCAGGCCGGTGAGGGCGTCGGGCAGGGGTGCGGGTCGCGCTCCGGTGCTCACGGGCCGAGCCTAGGCCCGTACGTCAGCGGGCGAGCACGAGGGCCATCGCCTCGGCACGCGTCGCGGGGCTGCGCATCTGCCCGCGCACCGCCGAGGTCACGGTGCGCGACCCGGGCTTGTGCACGCCGCGCATCGACATGCACAGGTGCTCGCACTCGATGACGACGATCACACCGCGCGGCTTCAGGAACTCGACCAGGGCGTCCGCCACCTGGCTCGTGAGCCGCTCCTGCACCTGGGGGCGATGGGCGTAGACGTCGACGAGCCGAGCGAGCTTGCTCAGCCCTGTGATGCGGCCGTCCTCGCCGGGGATGTACCCGACGTGCGCGACGCCGTGGAACGGCACGAGGTGGTGCTCGCACGTCGAGTACAGCTCGATGTCCTTGACGAGGATCATCTCGTCGTGGCCGATGTCGAACGTCGTGGTCAGGACGTCCTCGGGCTCCTGGCGCAGACCCGCGAAGGTTTCCGCGAAGGCGCGCGCGACCCGGGCCGGGGTGTCCCGAAGACCCTCGCGGTCGGGGTCCTCCCCGACGCCGATCAGCAGCTCGCGGACAGCTGCCTCGACGCGCGCGGCGTCGTACTCGCCGATCAGGCCACGGTCGCGGTCGGGCACCGGGTCAGCCATGCTCGGTCGGCTCGGGAGCGATCTCGATGTGACCGTTCTGCGAGGCCGTCGCAGCCAGGTCGGCAAGCTCGGTCGGAGTCATGACCGGCGGGCGCGACGAGACGGCCCGCTCCACGCTCGAGAGCCAGACGTCGCGCGGCGGGCGCTTGACGACCGGGGCGAAGATCTCGACGAGCTCCGACTGGTTCAGCGTCTCCCGCTCGAGCAGCTCGAGGACGAGGCGGTCGAGGACGTCGCGGTACTCGACCAGGATCGCCCAGGCCTCGTCGTGCGCCGCGTCCACGAGCCGACGCACCTCGATGTCGACGGAGGTCGCCACCGACTCGGAGTAGTCGCGACCGTGGCCCATGTCGCGGCCCATGAAGACCTCGCCCGAGTCCTGGCCGAGCTTGACCGCACCGATGACCTCGCTCATGCCGTACTGCGTGACCATCTTGCGGGCGGTCTCGGTGGCCTTGTCGATGTCGTTGCTCGCACCCGTGGTCGGGTCGTGGAACACGAGCTCCTCGGCGACGCGCCCACCCATGGCGTACGCGAGCTGGTCGAGCAGCTCGTTGCGCGTCGTGGAGTACTTGTCCTCGGTCGGCATGACCATCGTGTAGCCGAGCGCGCGACCGCGGGGAAGGATCGTGACCTTCGTGACCGGGTCGGTGTACCGCAGGGCCGTCGCGACGAGCGCGTGACCGCCCTCGTGGTAGGCCGTGATCTTCTGCTCGGAGACCTTCATGATGCGCGTGCGCTTCTGCGGTCCGGCGATGACGCGGTCGATGGCCTCGTCGAGCTCGTGGTCACCGATCGTCGTGCCACCCGTGCGGGCCGTGAGCAGCGCGGCCTCGTTGAGCACGTTCGCCAGGTCCGCGCCCGTGAAGCCGGGGGTGCGGCGGGCGACGGCGGTGAGGTCGACGTGCGGCGCCATGGGCTTGCCCTGGGCGTGCACCTGGAGGATGCGCGCACGGCCCTTGAGGTCGGGCGCGTCGACGGCGATCTGCCGGTCGAAGCGGCCGGGACGCAGGAGCGCCGGGTCGAGGATGTCGGGTCGGTTCGTGGCCGCGATGAGGATCACGTTGGCCTTGACGTCGAACCCGTCCATCTCGACGAGCATCTGGTTGAGCGTCTGCTCGCGCTCGTCGTGGCCACCACCCATGCCGGCACCGCGGTGACGCCCGACGGCGTCGATCTCGTCGATGAAGATGATCGCCGGGGCGTTCTGCTTGGCCTGGTCGAACAGGTCGCGGACCCGGGAGGCACCCACGCCGACGAACATCTCGACGAAGTCCGAGCCGGAGATGGAGTAGAACGGCACACCCGCCTCGCCGGCGACGGCGCGCGCGAGGAGCGTCTTGCCGGTCCCGGGCTGGCCGTAGAGCAGCACGCCCTTGGGGATCTTCGCGCCGACCGCCTGGAACTTGGCCGGGTCCGCGAGGAACTCCTTGATCTCCTCGAGCTCCTCGACCGCCTCGTCGACGCCCGCGACGTCCGCGAAGGTGACCTGAGGCGTCTCCTTGCTCACGAGCTTGGCGCGCGACTTGCCGAACTGCATGACGCGTGAGCCGCCGCCCTGCATCCGCGACATCAGGAACCAGAAGAGCCCGAGGATGATGACGAACGGCAGGATCAGGCCCAGCAGGCTCCCCCACCACGAGGTGCGGGGCACGTCGGAGTTGAAGCCGCCCGGGGGGTCCGCAGCGGTGATCGCCTCGACGACGGCCAGGCCCTGCGGCTGGACGTAGTAGAACTGCACGTTGCGGCCCTTGTCACCGAAGTCCTCGGTGAGGGTCAGGTCCACCCGCTGCTGGCCGTCGACGATCTTGGCCTGCTCGACCTTGCCGTCCGCGATGAGCTGCAGACCGTCGGACGTGTCGATGCGCTGGATCCCCGTGGTCATGAAGGACGACGCAGCAAGGAAGAG
>NZ_DASUIR010000043.1:0-71322 GCF_036279715.1 Cellulomonas sp. | reverse complement strand
CTGGTCAGCAGCCGGGGCCGTGGGGGTTGGTCAGGCAGGTGTCGGCGACGAGGTGGGTGCGGCGTTCGACGACGGTCAGGGGTGGGTGGGTCGTGGTGGTGGTGGCGGTCCCGGTGATGGGTCGGGTGGTGGGGTCCCCGGCGATCTGGTAGGTGCCGGTCCAGGTGGTGGTCAACGTCAGGGTGTAGGTGCCGGGGGCGGTGTAGGGGTGGCCGTGGGACCCGGCGGGGTAGGGGCTGTCGGGGCCGGCCGGTGGGGTCGACCCGTCGGTCGGGTAGGGCAGGCCGGGGTCGGTGGTGTCCAGGGTGGTGTGGTCCCCGAAGTCCCACACGTACCGGGTGGGGGTGGCGTGCACGGTCACGGGGTAGCCGAGCAGGGTCGTGGTCAGGTCCACCGGGGCCGGGTCGGCGGTCACGATGATCCCGTACCCGACCAGGACGTACCCGGTGCCGGGTTGCACGGTCGTGGGTGTCGGGGGCAGCGGCAGGCGCCGGAAGTCCGCGACCGTCAGCGCGGGCAGGACGTCCTGCGGGCAGGCGCCGGACGCGACGTGGGACCACGCGGTCCACGGCCCGGCCTCGCTGGGGCGGGTGCGGATCCACAACGGGTCCAGGGCCACCACCCCGGGCCCGCAGAACTTCGCCGGCACCGCCCCGTCCGCACCCCCGCACGGACCGTTCAACGCCGTGGTCAACGGCACCGTCGTCACACTGCACTGCACCCCCCGGGCATACTCCGTCAGCACCGCCACCGGATCACCCGCCGCCACCGCCACCGCCCAGGCCTCCTCAACAGCCCGGGCCTCGCGACCATTCAGCGCGATCACGTGGTCGCCTCCCTCGGCTGTGATGTCTGCCAGCGCTGGCGTCGCAGTGGCAGCGAGCGCCAACACGAGCGTTGCGGCGCAGGAGCCGGCTCGTTGGAGCCACCGACTATTCACTTGCCACGTCGACTTCGCCCGCACGAACCGACCAGGTCTCACCATCGCGCACGACGATGAGATGGATCACGAACGGCACCTCGCTCGACTTGTGGTCGACGACTCCGCCAGCCGATTCGAGTTCAACCCACGGGGCCTGCACAGCGTCGATGTCGACGGAGAACCACGATCCGGCTGTGACCTCAACACCAACTGCCGACGTGACCGCCATGTCGGCACCGACTTGATGGTGACCGAGTGCATGCATCTTCTCGACGTTGGCCACGACGCTTGCGCAGAAGACGCATTCGGGGTGGGCGAGTGCCTTCCAGTCGCTCAGGTCCCCTGTGTTGTACACGTACGGGTAGAGCGACAGGAAGTACGTGGCGGTTGCGATCGCGCCGTCGAGATTGACCGTGTCCATCGCGGCCGGGCGCTCGGGCTTCGGCGTCGCCGTCGGGCTGGGTGTGACAGCGGCTGTCGGTGTCGGCGGAGCAGCGACAGTCGTGGCTGGGCTGGTCGAGACGGCCACGGGCTCAGAGCCGCCGAACGAGCAGCCGCCGAGCAGTCCGACCGCCAGAATCGCCGCAGATGCGACCCCGACCGGGCGCAAGGAGACGGCGTCGGGCACAGGCAGGGTGCGAGGCATGCCCGAGAACCTACCGATAACCACCCAACCCGGTCAGCCGATCTCACCTCCCTGTGGACAGCAGCTCGGTTGGCTCAGGCCGTCAACCACGCCCGCAGCGCGTCGTAGCACGCAGTGAGCTCCCCCACGGGGCACCGCTCGTCGGCCTTGTGCGCGAGCAGCGGGTCGCCGGGGCCGAAGTTCACCGCGGGGATGCCGAGCTCGGAGAAGCGGGCGACGTCAGTCCAGCCGTACTTCGGCGCTGGCACCCCGCCCGTGACCTGGAGGACGGCGGCGGCGAAAGCGGCGGCGGTCGGGTCGTCGAGACCGGGCCGGGCGCCGGCCGCACCGTCGACGACGACGACCTCGTAGCCGTCGAACACCTCGCGGACGTGGGCCTCTGCCTGTGCGAGCGAGCGCGAGGGCGCGAACCGGTAGTTCACGGTCACGGTGCACGAGTCGGGGACGACGTTGGTCGCGACGCCGCCACGGATCGTGACGGCGTTCAGACCCTCGCGGTAGACGAGTCCGTCGACCTCGACCGAGGCGGGTTCGTACGCCTCGAGCCGGCGCAGCACCTCACCGGCGCCATGGATGGCGTTGACGCCCGTCCAGGACCGGGCGGAGTGCGCCGCGACGCCCGGCACCTGCACCTCCACGCGCAGGGTGCCGTTGCAGCCGCCCTCGATGCCGGCCGCGGTGGGCTCGCACAGGATCGCGAACTCGCCTGCGAGCCAGTCGGGGTGGTTCCGGGCAACACGGCCGAGGCCGCTCAGTGCCGCCTCGACCTCCTCGTGGTCGTAGAAGACCCAGGTGACGTCGCGCGTCGGCTCGGCGAGCGCAGCGGCGAGGGCGAGCTGCACCGCGACGCCGCCCTTCATGTCGACCGTCCCGCGTCCCCAGATCTCCGCGCGCGAGCCTTCTCCGACGATGCGGGTCGGGAGGTTGTCCGCGACGGGCACGGTGTCGATGTGTCCGGCGATGACGACGCGCGCCCCGGTGCCGAGGCTCGTCCGCGCGACCACGGCGTCGCCGTCGCGCAGGACCTCGAGGTGGGGGTGCGCCCGCAGCGCCGCCTCGATCGCATCGGCGAGGGCAGCTTCCTGGCCGCTCTCGGAGGGCACGTCGCAGAGCGCTCGCGTGAGGGTGACGAGATCGCCCGTCAGGTCGAGCTGCGCGGCAACGGCGGGATCGGGCATACGGTCGGTCACGTCCACGACCCTACCCATGCCCCCGTCTAGAGTGACCGGCATGTCCGACCGCAACGCGTGGGCCTTCGGCCTGGCCACAGTGACCCCCGACGGCACGACGCTCGACGTCTGGTACCCGGCACCCGCTCTCGGGTCGACCCCGGAGGGTGCGGTCGCGCCTGGCGACCTGCTCGCGGGCCAGCGCGTGGACGACGCGCGGGGCGTGCAGACCGTCGTCGTGCGCACGCAGGTCGACCTCGACACGGCACCTGCCGACACCGCCGACGCCTACCTGCGGCTGCACCTCCTCTCGCACCGCCTCGTCCCGCCGCACGGCCAGAACCTCGACGGGATCTTCACCGTCCTGCCCAACGTCGTCTGGACGGATCGCGGCCCGTGCGCGGTCGACGGGTTCGAGGCGACCCGAGCGCGACTGCGCGCCGCGACCGGTGTCCCCGTCACCGTCCACGGCGTCGACAAGTTCCCCCGCATGGTCGACTACGTCGTCCCGAGCGGGGTGCGGATCGCGGACGGCAACCGTGTGCGGCTCGGCGCCCACCTCGCCGCCGGAACGACGGTGATGCACGAGGGGTTCGTGAACTTCAACGCCGGCACGCTCGGTGTCTCGATGGTCGAGGGTCGGATCTCCTCGGGCGTCGTCGTCGGCGACGGCAGCGACATCGGTGGTGGCGCGTCGATCATGGGGACGCTGTCCGGCGGCGGTCGAGAGGTCGTCTCGATCGGCCGACGATCTCTCCTCGGTGCCAACTCGGGGCTCGGCATCCCGCTCGGGAACGACTGCGTCGTGGAGGCCGGTCTCTACGTGACGGCCGGCACCAAGGTCACGCTCGTGGGCTTCGCCGACGCGACCGGGGTGGTCAAGGCGCGCGAGCTCGCCGGGACCGACAACATCCTGTTCCGTCGCAACTCCCTGACCGGCGGCGTCGAGGCGGTCGCGCGGTCCGGTGCCGGCGTGCAGCTCAACGCCGCGCTCCACGTCAACTGAGGCGACCGGTGGCACGCAGTCGACGACGCCGGCGGGCGCGACGCGGGCTGGCCCGGGTCACGAGGACCGCGCTGCTCGTCGGTGCGCTGCTCGTCGGTGCTGTCGTCGTGGTGGTCACCGTGCTCGGCCGTTCGGACGGCTCGCGGTCGGTCACGGAGTCGTGCGGCGTGCAGGTCGACGGCACCCGCTGGCTCCTGTCCCCCGTCCAGGGTGACAACGCCGCGCTGCTGGCAGCGGTGTCCGTCCGCCGCGGTCTGCCAGCGCGAGCCGCGACGATCGCGATCGCTACGGCCCTGCAGGAGTCAAAGCTCGTCAACCTTGGCTACGGCGACCGCGACTCGGTGGGGCTGTTCCAGCAGCGGCCGTCGCAGGGCTGGGGCACGGCCGAGCAGATCATGGACCCCGTCTACTCGACGGATCGCTTCTACGACGGTCTCGTCGCCATCGCCGGCTACCAGGACCTTCCCATCACGGACGCCGCCCAGAAGGTCCAGCGCTCGGCGTTCCCGGAGGCGTACGCGCAGCACGAGGCACGGGCCCGGGCCTGGGCGTCGGCGCTCACCGGCTGGTCGCCTGGCGCGCTGACCTGCACTCTCCACGCGCCCAGCGGCGCAGGATCGAGCGACGTGTTCACCGCGCGTGTGGACCGGGACCTCGGCGCTCTGCCCGTGACGATTGCCGCGGCCACCGACAAGGCACCCGCGGCGATCGTCGTCGACGCGCGATCGCTCGGAGGCGGGTCGGGCGCCGTCGCGGACGACGTGCGCGGCAGCTGGGCGTTCGCGCAGTGGGCCGTCGCGGTCGCCGCTGACCAGCACGTCACCTCCGTGCGCGTCGCGGACCAGGTGTGGTCGCGGAAGGACGCCGGCTGGGCACCGACGAGCGCCGCGCCCGTCGCGAGCGGATCGGTCGAGGTCACGCTCGCTGCCGCTGCCTGAGCGGTCCCGCCGCTCGGCACGGGCCGAGGTGCGGGACCGGACGACCGATCAGCGCACGGACACCGGGACGTAGTCGCGTTCTGTGGCGCCTGTGTAGATCTGGCGGGGGCGACCGATCTTCGTCTGCGGGTCGTTCATCATCTCGCGCCACTGCGCGATCCACCCGGGCATGCGCCCCAGCGCGAACAGGGGCGTGAACATCGACTCGTCGAAGCCCATGGCCTTGTAGATAAGGCCGGTGTAGAAGTCGACGTTCGGGTAAAGCTTGCGGGAGATGAAGTAGTCGTCGCTCAGCGCAATCTCCTCGAGTCGCATCGCGATCTCGAGGAGCTGGTCGTTCTTGCCGAGGGCAGAGAGCACCGCGTCCGCGCTCTGCTTCACGATCGCGGCCCGCGGGTCGTAGTTCTTGTACACGCGGTGGCCGAAGCCCATGAGGCGGACGCCGTCCTCCTTGTTCTTCACACGGGTCATGAAGTCGGTCGCGTCACCGCCGTTGGCCTGGATCTCGGTGAGCATCTTGAGGACGGCCTCGTTGGCGCCGCCGTGCAACGGGCCCGACAGCGCGTTGACGCCCGCGGCGACCGACGCATAGAGGTTCGCGTGGCTCGAGCCGACGATGCGCACCGTCGACGTCGAGCAGTTCTGCTCGTGGTCGGCGTGCAGGATGAGCAGCTTGTCGAGCGCCTTGACGATGACCGGGTCGGCCTCGTACTGCGAGTACGGGACTGCGAACGTCATCCGCAGGAAGTCGTCGACATAGCCGCGCGAGTAGTCCGGGTAGAGCAACGGCTCGCCGCGCGTCGTGCGGTGGATGTAGGACGTGATGGTGCGGGTCTTGGCGAGGATGAGGACCGTCGCGAGCTCGACCGTCTCGGGGTCGAAGGGGTCAAGAGACTCGGGGTAGAACGCCGACAGCGCATTGATGGCCGAGGACATCACGGCCATCGGGTGCCCGTTGCGCGGGAACGTCCCCATGAAGGTCCGGAAGTCCTCGTGGACCAGCGTGTGCCGGTTGACGCGCTCGACGAATCCGTCGAGTTCGACCGGGCTCGGGAGCTCGCCGTGGATCAGGAGGTAGGCGACCTCGAGGAAGCTGGAGTGCTCAGCGAGCTGGTCGATCGGGTACCCGCGGTAGCGCAGGATGCCGGCGTCGCCGTCGATGTAGGTGATCTGGGACTCGCACGAGGCCGTGTTCATGAACCCCGGGTCGACGGTCACGAGGCCGGTGTCGCGCAGCAGGGACGACACCACGATGCCGTCGCCGCCCTCGGTGGCCCGGACCACGGGAAGCTGGTGGACCTCGCCGTTGGTGATCAGCTGCACGTCTGCCGTGTCGGCATCGGTCATGGTGTTCCTTCCTGCGGCCCGGCGGTGGGCGGTCGTCCGCTCGCGCCGTTCGTGTCGCTGCTTACGGCCAGTCCGGACGGCTGGTCGGCCGTCGTTGGCCAATGGTGACGCTACCTTTGCCAAGCCGATGCTGACGAATCATCACCGGGCCCATGGTCCCGGTGTGACCACCATCACATCGTGATGATCGGGCGCTCTCGCGGCGTCCGGAGCCGCCTCACGCGCCGGTGAGGCGCGCCGCGGCCTCGCGCACCCGTTCGTCCGACGCGGTGAGCGCGATGCGCACGTGGCCTGCTGCCGCGGGCCCGTAGAACGACCCCGGCGCCGCCAGGATGCCGAGCGAGGCGAGGTCGGCCACGGTCGCCCAGCAGTCCTGACCGCCGCCCTCGGGTCGCACCCACAGGTACAGACCGGCGTGCGAGCCGTCGACGACGTAGCCCGCCTGCTCGAGCGCCGATCGCAGCACCGCACGGCGCACCCGGTAGCGCTCCCGCTGCTCAGCCACGTGGTCGTCGTCCCGAAGGGCCGCCGCGGTCGCCGCCTGGACCGGTCCGGGAACGATCATGCCCGCGTGCTTGCGGACCTCGAGCAGCTCGGCGATCAGGGCCGGGTCACCCGCGACGAACGCGGACCGGTACCCCGCGACGTTCGACTGCTTGGACAGCGAGTACACCGCGAGCAGGCCCGTGAGGTCGCCCCCCGTGACCCGCGGGTCGAGGATGCTCGGGACCCCTGACGACACCCACGGCTCGTCCCAGGCGAGCTCCGCGTAGCACTCGTCCGACGCGACGACGACGCGACGTCCGGTGCGCCGAGCCGCCGCGCGGGCCGCGTCGACCACGGCACGCAGCTCGGCGACCGACAGGACCCGACCGTCCGGGTTGCCGGGCGAGTTGAGCCACACGAGCCGCACGGCGTCGGCGACGGTGTCGTCCGACTCCCCCGCACCCGGCGCGAGCAGACCCACGACGTCGTCCACCGCGACGGGGGCTGCCCCTGCGAGGCGCGCGCCGACGTCGTAGGTCGGATACGCGCACGCCGGGTGCACGACGACGTCCCCGGCGCCGAGACCGAGCAGCGACGGCAGCCAGGCCACGAGCTCCTTCGACCCGAGCGTCGGCAGCACCGCGGCCGGGTCGAGCCCGCGGACGCCCCGGCGCCGCGCGAACCAGTCGACGACGGCCTCGCGCAGCTCGAGCGTGCCGTGCGTCGTCGGGTAGCCCGGCGCGTCGGAGGCAGCCGACAGCGCCTCCCGGACTACTGCCGGCGTCGGGTCGATCGGCGTACCGACCGACAGGTCGACGATGCCACCGGGGTAGGTGCGCGCCTTCTCGGCGAACGGGACGAGCGTGTCCCAGGGGAAGTCCGGCAGCTCTCCGGTGCGCAGGCCCATGCGTGGGCGCGTCAGGCTTCGTGCACCTGGAGGGGGAGCACGGCGATGATCGGGTGGTCCTTCTCGATCATCCCCATCTTCGCGGCACCGCCGGGCGAACCCAGGTCGTCGAAGAACTCGACGTTCGCCTTGTAGTACTCGCTCCACTGCTCGGGGACGTCGTCCTCGTAGTAGATCGCCTCGACCGGGCACACCGGCTCGCACGCACCGCAGTCGACGCACTCGTCCGGGTGGATGTAGAGCGATCGCTTGCCCTCGTAGATGCAGTCCACGGGACACTCGTCGATGCACGCCTTGTCCTTGACGTCAACGCAAGGCTGGGCGATCACATACGTCACGGTCGATCCTCCGCGGGCCCGAGGGCGATCAGGGGTTGGGGTTCTAGTATCCACCAGGTGCGCATCATGACGAGCTCGCGTCCACCGGCGGCCGTGTGAACCAGCCCTGGCGAACGTTGACCCCTGGGGTCCGTGTCGTCGTCCGCAGACGCCTCGGCCCAGACGAGGAGCTGCTGTACAGCGACGTGCTCGGTGAGCTCCTCCTCGTCGACGACGACGGTGTCCTCATCGAGACCCGGCGAGGGCGCGTGCACGTCCCGGGGCAGGACATCGCCCTCGCCAAGATCGTCCCGCCCGCGCCCGCGCGCAGGCCCCGGCGCGACTGACCCGGGGCCCGCGTCACCTCACGCCGCGGGCGGCACCGGCGTCGTCGGAGCGGGACCGCAGACGATCTTGTTCTGCGGCTTGTACGTCCACGTGAACGACTTGGTCGTCTTGACCACACCGTCCAGCGACAACGTGCGGGTGGTCGTCACCTTGAACCCCGGGTTGCCGGCCGACGACGCGACGCACGTCGGCGACTGCGAGTACACCGTCGTCGGCGTCTTCACGTTCGACCGTGCACTCGTCGAGGTCTCGACCGTCCAGTACTTGGTGCTCCAGATCCGCACGTGCACCTGGTTGTCGGCGACCCACGCCTGCACGAGGGCGCCGTAGGGGGTGGTGTTCTTCCACTTCATGTCGAGCACACCGGTGTAGATCGTCGCCTCGCGACCCTCGGGGTAACGCGAGAACCACTCGGTGTGCGGACGGTGCTCGATGTCCTCGAAGCCCGCGAAGTACGCCGCGTTGAACGTCGTGGTCGACACCTGCGAGAGACCGCCGCCCATCCCCTGGACGTGCTCCCCGCCGACCAGCACCCCCGCGTCGATGAACCCGTTCTCGGCCGTGATGGGACCGAGCGCCTCGGTCAGGCTGAACGTCCCGTCGGGCTGGACGAGCGTGCCGTTGATGTGGGCCGCGCCGTTCGTGATGTTCGCGGTGCGCTTCGGCTCGGACGTGAGCGGCGTGGCGAACTCCGAGACGATCTCCTTGACGCCCAGCGCCGCCAGCTTGTCGGTCGACTGCGCCGGGTCGGTCTGGGAGAGCTCGACGGTCGCGGTCCGGTCGCTGGCGAGCGCCGCCGCTGCAACGGCATCGGCGAGCGTCTGCGGGTCGAGGGTCGTCCCGGCCTGACCCGGCACGATGACCGGCGCGTCGTTCTGGAACTCGAAGTGCGCGTCCGCCGACGCCGTGAGCAGGTTGGTGGTCCGGGCCAGCACCTCGGTGACCAGTTTCGGGCCGTCGAGCTTGAGCGCCAGGGCGGAGTCCTGCGCCACGAAGCTCGCGACGGAGGCCAGCGCCTTGACGGGCAGGGACACGAGCTGCCCACCGACCTGGACCGCGACCGGAGCGGACGTGACCCTCGTCGCGACCTCAGTCATCGCCTTGTCGGTCTCTGCCTGCGTGATGTCAGGCTCGATCGCGACGGTGGCGAGCGTGAGCGGCCGAGCAGCCGTCAGCCACTGGGTACGCACCGTCTGCGCGGCAGCCGCCGTGTCGAGCTCCCAGCCGTCGACGGCGGCCGTCTCGTGCGGCGTACCGTCGGCGAACACGATGGCGCCGTCGACGGGAGCCTGGCTCAGCGAACCACCCAGCGCCTCGATCGCGGACGTCAGAGCGGCGTCGTCCACGTGTGTGACCGGCGTCTGGACGCCGACCCCGAACAGCAGGTTCCACAGCCGCGCCGGGTGCAGGTCGAACCCGACGAGTCGCGACACGGTCGCCGGCGCGTCCAGCGTCAGCCCGGCGCTCGCCGGGTCGATGGTGCCCGTGACGTCACCCGCGGTGACCGCGATGGGCTCGGTCGTGACCGACGTGAGCCCCGACCGGAGCGCGGCAACCGCGGCGTCCTGGTCCAGCCCGCCGATGTCGACGCCGGCCACCGTCGCCCCGCGCGGGACCTTCGACGCGACCGCGTAGCAGGCTCCGACGTAGACGGCCCCGAGCACGACCACGATCGACAGGATCCACAGCAGGACCCGCGGCCAACGACGTCGACCGGAGTCTGCCGCGAACACGTCGAGCGGGGACGACGACTCCTCCGCGACCTGGGTGACGCGCGCCGGGACCGGGCTGGCGTCGCTGGATGTCGGCGAGGACACGACGGTGGCCGACGAAGCCCTCTGCGCCGCCGGAGCTTCCCGGCCGACGGGCGCCTCGGCGCCCAGCGGCGTCGGTGCCGGGATCGGCGCCGCCTCGGGGGTTGCCGGGGCTGCGGGGGCTGCGGCGGCTGCGGCGGCTGCGACCGGACGACCCGGGATGCCGGGGACGCGGACGACCTGCCCGGGCACCGGCCGCGCGCTCGGCGCGGACGTGGTCGAAGGCCATGGCGGAGCGTTGACCGCCGATGCGGCGACAACCGGAGCGGCGGCGACCGGAGCGGCAACGATGGGGCCGGCGGGGGCGGCCGGGGGCGCTACGACCGGCAGTGCGACAGCGTCGCTGGGCGCGACGGGCACGACCGGCACGACGGGCACGGGCACGACGGGGATCTCGGGGGGTGTCGTCGTCGGGACGTTGACGGCACCGGCAGCGGCGACGGCATCGAGCAGCGGGGTCCGTGTCGGGCTCGTCGCTGCCGGCGCGACTGTCGGCGCCATGATCGCCGTGGCAGTACTGTCCGCGACTCCACGCTCGGCCGCAGCGGCGGGCTCCGGCGTGACCGGGGGCGCAGGCTCGGCTTCGGCCGCAGGCTCCGGCTCGTCGTCGATCGGCTCCGGCTCCGCGTCCACCGGAGCGTCGGGATCGGGTGCGGCGTCGGGCGCCTCGACGACCTCGGCTGCGTTCGCGGCCTCAGGAGCGGTCTCGTGGTCGCCAGCAGCTGAGGTGTCGACGTCGGGCTCGTCCACCGGCTCGCCCACGGGCTCGGACTCGTCCGCCGGCTGGGACTCGTCCTGCGGCTCGGCCGCGGCGTCCTCACCCGGTGTCCCGTTGTCGACATCAGCGCCACCGGTCGCGGCATCGTCGGACGGAGCCTCGGTTGCGTCCAGGACGGGCTCGCTGCCCGTCGTCGCGGCGTCCTCGCGCGCATCGGCTCCGCGCTCGGTGCTGCTGCCCATCGGTGTTCCCCCTGCTGCGTCGTGCTGTCGGCCTGTGCGGGCTCGATTCTACGGGCGGAAGCCCGCCCACCAGGGCCGTGCCGCGCCAGGTGGACCGCCGCGATCCCTGGTCAGACGACCGGGCGAATGCGACCCCGCAGGTGCACGATCCCGCCTGCGGCCGAGGCACCCTGGCGCGCCTCAAGCACGGTGCCGACGACGATGTCGTGGTCCCCCGCCCGATGGACCGCGGCGGTACGGCACTCGAACCACGCCGAGGCGTCGTCCACCCAGGCTGCGCCCGACCGCGGCGCGCGGGTGTGCGGCACCCGGGCAAGCTGACCGACCGCGGGACGGCCGGGCGACGCGAGCCAGGTCGCGACGGGGGCCGCGGTCTCGGAGAGCACGCTCACGGCCCACACGTCCACGTCGTCGAGCGCCTCACGGAACCGCGCGTCCACGTGGACGCAGAACAGCAGCATCGGGGGCTCGAGCGAGACCGACGTGACGGCGCTGGCCGTCATGGCGTAGTCGATCCCCCGCCAGTGCACCGCGACGACGACGACGCCCGCGGGCAGCCGAGCGATCGCCGCGCGGTAGACGTCCGGATCGGCGGGCGCGTCCGTCATGGCCTCGGCGACCGGACCCGGCGGGTGCGGACCATCGGCTCGTCGCTGAACCAGCGGCGGGGGGCGAAGGCTGCGGCGCCGGTCGCGAGTGCGGCACCGATGATCCACGCCCAGCCGATCGAGTCGCCGGCCGGCACGAGCACGTCGCCACCCGGGCCGCTCTGCGAGAGCACCTGGACGAGGAGGAACAGTCCGCCGGCGTACGCGACGAGGGACACGTAGCCCGACCAGGCCCGGACCGCGACGCCCGCCGCGAGGACGAGGGCCAGCGCGATCGCGACCCCCCACGGGGAGATCGCGCGGTGCGCGACGGTCCCGACCGTGCCGACGACGGCACCGAGGACGAGGGCGACTGCGGCGCGCACGAGGGCTCCGCCAGTGAAGGGCTGCACGGTGGTCAGGCTACCCGCCGGACCCCGGGCGGCCACGCGACACCATCGGCGGTCGAGCCGGGCGCGAGCCGGTACTCCTCGACGCCGAGCACGGGCGCGAGGACGTCGTTGCTGAGCGCGTAGGAGCCGACGACGGCACCGGGGGCGCTGGACGCATCGCCGACCGACCCGGCGGTCGTCACGCCCTGGACCTGCGTCACGTGGGCGCGCAGCGCCGCGGCGAGCCGCGCGAGCACCGGTCGGACGTCGACCGTCAGGTCGACCTCGCCGTCCGGGACGACGACCGACGGCACGGGGCCGTCGGGGTCTGGGAGTCCCGCGCGAAGGTCGCTCGCAGACAGCTGCGGGTCTGCGGCGAGCTCGCGGTACGCCGCGCGCAGCGACTCCTCCCCCCGGACCGCCCACAGGACCGCGGCAACGGCGTGCGATGGCCCCACCTCGCGGGCCCAGTCGGGGTCGGCCGCCAGCGCAACGGCACGTGCCGTCACCTCGTGCGCCCGGACGTGGTCCGGGTGGCCGTAGCCGCCGCCGGGCTCGTAGGTGACGACGACGGCAGGGCGACGGCCCCTCAGCACGCGTGCGAGCCGAGCCGCGGCGTCGTCGAGCGGGACGCCGACGAACGCGCCGTCGGGCAGGTCCTCGCGGCGCCCCGCCTGCGCGACGCCCGCCCACGCCATGCCGGAGTCGGTGAAGCGCGCCGCGCTCGCGCCGACCGGTGAGGCGGTGCGGCCGATCACGGGCGCGACGGTGTCCAGGAAGAGGTGATCGGTGACGCCGAGCGCCTCGAGGGCCGCGGCCAGCTCACGCTCGCGGTGCGCGGCCAGCGCGGGTCCGTCTCCCTCGAGGTGCGCGAGCTCCGGGCCGATGACCTCGCCGAGCTCACCGCGCGTGCACGTCACGACCGTCACGGGCAGGCCGGCCGCGGCCCATGTCGCGAGCAGGGCACCCGTCGCGAGCGTCTCGTCGTCCGGGTGGGCGTGGACAGCCAGCAGCCCACCCGGCGACGAGCCAGTCATCGTGCGGTCAGGCCCGCTTGGTCCGCGCGAACACGCGTGCGCGCTCGGACTGGTCGAGGATCACCTTGCGGATGCGGACCACCGTGGGCGTGACCTCGACGCACTCGTCCTCGCGGGCGAACTCGAGGGACTCCTCGAGCGTGAGGTGGCGCGGCGGGGTGAGGTTCTCGAACGTGTCGCTGGAGGCAGCGCGCATGTTCGTGAGCTTCTTCTCCTTGGTGATGTTGACGTCCATGTCCTCGTTGCGCGAGTTCTCGCCGACGATCATGCCCTCGTAGACCTCCTGCGTGGGGTCGACGAAGAACGAGCCCCGCTCCTGCAGGTTGACCATCGCGAACGGCGTGACCGGACCCGAACGGTCGGCCACGAGGGAGCCGTTGATGCGCGTCTCGATGGCGCCGACCCACGGCTCGTAGCCGTCGGCGATCGACGACGCGATACCGGTGCCGCGCGTGTCGGTGAGGAACCGCGTGCGGAACCCGATGAGGCCGCGCGCCGGGACCATGAAGTCCATGCGGACCCAGCCGGTGCCGTGGTTCGCCATGGTCTCCATGCGGCCCTTGCGCTGCGCGAGCAGCTGCGTCACCGCACCGAGGTACTCCTCGGGGACGTCGATCGTCATGCGCTCCATCGGCTCGTACGTCTTGCCGTCGATCTTGCGCGTGACGACCTGCGGCTTGCCGACCGTGAGCTCGAAGCCCTCGCGACGCATCTGCTCGACGAGGATCGCGAGCGCGAGCTCCCCGCGGCCCTGGACCTCCCAGGCGTCCGGACGCTCGGTCGGGAGCACCCGCAGCGAGACGTTGCCGACGAGCTCCTTGTCGAGGCGGTCCTTGACCTGGCGGGCCGTGACCTTGTGCCCCTTGCCGCCCCGGCCGGCGAGCGGCGAGGTGTTGATGCCGATGGTCATCGAGATCGCCGGGTCGTCGACCTTGATGAGCGGCAGCGGCCGCGGGTCGTCGGGGTCGGTCAGGGTCTCACCGATCGTGATGCCCTCGATGCCCGCGACGGCGACGATGTCACCGGGGCCGGCCGACTCGGTGGGAACGCGCTCGAGCGCCTTCGTCTCGAGCAGCTCCGTGATCTTGACGTTCTGCAGCGTGCCGTCGGCCCGCGCCCACGCGACCGTCTGGCCCTTGCGGATCGTGCCGTTGAAGACGCGGAGCAGCGCGAGACGCCCGAGGAACGGCGAGGCGTCGAGGTTGGTGACGTGCGCCTGCAGCGGCGCGTCCGCGTCGTACGTCGGGGCCGGGATCTTGTCGAGGATCATCTGGAAGAGCGGCTCGAGGTTCGGGCTGTCCGGCATCGTGCCGTCGGCGGGCTGCACGATCGACGCGCGGCCGGCCTTCGAGGCCGCGTACACGACGGGCACGTCCAGGATGGCGTCGAGGTCGAGGTCCGGGACGTCCTCGTGCAGGTCGCTCGCGAGACCGAGCAGGAGGTCCATCGACTCGGTGACGACCTCGCTGATGCGCGAGTCGGGCCGGTCGACCTTGTTGACCAGGAGGATGACCGGCAGCTTCGCCTCGAGCGCCTTGCGCAGCACGAACCGGGTCTGCGGGAGCGGGCCCTCCGACGCGTCGACGAGCAGCACGACACCGTCGACCATCGACAGGCCGCGCTCGACCTCGCCACCGAAGTCCGCGTGGCCGGGGGTGTCGATGACGTTGATCGTGATGCCCTCGGGGTGACCGTGGGCCGCCGCCGCCGGTCCGGTGTAATGGACCGCGGTGTTCTTCGCGAGGATCGTGATCCCCTTCTCACGCTCGAGGTCGCCCGAGTCCATGGCGCGGACCTCGACGTGGGCGTGCTCCCCGAACGAACCCGACTGCCAGAGCATGGCGTCGACGAGGGTCGTCTTGCCGTGGTCGACGTGGGCCACGATCGCGACGTTGCGCAGGTCGGAGCGCACACTCTTGCCGGCAGGCACAGACATAGAAAACTCATCTCAGGGAGGTGGGGATCGCACCGCTTCATGAGGCGCGGGGTAGATTCTACGCGCCCGCGCCGTGGATCCGCTTCATTCGGCCTCAGCGACCCGGTCAGGGCCCCCGGCCGGCGCCTCTCGACGGCCCCGCGGGCGCCTCTCAGAGGCCCGTCGGCGGGATCCTCTCCTCGCCCAGGTGGTCGAGCTTGTCGGCCGTCGCGCGAGCCGTCGCGGTCCGCTCGATCTCGTCCTGCTCGTGCTGCGCGGCGACGATGAGGGCGTCGCGGGCCTCCCGACGACGACGCTGCTCGGCCGGGTCCGGCACCGGCACGGCTGACAGGAGCCGCTGCGTGTAGGGGTGCTGCGGGTCGTTCACGATCTGCTCAGTGCGGCCGACCTCGACGAGCTTGCCCTGGTGCATGACGGCGATGCGGCTCGCGAGGATCTCCACGACGGCGAGGTCGTGGGAGATGAACAGGCACGCGAAGCCGTGCTCGCGCTGCAGCTCCTGGAAGATGGCCAGCACCGTGGCCTGCACCGACACGTCGAGGGCGGACGTCGGCTCGTCCGCGACCAGCAGCTTCGGCTCGAGCGACAGGGCGCGCGCGATGCCGACCCGCTGGCGCTGGCCGCCGGACAGCTCGTGCGGGTAGCGGTTGCGCATCGAGCGCGGCAGCTGGACCTGGTCGAGCAGCTGCTCGACGCGCTGGCTCAGCGTCTTGCCCTTGATCCCGTGGTGCAGGTACAGCGGCTCACCGATCGACTCACCGATGGGCAGGCGCGGGTTCAGCGACGACCCGGGGTCCTGGAAGACGATGCCGACCTGGCTGCGCAGCGGCGCCAGGTCCTTGCGCTTCGCGCCCACCATGTTCACGCCGGCGATCGTCAGCTCACCGTGCGTCGTCGGCAGCAGCCCGACGACCGCACGCCCGATCGTGGTCTTGCCCGAGCCCGACTCACCGACCAGTCCGACGACCTCGCCGTACCCGATCGTCAGGTCGACGCCGTCGACCGCACGGAAGGCCGGGGTGCGCCCACGGCCGGGGTACTCGATGACCATGCCGCGCGCCTCGAGGACGAGCGGGTGCGCCGCCGCAGCCTCGGCGGGCGCGGGCGTCGGCTCGCCCGCTGCTGCGGAGAGGGGCCGTGCCGTGCCCAGGTGCGGCACCGCGTCGAGCAGCTTGCGCGTGTACGGGTGCTGCGGGTTGCCGAAGATCGCCTCCGACGTCCCGTGCTCGACGACGCGACCGTCCTTCATGACCAGGATGTTGTCCGCCATGTCGGCGACGACACCCATGTCGTGCGTGATCAGGATGATCCCCGAGTCGATGCGGTGGCGCAGGTCCCGCATGAGCTTGAGGATCTCGGCCTGCACGGTGACGTCGAGCGCCGTCGTCGGCTCGTCGGCGATGAGCAGCCGCGGGTCGCACGCGAGGGCCTGGGCGATCATCGCGCGCTGGCGCTGCCCGCCCGAGAGCTGGTGGGGGTAGGAGTCGAACCTGTGCTCGGGGTCCGGGATCTCGACGAGGGTCAGCAGCTCGATGGCCCGCGCGCGGGCCTCCTTCGGAGACAGCGTGAAGTGCGTGCGCAGGGTCTCGACGATCTGGAAGCCGACGGTGTAGACCGGGTTGAGCGCGGTCATCGGCTCCTGGAAGATGACCGCGATCTCCTTGCCGCGGATCTGCCGCAGCCGGTGCGACGGCATCCCGATGAGCTCACGGCCGTCGATCTTCGCGCTCCCGCGGGCACGCCCGTTAGGCGGGAGCAGGCCGATCAGCGACATCGACGACTGCGTCTTGCCCGAGCCGGACTCACCGACGATCGCCAGCACCTCGCCCGGCCGGACGTCGTAGTCGAGGTCGATGGCGGCGGCGTACCACTCGCCGTCCACGTAGAAGTCGACGCCGAGGCCCCGGACGCTCAGGACAGGTTCGGCCTGCTGCGCGGGGACGGGGACGTGCGCGGTGTCAGTGGCCACGGGAGATCGGGTCCTTCCTGGCGGCACGCGGCGCGGCGACGGCCGCGCGGGGCATGTCTGGGAGCATGGGCGCATGGGTCCTGCGCGAGTGTTCGCTGCGACGTCGGGACGCGTGCTCACCGTCGTGGCAGCGGTCGCCGCTCTCGCGGCGCTGGTCGGCTCGGCTGCCTCGGGCGGCCTCGGCGAGCTGCTGCGGTACGGAGCGATCCCCGTGCTGGGGCTCGTCGTCGTGTGGGCGCTGTTCTGGTACCCGCAGGTCGAGGTGTCCGACGGTGAGATCGTGCTGCGCAACGTCCTGCGCACCGTCCACATCCCGTGGCCGACGTTCCGCGGCGCGGACACCCGCCTGTCGCTCACGATCGACACGACCGACGGACGCTTCACCGCCTGGGCCGCGCCGGCGCGCAGCGCCATGGGTGCCCGCGCTGACGCGGCTGCCCCCGGCCGTCCACGGCTCGGCCCGCCGCGGCGCGGGCGCAGCGAGTCCGACGGTCACACAGCCGACGTCGTCGCGCTCGAGATCGCGGCGCGCCGCGAGAGCCTCGAGCGAGCCGGCCACCTGCGCCCCGGCCCGCCGCCGACCGGGGTGCACGTCACGACGACGTGGCACCTGCGCATGATCGCCGTCGTGTCCGTGCTCGGCGCGCTCGCCGTCGCGGGCGCCGTGCTGGGCTGAGCCGGTCCTCATCAGGCCCCCGCCCCGAGGCTCGTGCCGGTACCGAGGTCGTCCCGCGGAGGAGCAGTCGTCGTCCCCTGGATCGCGGCCCGCGCAGCGAGGCTCTTCTCCATCTTGCGCTGCGACGGGATGCGCTTCTGTCGCGGGTCGAACGCGTCGCGCAGACCGTCGCCGATGAAGTTCACGCTGAGCGCGATGACGACGATGAGGAGACCCGGCCACCAGAAGAGCCAGGGCCGCGTCGCGAAGGCCTCCTGGTACTGGTTGATGAGCTGCCCCAGCGACACGTTGGGGTACCGGATGCCGAGGCCCACGAAGCTCAGCGCGGTCTCCAGCAGGATCGCCGAGCTCATGAGCAGCGTCTGGTTGACGATGATGACGCCGATCGAGTTCGGCAGCATGTGCTTGAAGATGATGCGGACGTCGCTCGCTCCCGCGACCCGGGCCGCGTCGACGAACTCACGCTCGCGCAGCGACAAGAAGTCGCCGCGGACGAGTCGCGCGAGGGTCGTCCACGACGCGAGGCCCAGGAACACCGCCAGCAGGTACGCGCCACCCTGACCGCCGGCCAGGCTGCCGAGGACCGCCCCGAGGACCAGCACGGGGATCGTGATGACGAGGTCGGTGAACCGCATCAGCCAGCTGTCGAGGTGCCCACGGAAGTACCCGGCGACCGCGCCGACCAGGATGCCGACCACCGTGGACACGAGACCCACGATGACCATGACGGTGAGGGACGTCTGGGTCCCTCGCATGACTCGCGCGAAGACGTCGCGACCGGCCTCGTCCTGGCCGAACGGGTGGTCGCCGATGGCGAACCCATCCCCTCCGAGCCACACGGGCAGGTGCATCGTGGGGCCGCCGCCGGCGTGGGTCAGCGAGCCCGTCGCGTTGGGCGTGAACTTCCACCACCCCGTCCACGGTCCGACGCCGACCGAGGTGAACGCCAGAAGGACGACGAACGCGAGCGCGAACATCGCCACGACCGCCGCCCGGTGCCGGACGAAGCGCGACCGGACGATCTGTCCCTGCGACAGGCCCTCGACCTGCTTGAGCTCGATCGAGGTCTCGAGCCCCTCGGTGACGTCGGGCCGGGGGCTCGGCGAGTCGCCGTGCGCAGCGGGGTTCGGTGGCGTGCTCATGCGTTCACCCGGATCCGTGGGTCGAGAGCGGCGTAGATGAGGTCGGCGACGATGTTCGCCAGGATCGCGAGCGAGGCCGTGATGACGAGGTACGCCATGATCGGCTCGATCTCCGCGTTGTGCAGCGACTTGATGAACAGCTGGCCCATGCCGGGCCGGCCGAACACCTGCTCCGTGATGATCGCGCCGCCGAACAGCGCCACGATGTCGAGCGGAACGATCGTCGCGAGCGGGATCAGCGAGTTGCGGAAGCCGTGCCGCATGACGACCGTCCGCTCGGAGAGGCCCTTGGCCCGCGCGGTGCGGATGTAGTCCTGGCCCATCACCTCGAGCATGCTGGCCCGCGAGTACCGCGTGTAGCCGGCGAAGCTGATGAGCAGCAGCGAGATCGTCGGCAGGACGAGGTGCGTGTAGCTGTCGAGCGTCTGCACCCAGAAGTCCCCGCCGAGGTTCGGCGTGGCATCGCCGACCGTGGCGATGGGTCGGCCCCCGATCGCCTGGGAGCCGAAGAAGTCGGGCCAGACCCGCATGACGCGGTCGAGGAAGACCATCGAGGCGATGATGCCGGCCGTGATCGCCGCCGTCCGCGCGGACTGCGCCCAGTCGGGCCCTCCCCACAGGCGTCCGACCGCGTAGCCCGAGAGCACGGCGACGATGCCGAGCCCGATCGTGAGGGGCCAGCCGAACGTGACGTACACGAACAGGTACTGCAGCGGCGTGTAGAGCGCGAGACCGAGAGCAACAACGGTGAGCGAGGAGTACAGCGCGCGCCGATGACGCAGCCCCGTCGAAAGCGTCGTGACGCCGAACGCCACGGCGACGCCCACGACGGCGATGAGCACGGGCCCGAGGTTCGGTGAGCTCCACCAGTCGCTGGCCCAGAGGTAGAACAGCGCACCGACCGTGGCGACCAGGGCCAGGACGAACGTGAGCAGTCGCCGCCGCCAGGCGCCACCCATCGCGAGCGACCAGAGGAGCCCCAGGACGACCCCCGCGACGATCATGGACGTCCAGGACTGGACGGGGTCGGCGAGGAAGGTGTTGAAGCCGATGGCACCCCACTGCTTGAGGAGCACCGCGACCCAGAACGCGGGCAGCGAGTAGAGCAGGAACGACACGAACGTGATCAGGTAGTCGAACGCCGAGTACTGGCGCAACGCGCTGATGATCCCGACCGCGACGCCGAAGAGGATCGCCAGGACCGTGGCTGCTCCGACGAGCTGCAGCGTCGACAGCATCGCACCGCCGAGCTTGTCGTTCACCGCCTGGCCGCTGCGCCAGGCCGTCCCGAGGTCACCCGTGAGCGCATGGCCGAGCCACTTGCCATAGCGGACGACGACGGGCGTGTCGAGGTCCAGGAGCTGCCGGCGGGCCGCGATGAGCTGGGCCTTGTTGCGGGCCGTGCTCTCCTCGAGGTCCTGGAGCGGACGGATCGAGACGCTGACCAGGAGATACATCAGGAAGCTCGACGTCAGGAGTGTGGCGAGGCCCTGGAGCAGCCGTCGCCAGAGGAAGGTGAACATCGGGAGCGATACCTCGCAGTGACAGCGGAACCCACCGTGGCGGCGTCATCGTACGCGCCGGTCACCGCGCGACCCGGGCAGCCGGTGACGGCGCTCGGTGCCTCGTGGAGCCGATGGGGATCGTGGCGGTGGACCGGGTCGCGGTCCATGGTCGACGACGCACGGAGGGCACCGGAACCGGGTGGTTCCGGTGCCCGCCGTGCACGTCACACGGTGCTCACGAGCAGCGTGCTGGAGCGGCTCAGCTGGTCGGCGTCGGGGTTCCCGACGGGGCGGTCGCCCCTGTCGTCTTCCACTCCCAGAAGTTCGCGAAGATCGTCGGAGAGATCGAGCTCGGCGAGACGCCCGTGACGTTCTTGTTCCAGGCCTGGATGGCGGGGAACTGGAAGATCGTCGTGCCGAAAGCGTCGGCCCAGAGGTCCTTCTCGACCGCGAGCTGGTAGTCGAACTGCTTCGACGGGTCGGTCTCGGTCTGCAGCCCGTCGAACTCGCTGTCGACCGCGGCGCTGGAGTACTTGCCGTAGTTGTTCAGCCCGCCCGTGCGGAAGTTCGCGTCCGACTCTGTCACCGCGGTCGACTGCGACTGCCACCCGAACAGCGACGCGTCGTACTGGTCCTGGCCGGTCTGGAGCAGGGTGCCCCACTCGGCCGCAGGCTTGCTGGCGTCGACGAGCTCGAAGCCCGCCGCCTTGGCGGACTCCTGGATCAGCGCGAACTCGGTCTGACGACGCGTGTTGTCGGCGTTGAACGCGAACCGGACCTTGACGGGCGTGGCGACACCCGCATCGGCCAGGAGCGCCTGAGCGCCCGGGACATCGGCGGCGTCGGAGTAGGCCGACGAGCCGTTCTCCTTGACCATCTTGTCGTAGTTGGCCGAGCCAGGCAGCAGGATGAACGAGTTGCGGACCTTGGCGTCAGGGTTCAACGGCTTGATGAGGTTGTCCACGATCTGCTGACGCGGGATCGCCTTCAGGAAGGCCTGGCGGACCTTGAGCGCCTTGGCGGCGTCGCCACCGTAGGTCGCGGCGTCGAACGGGCCGCCGTTGGCGTGGACCAGGTCGATGTGCTCGTACGTGCCCTCGACCCCGAACGCCGTGTTGACGTTCTTCAGCGCCTCGATCGCGGTGCGGACGTCGGCCGTGGCCTGCGGGCCGATGATGTCGACCTCACCGTTCTCGAGTGCCGTGACCTGGGCCATCGGGTCGTCGATGTAGCGCACCGTGACGCGCTCGACCGACGCCTTGTGGGCGCCCTTGTACTTGGGGTTGGCCTCGAGGGTCAGGTACTGGTTCTCGGCGTAGTCCTTGAGCATGTACGCGCCGGTGGACAGGTAGAGCGCAGAGTCGGCCGGGAGCTTCGTGAACTCGAAGCCCGAGTTCCAGAACTTCGACACCTTGCTCAGCGCGGCGGTGTCGTTGTCCTGGATCGCCTTGACGATCGCGGCCTTGCCGGCGGTCGCGTCGGCTGCACCGAGGGCCTTCTCACCCACGACGTGCGCCGGGACAGCCGGTGCCTGGAAGTCGAGCTCCCAGTCGGCGTACTTCTTGGAGTAGACGAAGGTGATCGACTTGCCGTCGTCGGAGATCTTCGGCGTGTCGGTGATCAGCGTGCGGCTCGGGCTCGTGCCGTCGAAGTAGACGCCGGCGTCGATCTCGTCCTGGTTGGTGATCGCACCTGTCTCCGGGTCCTCCTTCGCCACGACGTTGTTGAACACGTCGGACGTCGCGGCCCACTCGAGCAGCAGGTCGGTCGCGTCGACGGGGGTGCCGTCCGACCAGGTGGTGTCCGCGCCGAGCGTGTACTTGACCGTCAGGGGGTCGTCGCTCGTCTTCTCGTACGTGCCGTACGAGGTGTCGTGAACGAGCTTGAGGTCCTTGTCGTACGTCCAGAAGCCCGCGTCGAGAAGCGCCGTGATGACCGCGTTCTGCGTGGCGTTGCCGTTGGCCGAGCTGGTGTTGAGCTCGTTGAGCGGCGCCTCCCACGCGACGGTGATCGCGCTGTCCTTCTGGATGCCCGAGTCCGACTTGGCCGGTCCGGAGCAGGCGGTGAGAACAAGCACGCCTGCTGCCAGAGCCGCCACCACGGCGGCCGATCGCCTGATCTTCAATGTTCCTCCTGGAGAGTTGGCACGACTCACGCTGATCGAGCACACGGGGCGGGAGGAGTTGCCCCGTCGTGGCTGCGTCGGGCAAGTGCGCCGTGGGTTGACCTCACGCTAGTGAGGCAACTCCGCACAATCAGCGCAAGCCCGACACCAGCTCCCGATCGTTACCCGATCGATACTGGACGGTAGCGTCCAGCATACGAGATGCGCAATTGCGTCACGTCCTGGAAACATCCAGGCCCGGCCCGGAAGTCGTCACACCCCGAAGATGTCAAGCTTCGCGCCAGGGATCGCCTCGAGGAGCTCACGCGTGTAGTCCTGCTGCGGGTGGTCGAACACCTCGTCGGTGGTCGCCTGCTCGACGATCTGCCCCGACTTCATGACGCAGACCTCGTCCGCGATCTGCCGCACGACCGCGAGGTCGTGCGTGATGAACAGGTAGCTCAGCCCGAGCTCGGCCTGCAGGTCGTTGAGCAGCGTGAGGATCTGCGCCTGAACCAGCACGTCGAGCGCCGAGACCGCCTCGTCGCAGACGATGACCTCCGGCTCGAGCGCCAGAGCACGCGCGACGGCGATGCGCTGACGCTGGCCGCCCGACAGCTCGTTGGGGTACCGGCGCAGGGTCGCCTGCGGCAGGGCCACCATGTCGAGGAGCTCACGGACCTTCTTCTCCCGGGACGCCTTGGTGCCGATGCGGTGCGTCCGCAGCGGCTCCTCGATGGTCCGGAAGATGGAGTACATGGGGTCGAGCGAGCCGTACGGGTTCTGGAAGATCGGCTGGACCCGACGCCGGAAGGCGAACAGCTCCTTGCGGCCGAGCGTGCTCATGTCCGTGCCGTCGAAGAAGACCTTGCCCGACGTCGGGTCGAGCAGGTTGAGCACGATGTTCGCGACGGTGGACTTGCCCGAGCCGGACTCCCCCACGAGCGCAAGCGTCGTGCCTGCCCGGAGCCGGAACGACACGTCGTCGACGGCCTTGAAGTCGGTGTGCGACCCCGGCCGCGCGCCGCGCAGCTGGAAGACGCGCGTGAGGTTCTCGACGCGCAGCACCTCGGCACGCTCTGTGCTGACACCGTCCCCGCCGGTCTGGGCGAGCAGCTCGGTGGCCTGGACACCAGCGGCCTTGGCGCTCTGGATCCGCCGCGACGCGAGCGACGGCGCGGACGCGACGAGCCGCTTTGTGTAGGGGTGCCGAGGAGCCGCGAGGATCTGCCGGGCGGGCCCGGACTCGACGACCTTGCCGCGGTACATGACCACGAGGTGCTCCGCACGCTCGGCCGCGAGGCCGAGGTCGTGCGTGATGAACAGGACAGCCGTCCCGAGCTCCTCGGTCAGTCCCTGCAGGTGGTCGAGGATCCGGCGCTGCACCGTGACGTCCAGGGCGGACGTCGGCTCGTCGGCGATCAGCAGCTGCGGGCGTGCCGCCAGGGCGATCGCGATGAGCGCGCGCTGGCGCATGCCACCGGAGAACTCGTGCGGGTACTGGGTGGCGCGCCGCTCGGCGTCCACGAGTCCCGCCTCGCTGAGCAGGCCGGCGACCCGGTCGGTCGCGTCGGAGCCCCTGACGGTGACGCGGACCTTCTCCGCGGCGTCGGGCAGGCCCGCCGCGCTCAAGATCGCGACGACCTGGCTGCGGGTCGTCGCGCCGACGACGAGGGCATCCGACGCCGCGCCGACGGCGGCGTGCGCCTGGTCGGCCCCGCGCGCGGCCGTGAGGGCGGTGCGAAGGTCGGCGAGCAGAGCCTTCTTCGCCTTGCGGCCCAGGTAGAGGTCGTCGCCGTTGGCGCCGACCTCGATCATCGCCTCGTCGGTGATGAGCGCCTCGGTGAGCGTGTTCCGCGTCGCCCGGCTGACGTCGACGTGGTTGGCCTTGAGGGCTTCCTTGACCTGGTAGCCGATCTTCCACACCGGGTTGAGGTTGGACATCGGGTCCTGCGGGACGAGACCGATCTGCTGGCCGCGCAGCGCGATGATCTCCCGCTTGCTCGCCTTCGTCACCTCGGTGCCGTTGAACAGGATCGAGCCGGCCGTGACCTTGCCGGTGCCCGGCAGGAGGTCGATGATCGCGTGCGCCAGGGTCGACTTGCCTGAGCCGGACTCGCCGACGATCGCCACGGTCTGGCCCGGGTAGATCGTCAGGTCGGCGCCTCGCACGGCGCGGACGGTGCCGCCGGCGGTCTGGAAGGAGACCTCGAGGTCACGCACAGCGAGCAGCGGCACGTCGCCGTGCCTGTGGTGCTGCGGGAGCGCCGAGGCCGGTGTGGTGAGGGAGTCCGTCATCGCGTCCGCGCCTTCGGGTCGAGGGCGTCGCGCACGGCGTCGCCCATCATGATGAAGCTGAGCACGGTCAGCGCGAGCGCCCCGGCCGGGTAGAACAGCACCGACGGCTGCGTGCGGATCGACGCCTGCGCGTGCGAGATGTCCGCCCCCCACGACATGACGGTGCCCGGCAGACCGATACCGAGGAACGAGAGCGTCGCCTCGGCCACGATGAACGTGCCGAGGGACACCGTCGCCGTCACGATGATCGGCGCGGCGGCGTTCGGCAGCACGTGCTGCACCAGGTTGCGGATGCGGGAGGCACCGAGGGCGGTCGCGGCCGTGATGAAGTCGGCGTTCTTGACCGACATCACGGCGCCGCGCGTGATGCGCGCGATCTGCGGCCAACCGAACACGCTGAGCACGAGGACGACGGTGACGACCGTCCGCTTCGTGCTGAAGACCTGCATCACGACGATGGCGGCCAGGACCAGCGGGATCGCGAAGAAGATGTCCGTGATCCGGGACAGCAGCGCGTCGAACCACTTGCCGTAGAACCCGGCCAGTGCCCCGACGATGCCGCCGAGCACGACCACCGCGATCGTGGTGAGCACGCCGACCGTCACCGACGCGCGTGCGCCGTAGATGACCCGCGAGTACACGTCGCACCCCTGGCGGTCGAAGCCGAACGGGTGTCCGCCGACAGAGGAGCCGAGGGAGTGCTTCAGCTCGCAGAACGTCGGGTCAACGCTCGTGAACAGACGCGGGAAGGCCGCCACGACGATGACGAGCAGGATGAGCACCGCCGACGCCCAGAAGATCGGCCGCACGCGCAGGTTCTGCCACGCGTCGTGCCACAGGCTCGCGGGCGGCGCGCTCTCGTCGACGCTGTCGACCGCGTCCAGCGCCACATCGAGCTGGGCGAAGAAGTGGTTCTGGTGGGGGCGGGCGACGTCAGACATAGCGGATCCTCGGGTCAAGGACCGCGTACAAGAGGTCCACGAGCAGGTTGGCGACGATGTAGACGATGACGAGCACCGTGACCAGGGACACGACGGTCGGCGCCTCGGACTGCTGGATCGCCCGGTAGAGCGCCTGGCCGACGCCCGGGACGTTGAAGATCCCCTCGGTGATGATCGCGCCGCCCATGAGGCCGCCCAGGTCCGCACCGAGGAACGTCACGACCGGGATGAGCGAGTTGCGCAGCACGTGCACCGTGATCACGCGGCTGTGGGACAGCCCCTTCGCCGTCGCGGTGCGGACGAAGTCCGCGCTCATGTTCTCCGCGACGGACGTCCGCGTCAGACGTAGCACGTAGGCGAACGACACCGATCCGAGCACGATCGCGGGCATCAGCAGCGTCCGCAGCGACACGTTCCCACCGACGGTCGTCGGCAGCCACCCGAGCTTCACGCCCATGACGAACTGCATGACGAACCCGATCACGAAGACGGGGACGGCGATGACGGCGAGGCTGACGAGCAGGAACGTCGCATCGAAGATGCCGCCCTTGCGCAGACCGGCGATCAGCCCGACGACGATCCCGAACACGGCTTCGAAGGCCAGCGCCAGGAACGCGAGCTTGATCGTCACGGGGTAGGCCGCGGCGATGAGGTCGCGGACCGGGCGACCGTTGAAGGCCGTGCCGAAGTCCCAGTGCAGCAGCCCCTTGAGGAACAGCACGTACTGCGTGAGGAACGGCTGGTCCAGGTGGTAGTGCGCCCGGAGCTGCTCGACCACCGCGGGGTTCAGACCGCGGTCCCCGCCGAGCGCAACGATCGGGTCGCCAGGCAGTGCGAAGACCATGAAATAGATGAGCAGCGTCGCCCCGAAGAAGACCGGGACCATCTGCAAGAGCCTGCGCCCGACGTACCAGGCCATCAGGTCTCCTCCTCGAATGGATAGGGGCGCGCCGACATGAGGCGACGGCGGGCCACTTTAGTCTGAGCCGACGCCGCTCGACGACTCGGGACATGAGAAGGGGCGGGGACCCGCGGGTCCCCGCCCCGTCTCGTCACTGCAAGGTCAGCTCTTGTGGACCTGGTAGAGCAGCGGGACGCTGTTCCACCCGAACTCGACGTTGCTGACCGTCGTGGCGGAACCGCCGGTCACGTTCGAGTACCACAGGGGGATGGCCGGGAGGTCCTGGAACAGGATCTCCTGCACCTTGTCGAAGACCTTGTTCGCGGCGTCGACCGAGGTGGCGGCCTGACCCTGCTTCAGCAGGTCGTCGACCTTCGGGTTCGTGTAGTCGCCGTCGTTCGAGCCGGCACCCGTGCCGTAGAGCGGGCCGAGGAAGTTGTACAGCGACGGGTAGTCCGCCTGCCAACCGCTCCGGAACGCGCCCTTGATGGTGCGAGCCGTGACGTCGGCACGCAGGGCCTTGAACGTCGGGTAGCTCTGACCGGCAGCATCGATGCCAAGGGTGTTCTTGATGCTGTTCGTCACAGCGTCGACCCAGGCCTGGTGGCCGCCGTCGGCGTTGTACCCGATCGTGAACGAGCCAGACCAGGGCGAGATCGCGTCAGCCTGGGCCCAGAGCTTCTTGGCCTGGTCCGGGTTGTAGTTGAGCACGTCCGAGCCCTTGATGGAGTCCGACCAGCCGGCGATGACCGGGGACGTGAAGTCCTTGGCCGGCGTGCGGGTGCCCTGGAAGATCGTGTCGGTGACTTCCTTGCGGTTGATCGACATCGAGAGCGCCTGGCGGCGCAGGTTGCCCTCGTCGCCCGTGAAGTGCGCGAGGTTCTGCGGGATCGTGAACGACTGGAAGATCGCGGCGGGCTGGTTGACAGCACGGTCGCCGAGGTCGGCCTTGTAGGTGCCGTACACGCTGTCCGGGACGTTGTCGAGGACGTCGAGGTTGCCCGAGAGCAGGTCCTGGTAGGCGGCGTCGAGGGTCGTGTAGAACTTGATCGACACGCCACCGTTCTGCGGCTTGCGGTCACCCGTGTAGTCCGGGTTCGGGACGAGGTCGATGCCGACGTTGTGGTTCCACGCCGTGTCCGACGCGACCTTGTACGGGCCGTTCCCGACCGGGTGCTCGCCGTACTGCTTGACCGAGTCGGCGCTCACGAGGGCCTCGGACGGCATCGGGTAGAACGCCGAGTAGCCGAGTCGCAGCGGGAAGTCCGCCTCGGGCTGCTTCAGCTTGACCGTGAAGGTCGTGTCGTCGACGACGACGAGGCCGGTGAGCTCGGTGTCCGCGTCGTAGCTGAACCCGTCGATGCTCTCGAAGAAGTAGCTCGACAGCTGGGCGTTGCTGAGCTTGGCCCCGTAGTTCCAGGCGTCCACGAAGTTCTTCGCCGTGACCGGGTCACCGTTGGTGAACTTCTGCCCCGACTTGATCTTGATCGTGTAGTTCTGCGAGTCGGTCGTCTCGATCGACTCCGCGGCGTCGTTGTGGGGGGCACCCTTGGCGTCGTAGTAGACGAGACCCGCGAAGATCAGGTCCTCGATCTTGCCGCCGCCGACCTCGTTGGTGTTGGTCGGGATGAGCGGGTTCTGCGGCTCGCTGCCCCAGGCAGTCACGATGCCGGTGCTGGTCGCAGCCTCGCTCGACGCCGCGGTGCTGGGAGATGCCGTGGTGCCTCCGCCGCTGCAGGCCGCGAGCGCCAGTGCGCCGACTGCGAGGCCGGCCACAAGGCCACCAATTCGCCTGATCTTCAATGTTCCTCCTGGGAATTCGGAACGCACCGGGCAGAGGAGCGTCGGCCGAGCATCCGGCCGACGTCCGACGGAGCACCGGTGTGCGCCATAGGTTGGTTTGAACGTTAGCGATCACCTACCGGACATTCGATGCAAGTCTGGCGGCAGTCTCGGATCGTTACATGATCGATACTGGACGGTAGCGTCCAGTATACGAGACTTCCGATGTGGCAACATGCCGGAAACGTCGGGTGACCTGCATGCGCGCGCGTCCGGTCGCGATGACACGGTGATGACTCACCGTCAACACGTTGCATGACTCCGCGGGCGGCCTGCCTGCGCGATGGTGCGGCCGCGTCGCGCGTTCTCCTCCACGCGGCACGCCCGAAGGAAGAGCGATCGTGGGCGGTCGGTGAGAGGTTGTCTTCCATGTCCCCACCTGAACCGAAAGCCGAGCTCCACCGGTATCTCCAGGCTGCGCGCGAGGCGCTGCTGTGGAAGCTCGAAGGCCTCCCTGAGTACGACATCCGCCGCCCGCTCACCCCGACCGGCACCAACCTGCTCGGACTCGTCAAGCACGTGGCGAGCGTCGAGCTCGGGTACTTCGGCGAGACGTTCGGGCGGCCGTCTGACGAGCCGCTGCCGTGGCTCGCGGCGGATGCCGAGCCGAATGCGGACATGTGGGCCACAGCCGAGCAGTCGCGTGCCGACGTCATCCAGCTGTACCGCCGCGTGTGGGCACACTCCGACGCGACGATCGCGGCACTCGACCTGGACGCCATCGGCCACGTGCCCTGGTGGCCCTCCGAGCGGAACGAGGTCACGCTGCGCCGGATCCTCGTTCACATGGTCGCGGAGACCAACCGGCACGCCGGACACGCGGACATCGTCCGCGAGCTCGTCGACGGCGAGGTCGGGCTGCGCGCGGACAACGACAACATTCCGCCGGTCGACGAGGCCTGGTGGACGGACTACCGAGACCGGCTCGAGCGCACTGCCCGGGAGGCATCCCCGAGCGCGCCGGCGCCTGGTCCCTCGGCCTGACCGCCCGGCTCAGATCCAGCGCCGACGCCTGAAGATCCTGTAGAGGACGACGCTGACCAGTCCCATCAGGGTGAGGGCGAGGGGATAGCCCAACGCCCAGTGCAGCTCGGGCATGTGGTCGAAGTTCATGCCGTAGACGGTTCCCACCAGCGTGGGAGCGAAGAGGATGGCCGCCCACGCCGAGATCTTCTTGACCTCCTCGTTCTGGGCGTTGCTCGCCTCGCTGAGCGACTTCATCTCCTCGTTCTGCCGCTGGGCGACGAGGGTGGCGTTGACCGTGAGGATCTCGCGCAGTGCCGTGCGAAAGCCCTCGATGCGCTCGGTGATGTGGGTGACGTGGTCAGCGACGTCTCGCAGGTAGCGCTGCAGCTCCTCCTCGACCGCGTACTTGGCGAACCCGGCGATCAGACCCGCGAGGATCCCGCTGAGGGGGTGCACGGCCCGCTGGAACTCCACGACCTCTCGGGAGAGCTCGTAGATGCGGCGGGACACGTGCGGCTCACCGAGGAAGACCTCGGTCTCGATCTCGTCGATGTCGTTCTCCAGACCAGCCACTACCGGCGCGTACCCGTCGACGACCGCGTCCAGGATCGCGTAGAGGACCGCCTCGGTGCCCAACGCGAGCAGATCGGGGTCCGCCTCCAACCTGCGGCGGACCGCCGCGAGGTCAGGCGACTCGCTGTGCCGGACGGTGACGACGAACGCCGGACCGATGAACAGGTGCAGCTCGCCGAACTCCACCTCCTCGACATCGTCGAGGTAGCGGGCGGCGCGCAGCACCACGAACAACGTGTCGCCGTACCGCTCGAGCTTGGGGCGCTGGTGAGCCTCGTTGGCGTCCTCGATCGCCAGCTCGTGCAGCCCGAACTCCCGCGCCAGGGAGTCGAGCTCGGCCGCGGTGGGCCGGTAGAGACCGATCCACGCCATCGTCGCGTCCTGGGCTTCCAGGGCGCGGTAGGTCGCCGGGAGGGACGTCGGCGAATCCACCCGCTGACCACCGCCGTAGATCGCGCTGTCGACCATGCTGCTGCTCGGCCTCGGCGCCGAACCTGCCACGCCGACGCCGTTCCTGGCATCTTCAGCAGGAGCGTCGGACCTGTGCGGCCGACCAGTCAGCGCACGAAACGGCAGGCGACGGGGCTCGGGCATGGTCGGTCCTCCAGCGGGCACGGGTGGGATGTCGGATCGTTGCCCCGACCCCACTCCGACTGTCGCCAGCGCCCATGCGGGCACGGATGAGCTAGGGCAGTCCGCCAAGGAGGTCGAGGGGCTGCGTACTAGGAGGGTCGCTGCGCATGCGACACCACCTCCCGATCTCCGCTTCGTCCGGGGCCAACCCAAACCCATGGCCGCAGGTCACCGCGGCCGCCACCGAGAGTAGTCCCGCCCCCGAGCTCAGGCGGTGAAGCGGAGCTCCATGACGCCGCGTCGCCGAACAACGCCGAGCGCGCAGGCACGCGTGAGCTCGCCGGACCGGACCTCGAGCGCCGGGCTCACGTCCTCAGCTGAGCCAGGTGCCGGCGTATGGCCGCAGGGCCGGAGGCGTTGAGGACGATCGCCACGATGCCGACCGGTACGGCGATCACCAAGGGGCCGACGTCCACGCCGTCGGCCACCGCGAGGAGAAATCCGACCAGCGCCGGAGCTTCCGCGACGGCGATGCCCCGAAACACCGCAACACCGAGGGGCGCGGCGACGCCCTTGTCCGTGAGACCCGGGCGTGCAGCTCTGTCGAGCGCGCTGCTCGTGATCCACCGAGACCCGAACCACGACACGAGACCGAGCGCGACGCCGATGAGCACTCCGCGGCTGCGGACCGAGCCGTGCGGCACGACGACGAACACGCACAGGGCCGAGATCAGCACGAGCGCGCTGCAGAAGGCGATGGTGATGAACGTGAACGTGCGGATGATCTGCTCGTCGGACACGGGCGGCGGGGGCGACGCGGGCGTTCTCATGCCGCGATCCAACACCGAAAGACCGCGGCAGTCCGGCGAAACGCCTGCACGTCGGGCGCCGAGTGCCTCACACGTTGAAGCGGAACTCCACGACGTCGCCGTCGTGCATCACGTAGTCCTTGCCCTCGATGCGGGCCTTGCCGGCCGCGCGCGCCGCGACGATCGAGCCGGCCGCGACGAGGTCCTCGAAGCCGATGACCTCGGCCTTGATGAAGCCGCGCTGGAAGTCCGTGTGGATCACGCCCGCGGCCTGCGGGGCGGTCCAGCCCTGGTGGATCGTCCAGGCTCGCGTCTCCTTGGGCCCGGCGGTCAGGTAGGTCTGCAGGCCGAGGGTGTGGAAGCCGACGCGCGCGAGCTGGTCGAGACCGGGCTCGGCCTGGCCGTTGTCGGCGAGCATCTCCTTGGCCTCGTCGGGCTCGAGCTCGACGAGCTCCGACTCGAACTGGGCGTCCAGGAAGATCGCGTCGGCCGGGGCCACGAACGCACGCAGCTCGTCCTGCATCGCGGTGTCGGCGAGCCCGGCGTCGTCCGTGTTGAACACGTAGATGAACGGCTTGGCCGTCATGAGCTGGAGGCGCGCGAGCTGCTCGGGGTCGATGCCCGCCTTGGCTGCGCCCTGGGCCAGCGTCTGGCCCGTCTCGAGCAGTGCCTGCGCCTGCTGGGCGGCCTCGAGCAGCGCGGCGTCGGCCTTCTTGGCGCGCACGTCCTTCTCGAGCCGCGGCACGGCCTTCTCGAGCGTCTGGAGGTCCGCGAGGATGAGCTCGGTGTTGACCGTCTCGATGTCGTCCTTGGGCGAGACCCGGCCGTCCACGTGGACGACGTCCGGGTCCTGGAACACGCGCGTGACCTGGCAGATCGCCTCGGCCTCACGGATGTGCGCGAGGAACTTGTTGCCGAGCCCCTCCCCCTCGCTGGCGCCCTTCACGATGCCGGCGATGTCGACGAACGACACCGTCGCGGGAAGGATGCGCTCGCTGCCGAAGATGCCCGCGAGCACCTCCAGGCGTGGGTCCGGGAGCGGCACCACACCCACGTTGGGCTCGATCGTCGCGAACGGGTAGTTCGCCGCGAGAACCTGCGCGCGGGTCAGGGCGTTGAAGAGGGTGGACTTGCCGACGTTGGGCAGGCCGACGATGCCGATGGTGAGTGCCACGGCGCGAATTCTACGGGGCGTCCACAGGCCGGTCGGCCGTCAGGCGAACGAGACGAGGGTCTGGAGGAGCTGCGGGGCACGCCGGTCGTACAGGTCGCCGCCCAGGCGCACGCCCACGACGAGCAGGGTCGACCCGAGGCCGACGCCGACGACGAGCGCCAGGACGCCGAGCAGCGCCGAGCCGGTCACGACGGCCGCGATGCCCAGGGCCACCTCCGGCAGCACGAGCGCGATGAGCACCAGCCCGCCGAGGCTCTGCGTGACGAGCGAGGCCGTCGAGCCACCCTGCTTGGCCGAGAACGGGCTCTCCCCCACCTGCGGGACCTGGTACACGACGCGTGCCGAGATCACGCTCGCGACCCCGAGCGCCGAGGTCTGCAGGCCGAGGGCGATCCCCAGGATCGGGGCGGCAGCGTCCCATCGATCAGCCACGGCGACCGACAGCAGCGTCATCACGATCACGACAGGCACGCCGATCAGCCCGGCCGCGAGCACCCGTCCGGCCCGGTCGACCCGCCCGCGGATCGGGGCCGCGACGTGCATCCAGAACGCCGTCCCGTCGTAGGCGACGTCCGCGGAGATCGACCACCCCAGCATGTACGCGACCACCGGCCCGACCGCGAGCGTCGCCGATCCGCCCCGGAAGGCGAACCACAGCACGACCGGCACGAAGGGCACGAACGCGACGCTGATCGCGTACCGAGGGTCGCGCGCCCAGTAGGTGAGGCTGCGCGCGGCAACAGCGCCGGTCGGCGATGCCGGGAGTCGTCCGAAGAAGCCGAGACCGTGCGTGCGCGTGGGCGTCCGCCCGTGCCCGGGCCCGCGGACGAGCGTCGCGTCGAGGCCCCACGACCAGGCTGCGACGAGCGCTGCCAGGGTCGCCGCGCTGATGACGACCTTGAGCACGGCGGCACCCCACAGGCCGTCGGCCGCGTCGGCAGCCAACGCCCACGGAGCCCCGAAGGGTGTCCACCCGGCAGCGCGAGCGATGCTCGGCCACACGTCCTCGGCGGAGGCGATCCCGCGTGCCAGCACGTTGAGGATCGGGCCGAGCAGGAAGAGCGGCAGGAGCACGACGGCCGCGACCACCTCGCGGAACCGTCGACGGGTCACCAGCGGGGCGAGGAGGGTCGTCGTCGCCCGCGCGCCGACGACGCACGTCGCGAGCGCGAGCACTGCTCCGACGAGCGCGAACGGCACCGCGACCGGGTGCTGGCGCCAGGTGGCAGCCGTCGTGAGCGCGACCAGCGCCGTGGTCACACCCGGGACCCCCACGACGCCCGCGAGCGCGAGCCCCGTCAACAGAGGACGGCGCGGGATCGGGAACGTGGCGAAGCGGGCCGGGTCGAGCGTCTCGTCGACGCCGAACGCGAGCACCGGCAGGACCCACCAGCCGAGCACGAGCAGCCCGCCCGCGAGCACGAGGACGGTCCGGATGAACTCCGCATCCTGCGTGCTCAGCACGACCAGCCCGATCAGTGCGCCCGTGACGATCCCGAGCCCGTACAGCGCGGCGACGACGAGCCCGACGACCTGCCAGGCGCTGCGTCGCAGACCGTTGGCGAGCAGTCTCAGCTTGAGTCGGACGAGGTGCGCAACCACGCGAGGCCCTCTCCGTTCGAGCGACCACCGACGAGCTCGACGAACCGGTCCTCGAGCGTCTGGCCCGCGCGCACCTCGTCGACCGGCCCGGCTGCGAGCACATGACCCGCGGCGATCACCGCGACGTGGTCGCACATCCGCTGGACCAGGTCCATGACGTGCGAGGAGACGATGACCGTCCCGCCCGAGCGCGCGTAGGCCGTGAGGATGTCCCGGATGTTGGCGGCCGAGATGGGGTCGACGGCCTCGAACGGCTCGTCGAGGACGAGCAGGCGGGGTGCGTGCACGAGGGCGCACGCGAGCGCGATCTTCTTCGACATGCCTGCGGAGTAGTCGACGACCAGCGTGTTGGCGTCCGCCGCGAGGTCGAGCGTCGCGAGGAGGTCGGACGTGCGCGCCGCGACGGTCTCGCGGTCCATGCCCCGCAGGAGGCCGGCGTACGTGATGAGCTGCGCGCCGGTGAGCCGGTCGAAGAGCTTGACGCCGTCGGGCAGCACGCCGAGCAGCGCCTTGACCCCCACCGGATCGGCCCACAGGTCGCGGCCCTGGACCACGACCTGGCCGTAGTCGGGGCGCAGCAGCCCGGTCGCCATGGACAGCGTCGTGGTCTTGCCGGCGCCGTTGGGGCCGACGAGCCCGTAGAACGACCCGACCGGCACGACGAGGTCGATGCCCGCGACCGCGATCTTGTCCCCGAACTTCTTCCACAGGCCCCGGACCTCGAGCGCGGGCGGCACCGGGACGTCGGGAAGGGGCATCGGGCCAGGATAGGCGGCCTGACCAGGTCGACGAGGCGATTCGCGGCACCGCTCGCCGGGTCGTGCCGGCGCGCCCGGGTGCCTGTCGGACGTGCCTGGCAGGCTGCGTGGCATGGAGCTCTGGACTGCTGGTGCCGCGTTGCTGGTCGGGGTAGCCGTCGGCGTGCTCGTCGGCTGGATGGCCCGGGCGTCGGCGGCGAGCGACCGGCTGCGCGCCGCCCAGGTCGACGCGGCGCAGTCGCGTGCGCGGCTCGACGCCGAGCGGGCCGCGCACACCGAGCGGCTGGCGGCCCTCGCCGCCGACAACGACCGGCAGTCGGAGCAGTTCCGCGCGCTCGCGGCCGACGCGCTCGCGAACAACAACGAGCAGTTCCTCGCGCTCGCCCATCAGCGGCTGTCCGCGAGCCAGCAGACCCAGGTCGGCGAGCTCGCGCAGCGCGAGCAGGCGGTCAAGGCGCTCGTCGAGCCGTTGACCCGGACCCTCGAGGCGGTGCGCACCGAGCTCACCACCGCCGAGAAGGCGCGCCTCGAGGGGCACGCTGCGCTCGGCGAGCAGGTCCGGGCGATGCGCGAGTCCTCCGAGCACCTGCGCAGCGAGACCGCGCAGCTCGTCACGGCGCTGCGCTCGTCGCAGGTGCGCGGTCGGTGGGGTGAGCTGCAGCTGCGCCGGGTCGTGGAGTCGGCCGGCATGATCGCGCAGGTCGACTTCGTCGAGCAGAGCCAGGTCCGGACCGACGACGGCCTGCTGCGGCCCGACATGGTCGTGCGGCTCGCGGGCGGCAAGAACGTCGTCGTCGACGCCAAGGTGGCGTTCCTCGGGTTCCTCGAGGCGACCCAGACGACCGACGAGCGGGTGCGGGTCGAGCGGCTGGCCGCGCACGCCCGCCACATGCGCGCCCACATCGACGACCTCGCGGGCAAGCGGTACTGGGACCAGTTCGCCCCGGCCCCCGAGTTCGTCGTGATGTTCGTGCCCGCCGAGTCGTTCCTGCACGCGGCGCTCGAGCAGGACCCCGGCCTCGTCGAGTACGCGTTCGAGCGCAACGTGGTGATCGCCTCCCCCATGACGCTGCTCGCGCTGCTGCGCACGATCGCCTACGCGTGGCGTCAGGACGCGCTCGCGTCGAACGCCCAGGCGGTCCTGACCCTCGGCAAGGAGCTGCACGGGCGACTTGCGACGATGGGCCTGCACCTCGCCAAGCTCGGCCGGTCGATCGACGCCGCAGCGGGCGCCTACAACCAGACGGTGTCGTCGCTCGAGACGCGCGTGCTCGTGAGCGCCCGCCGGTTCGCCGATCTCAACGTCGTCGACGGGGACCTGCCCACGCCGGCACCGGCGAATCCCCAGCTGTCCGCGGTGAGCGCACCCGAGCTCGTGGCCTCGGTGACCGAGCAGGTCGTCGCGCTCGACGACCTCACCCCGAGCACCTCCACCGCATCCGCCGCATCCGGCTCGTGAGAAGTCGCGCACGACGTCCGTTCCACCCGCAATGATGGTGGTATGACCGATGTCACCGACTCCGGGACTGCTCGCGTCCTGACCACGGCGGCGCCCGGCGTCGTGAGCGTGTTCCTCACGACGGTGCCTGTCGACGGGCTCGACCGATACCGCGTGGCGGACGCCGGGAACGCGCTCGAGGTGGACTCGGGGCTCGTGGGGATCGACGTCGACGTGCTCGAGGTCGACGGCTTCGTCGAGGACGCCGACGACCCGGTCGCCGAGCTCCGCGGCTACTCAGCGGGTGAGTCGTTCGCCGACGCGGCGGCGCCCGATCTGGGCCGGTTGCGCAGCGACGACCACACCGGACTCGTGCTCGTGTACGACCACGACGCTCGACGCGGCGCGGGCGTCCGTGCGGGATCGGGCCTGACGCTCGTGGGCGTCTACAGCTACGACTGGCAGACCTGACCGTCGGACCTGTTGGCCGACGTATCAGTCGCCGGTCCGGGCACTCCTTCACCGTGTCGTACAGCCGTAAGCCGGTTCGTCCGGCGCACGGCCCCTCATCGATGAGTGGAGGACGTTGTGCCTGGACACTTCACGCACGTCTACACCGCACGACAGCTGGCCGACTGGCTAGCGCACCAGGAGTCGTTCAACCCCCTCGACACCGGTGAGGGCGTCCCGGGCATCTTCGGCGGTCTCCAGGGCCTGGATCCCGCTCGCTGCAGCGCGGTGATGACCAAGTGGCCCGTCTACACGAACATCGGTGCGATCGGGCCCGACCTGTTCTTCTTCTGCCAGGACTACGGCAGCGGGCCGCTGGCCGCCTTCGAGTTCCAGGACGACCTGATCATGCTCGCCATGGCCGTCTACTACTGGGTCGACAAGGCCAAGGACGAGGAGTGGGAGCCGCTCCTGGCGATCCTCGCCGAGGTCGACCAGACGTTCGCGCGGATCGTGCGCCTGCTCATCAAGCTCAAGAAGATCTGGGACGACTTCGTCAAGGTCTGGGACGCGACCATCGGCCCGATCGTGGACACGGCCACCGAGATCCTCGACGACCTCACCGGCGGGATCCTCAGCGCAGCCGGGCAGGCCATCGACGAGCTCATCACCGCGCTCAAGCTGGTCGCCGAGGAGGAGCTGCTCACGTTCGCGGACATATTCTCGTGGTTCTCGCTGAAGATGCGGGCGGGCTGGGACGAGCAGTCGTTCGTGTGGAGCGACATGCTGCATTACCGCAAGACCACCGAGATGGCACGCAACCTGTTCCTCGAGGCCCAGCGCCAGTTCGAGGAGGATGGCGACGCGGACAAGCTCGAGCAGTTCCAGGCGTTCAACCTCGGGTGGGTCGCCCATCTCGGCACCGACACGATCGACCACTCGTTCGTCAACGAGCAGTGCGGCGGCCCGTTCCGCACCCACTGGCAGCGCCACCACCTCATCGAGAACCACATCGACGCGTGGAACTACCGCCAGGCGGGCGACGGCGGCCTGCTGGCCTCGGACCCGCTCGCGGCGAACGAGGTGTACCCCGACCTGTCCCGCAGCGCCTTCGTGTACGCGGTCGCGCTCGACGACGAGCACCCCAACGGCTGGACGCGACCGGCGACGCTGCCCGAGGACCAGGCAGCCGCGAAGGACGCCGTCGACCAGGACGGCTTCATGCCTGCGTGGCTCGCCGACGGCATCGTGCGCGCCCTCATCGCCACTTACCACGACGGCGACTCGGTCGAGCCAGCGAACCTCGGCGGCGGGCTGTTCCAGCTCGGGCTCGGCGGCGTCAAGGGCAGGCTCCAGCAGATCCTCGACGACGCCGGCATCCACCTCGACCAGCCGCTCGACGACGTGCTCGCGGCCGTCGCTCCCGATCCGGGATTCGGCGTGCCCCACGGTTACCCGCTGCCGTGGCAGGTCCAGACGTCCTACCGGTTCATGATCAGCTTCTACCGCCTGTCGTTCTGGGGCGGCTTCGACCTCGACAAGCCCAAGAAGCCGGACTTCATCATCTGGCCCCCGGCGAGCGACTTCGAGGATCTCGCGAGCGTGCCGGACTTCAGCGGGCCGAGCAGCGGCGACCCGCTGCAGGACGTCTGCTCGGCGATCAAGTCGTTCTTCGACTGGCTGGCGCACGAGGCGGAGGCCATCGCCAAGCTCGTCGGCGACCTCATCAAGGCCGTGCTGAGTCCCGGCACCTACCCGATCCGGTGGGGGCTGTACCAGCTGGCCATGTGGGCGTGGGACATCGTCAACAACACCCACGAGATCCTCGCGCACACCGGGTTCCTGCTCCCGCACGGAGAGCTCAGCAAGGACGGCGAGCTCGTCCAGCCCAACGAGATCGACCACTCCCTCATCCAGCTCGGCAACACCGTGGACCAGGCGTTCCTGCAGGCCCTCGCCGACGCGACCGACCCCTTCGGCAACCTCGACCGAGACCCGTCGCTCATCGTCGAACCGACCAACCCGCGCAACGACCAGTACCCGTTCCTGCCGGTCCGCCCGCGCCAGCTCGGCAGCGAGGACGCCGACGAGTTCCACCGGCCCTGGGCCTACCCGATCCTGTCCCGGCGGCCCGACGGCCAGCTCTACGCCACCCCGACCGAGGTCTCGGACGTCCAGGCCGAGCTGGACCACGCCCACGTCGACCTCCGGACCCAGGCGCGCGTGCACAAGATGCTCGGCACGCACGAGGGCCGGACCGTCTCCGGGCCCTACCCCAGTGGCGCGCTGCCGCACGACGTGTTCTTCCGGACCGACAAGCCGGTCACGCCGGGCGAGCGTGCGGCGTACGAGCGAGCGCCCGCCCCTGCGGTCACGGACGCGCTCAACGAGCAGGCGATCGGGCGCGACCCCGCGACCGACCACAGCCCGCTCGGGGACGCCATCCCCTTCAGCGCGTACCTCATGGGCCGCGTCCTGGACCCCGACCTCGGGCCGGTCCCCGACTTCAACCTCGACGCGGACCGGGGCTACGGCTACCGCTGCTGGGACTGGATCCGCGGGGACGCGACGGGCGAGAACGGACGGCACAAGCCGTACCCGAAGCCGGTCGTCGAGTCCGAGGGCAGCCCCGACTGGCACGGCGCGTCACCCGACGCCGTCCAGCAACCGATCCGCACGCGCTACCTCGACACCGTGAGGGGAGACGAGTGATGTCGCACCACGACGACGACACGCGGGCACGACGCGACGGGCACCCGCACGACCACGAGCACGGGCACGGGCACGAGCACCTCGGCCGGCACCCCGACGGGTGTCGCTGCGGCTGCCGCACCGAGGCGGTCGCGCGCCTCGTCGAGAGCGTCATCGAGCTCGTCGGCGACCCGTGCGACTGCGGGTGCACGGACTGCCGGCAGCACGGTTGCCGCAGCGAGCACGACGGCTGCGGGCACGGTCACGGTCACGGCGACGGGCACGGCGACGGCGGGGGGCGTCCCACGCGGCACCCCGGCACGAACGACGGAGGTCTCGGCGACCCCCTGACACCGGGCGACCTGCACCACCCACCCGGCCGAGGCCACTGGCCCGGCGACCGCAAGGACATGGCACTGCCGTACCTGTTCATGCGCGCGAACCCGGGCGACACGGGGACCCGCCCGGTCGTCGGACCGTTCTGGGAGAGCCCTGACGTCTACATCCTCGCGGGCGTCCACCCGGCCGTGGCGCCCGCCATCCCCCCACAGCTGGGGCAGACCGCCCTCGCAGGCGCCGACAACACCGTGTACGCGCACGTCTGGAACCTGGGCCACCAGGCGGCGCGCGAGGTCATCGTCGAGTTCTCCTGGTGCGACCCGTCGCTCGGGTTCAACCCCGTGGGCGCTCACCTGATCGGCTCGACGGTCACCTGGCTCGGCAAGCGCGGCGAGCCCGACTGCCACAAGGTCGTCAAGTGCCCGGAGAGCTGGGCGGCGTCGTACCTCAACGGCGGCCACGAGTGCCTGCTGGTGCGCGTGTGGGACGTGTGCGCCGACCCGCTGACGACGCCGGAGTGGGACGCGTCGATCAACCGTCACCTCGGCCAGCGCAACATCCATGTGGTGCAGGCCGGCGGGTCGCCGGCAGGCCCGGTCAAGCTCTCGGTCGGGCAGCTCTTCGGCCGGGCGGCGACGATCACGGTCGCGCGCCACGCCCCGACGACGATGCCGTGGCTGCAGCTGCACGGCGGCGTGCGCGGTCAGTTCCCCGGGCAGGCCGTCGGGACCGGCGCGCTGACGCTCGGCGCCCCGGGCCAGCTCGGCGGGACCGGCCCCATCACGGCAACCGGCGACGACGCGCACGTCATGTTCGCGACCGGCGACGCGCCTCCTCCACCCGGACAGGCGCACGTCTACCGCGTCACGGCACAGCAGCAGGGCGCCGTCGTCGGCGGCTACACGGTGGTCCTGATGGGCTGACGCACTCAGACGGGCTGGACGCCGAGCTCGTCGCGGGACTCGCGGCGCGGACGCTCGACGGGCGTCCCGGCCTTCTTGAGGTCGGCGCGCAGCTCGCGCGGCAGCGAGAACATCAGGTCCTCGGTCGCGGTGCGGACCTCCTCGACGTCGGCGAAGCCGTGGGTCGCGAGGCTCGCGAGGACGTCGCGCACGAGGATCTCGGGGACCGACGCCCCCGACGTGACGCCGACCGTGGTCGCGCCCTCGAGCCAGGCCGGGTCGATCTCGGCGGCGGTGTCGATGCGGTACGACGCGCGCGCACCCGAGTCGAGCGCCACCTCGACGAGCCGCACCGAGTTCGACGAGTTGGCCGAGCCGACGGTGAGGACCACGTCGCACTCCGGAGCCAGCTTCTTGACGGCGACCTGGCGGTTCTGCGTCGCGTAGCAGATGTCGTCGCTCGGCGGGTCCTGCAGGGTCGGGAACCGCTCGCGCAGGCGCCGCACGGTCTCCATGGTCTCGTCGACGGACAGGGTCGTCTGGGAGATCCACACGACCTTGTCCGGGTCGCGGACCGTCACCGCGTCGACCTCGTCGGGCGAGTTGACGACCTGGATGTGCGCGGGCGCCTCGCCCTGGGTCCCCTCGACCTCTTCGTGGCCCGCATGACCGATGAGCAGGATGTCGTAGTCGTCGGACGCGAACCGGACCGCTTCCTTGTGGACCTTGGTGACGAGCGGGCAGGTCGCGTCGATCGTCACCAGGGACCGGGCGGCCGCCGCGGCGTGGACCGCCGGGGACACGCCGTGCGCCGAGAACACGACCCGTGCGCCCTCGGGCACCTCGTCGGTGTCGTCCACGAAGACCGCACCGCGCGCAGCGAGCGTCTCGACGACGAACTTGTTGTGGACGATCTCCTTGCGCACGTAGACCGGTGCGCCGTGCAGGTCGAGCGCCTTCTCGACGGCGATCACTGCGCGATCGACGCCTGCGCAGTAGCCGCGCGGGGCCGCCAGCAGGACGCGCTTGCGGCGCAGGGGCTCGGTACCGGGGTTCACCCCCTGAGTCTAGACAACGGCGCACGCGGGCCTTCCGCCGCCACCGACGACAGCGGGGAGGGCTGTCCCACCCGCATGACAAAGTTGGGGCGTGACGGATCACGCGGTGGGCGCGCTGCCCGAGAAGGCGATCGAGACGACCGCCGAGCGGCCCTGGCCGGTCCGCCTGCTGTCGGCGAAGATCTCCGACTACGTCGCCCGGATGTCGCCCGTGTGGGTCGAGGGTCAGATCGTCCAGCTCAACCGGCGGCCCGGTGCGGGCATCGCGTTCCTCACGCTGCGCGACACCGACGCCGACATGTCGCTCCCGGTGTCCATGTCGGCCGGCGTCCTCGCGTCGGCCACGACGCCCCTCGCCGAGGGCGCCCACGTCGTCGTCCACGCGAAGCCGGTGTTCTGGACCAAGCGCGGGACGCTGCAGCTCAGCGCGGACGACGTCCGGGCGATCGGGGTCGGTGAGCTGCTGGCCCGGATCGAGCACCTGAAGCGGGTCCTCGCCGCCGAGGGCCTGTTCGACGCCGACCGCAAGGTCCCCCTGCCGTTCCTCCCCCGCGTCGTCGGCCTCGTGTGCGGGCGCGAGTCCAAGGCCGAGCACGACGTGGTCGTCAACGCCCAGGCCCGCTGGCCCCAGGTCGAGTTCGTCATCCGCGAGGTCGCGGTGCAGGGCGTGGGCGCGGTGCCGCAGGTCAGCGCCGCGATCGCCGAGCTGGACGCCGACCCGCGCGTCGAGGTCATCGTCGTGGCCCGTGGTGGCGGCGCGGTCGAGGACCTGCTGCCGTTCAGCAACGAGACTCTCGTCCGGGTCGCCGCCGCGTGCCGCACGCCACTGGTCAGCGCCATCGGCCATGAGACGGACACGCCGCTGCTCGACCTGGTCGCGGACTACCGCGCGTCGACCCCTACCGACGCTGCCAAGCGCATCGTGCCGGACGTGACCGAGGAGCGCGCACGGCTCGTGCAGGCCAGGTCGCGGATGCGCGCGGGGCTCACGCACCGGTTCGCGCGCGAGCAGGCCGGGCTCGACGCGCTGTGCAGCCGACCCGTCCTCGCGACGCCGGCGACCCTCGTCGACGGACCTGAGCGCGAGGTGCACCGTCTGCGGGCCGCCGCAGGCAGCGCGCTCGACCGGGTTCTGACCAGCGCTGCGGGGCAGTGCGGCCGGCTCGCCGCGCAGGTCCGTGCGCTCTCGCCGGCAGCGACCCTCGAACGCGGGTACGCCGTCGTGCAGCGGGCCGACGGCGCCGTGGTGCGCGACCCGGCCGAGGTGGCCCTCGGCGACGCGCTCCGGGTGCGGGTCGCGCGCGGCGAGCTGCACGCGACGGTCACCGGCCGGTAGCCGCCCGGCCGGTTGCGGCCGACGCTGAGCGCGGAAGCGGTCGCGGGGCGTGGGCGGCGCCTGGTTGACTGTGCGCGTGCCGACGAAGCCTTCAGCGGGAGCCTCTCAGCCCGCACCCACCCAACCTGTCCCGAGCGAGCCCACGAGCCCGCGACCCGACGCCATCGACCTCACGGGCCTGAGCTACGAGCAGGCCCGCGACGAGCTCGTGTCCGTCGTGGCCCGCCTCGAGGCAGGTGGCGCGAGCCTCGAGGAGTCGCTCGAGCTGTGGGAGCGCGGCGAGGCGCTCGCCGCACGGTGCCAGGAGTGGCTCGACGGTGCGCGCAGGCGGCTCGATTCGTCGCGCGGCGACAGCTCAGCGACGCAGGACGAGGCCGACACCGACGCGCAGCAGCCGGGCGGTGCGCGATGACGCACGACGACGCGACGACCGGAACGACCGTCCCCCGCGCGCTGGTCGTCGGCGAGGCCCTCGTCGACGTCGTGCGCCGCACCGACGGCTCGGTCGCGGAGCACCCGGGCGGCAGCCCGATGAACGTCGCGATCGGGCTGGGCCGGCTCGGGCGCGGTGTCGACCTGCTGACGTGGCTCGGCGACGACGCCCGCGGCGACGCGGTGCGCCGCCATCTCGCGGCCTCCGCGGTGCGGGTCCTGAAGGGCGACACGTCACCCGCGTCGACCTCGGTCGCCACCGCGATCCTCGACGCCGACGGCGTCGCGACCTACGACTTCGACCTGGCCTGGGACCTGCCCGCGCAGTGGGAGGAGCCCGCCGCCGACCCGATCGTCGTCCACACCGGGTCGATCGCGGCGGTGCTCGCGCCCGGAGGGTCGGCAGTCCTCCGGCTCGTCGCGGCTCACCGCGCGACGTCGACCATCACCTACGACCCCAACCTGCGCCCCGCCCTCATGGGGACGGCTGAGGCGACGCGTCCCCGCGTGGAGGCGCTCGTCGCGCTGGCGGACGTCGTCAAGGTCAGCGACGAGGACCTCGAGTGGCTGCACCCCGGTGTCGCGCCGAGCGACATCGCCGAGGAGTGGGCGCGTCTCGGGCCCGGGCTCGTCGTCGTGACGCACGGCGGTGACGGTGCCTTCGCGTGCACCGCGGCAGGGGTGCGGCTCGCCGTCCCTGCCCCGCGCGTCGAGGTCGCCGACACCGTCGGGGCCGGCGACTCGTTCATGGCGGGCCTCATCGACGGGCTGTGGTCGGCCGGGCTGCTCGGAGCGAACCGCCGCGGTGCCCTCGCCGACGTGGACGCAGCGACGCTCCAGCGGGTGCTCGCCCGGTGCGCGCGCATCGCAGCGATCACCGTGTCGCGGGCGGGCGCGAACCCGCCGTCGTCCACCGAGCTGGGAGAGGGCTGACCATGACGATCACCCCCGCCGAGGCCTGGAACGCGCTGCGCGACGGCAACGACCGATTCGTCCGCGGGGCGATGGAGCACCCCTCGCAGGGCATCGACCACCGGGCGTCGCTCAGCGAGCAGCAGCACCCGTTCGCCGTGATCTTCGGGTGCTCCGACAGCCGAGTCGCCGCCGAGATCATCTTCGACCAGGGGCTCGGTGACGTCTTCGTCGTCCGCACGGCGGGTCACGTCCTCGACACGACGGTCATCGGCTCGATCGAGTACGGCGTCGAGCTGCTCGGCGCGCCGCTCGTCGTCGTGCTGGGCCACGACAGCTGCGGCGCCGTCGCGGCGGCCACGACGGCGCTGACCACCGGTGAGCTGCCGCGAGGCTTCGTGCGCGCGATCGTCGACCGCGTCATCCCGAGCATCGTCAACATCGCCGGCGGCGAGGACAGGCGTGCGCTCGCCTCGTTGTCCGCGGCCGAGCTCGGCCACGAGCACGTGCGGCACACGGTGGAGATGCTGCGCGGCTACTCGGCTGCGCTCGCGGCAGCGGTCGACGAGGGCCGGTGCGCGATCGTCGGCCTGGAGTACACGCTCGCCGACGGCCGGGTGCACGTCGCCGAGACGCTCGGAGACATCGGCGCCTGAGCCGCGGGCGGCGACCTGCGTTCCTCCGCCGGAGTGCGTCGGCCACGGGACGCGTCGCGTCGGCTACCCGGGGCGATGCAAGAATGCCGCCCATGAGCAGCGACGCAACGACGGGTCCCGGTTTCCGCATCGAGCACGACACGATGGGTGAGGTCCGCGTCCCCGCGGACGCGCTGTACCGCGCGCAGACGCAGCGGGCCGTCGAGAACTTCCCCATCTCGGGCACGCGCCTCGAGCGCAGCCACATCGAGGCGCTCGCCCGCATCAAGCGGGCCGCAGCCCTCGCGAACGCCGAGCTGGGGGTCCTGGACGCCAACCTCGCGGCCGCGATCGTCGCCGCCGCCGACGAGGTCGCGGCGGGCCTGCACGACCGGGACTTCCCGATCGACGTGTTCCAGACCGGTTCCGGCACGTCGTCGAACATGAACGCCAACGAGGTCATCGCGACGCTCGCGACCGCACGCCTCGGCCGCGAGGTCCACCCGAACGACCACGTCAACGCCTCGCAGTCGTCGAACGACGTGTTCCCGACCTCGGTGCACGTCGCGGCGACGGCCGGCGTCGTGCACGACCTCATCCCGGCGCTCGATCACCTCGCGGGCGCACTCGCCGCCAAGTCGAGCGAGTTCGCGGACGTCGTGAAGTCCGGCCGGACGCACCTCATGGACGCGACGCCCGTCACGCTCGGGCAGGAGTTCGGCGGGTACGCGGCGGCCGTCCGCTACGGCATCGAGCGTCTGCAGACCGCACTGCCCCGCGCGGCCGAGGTCCCCCTCGGAGGCACGGCTGTCGGCACCGGCATCAACACCCCGGCCGGGTTCCCGCAGCGAGTCATCGCGCTGCTCGTCGAGGACACCGGCCTGCCGCTGACCGAGGCGCGTGACCACTTCGAGGCGCAGAGCGCGCGCGACGGTCTCGTCGAGCTCTCCGGTGCGCTGCGCACGATCGCCGTGAGCCTGACGAAGATCTGCAACGACCTGCGCTGGATGGGCTCGGGGCCCAACACGGGCCTCGGCGAGATCTCGATCCCCGACCTGCAGCCCGGCTCGTCGATCATGCCCGGCAAGGTCAACCCCGTGATCCCCGAGGCCGTGCTCATGGTCGCCGCCCGCGTCGTCGGCAACGACGCGACCGTCGCGTGGGCGGGCGCGAGCGGGTCGTTCGAGCTCAACGTGCAGATCCCCGTCATCGCGCTCGGCGTGCTCGAGTCGATCCGACTGCTCAGCAACGCGACGCGCCTGCTCGCCGACAAGACCGTCGTGGGCATCACCGCCAACGTCGAGCGGGCGCGCGCGCTCGCCGAGTCGTCCCCGTCGATCGTCACGCCGCTCAACCGGGTCATCGGCTACGAGGCCGCCGCGAAGATCGCCAAGCACTCCGTGAAGCAGGGGATCACCGTGCGCGAGGCCGTCGTCGACCTCGGCTACGTCGCCCGCGGCGAGGTGACCGAGGCGCAGCTCGACAGCGCCCTTGACGTGCTCAGCATGACGCGCAAGCCCGTCTGAGCGGCTCCCTGCTCAGGCCGGTCAGCGGGCAACGAGCGTGAACTCCTCGACGCCGGCGTTCAGCTCGGTCGCGACCCGGCTGAGCTCGCCGACGACGAGCCGCACCTCGGCAGCGCCGTCGAACGACTGCGACGCGGCCTGAGCCACGGCGCCGGCGCTCTGGGCGATGTCGGTGGAGCTGTCGGCCGCGACGATCAGGTTGCGCTCGATCTCCCCGGTCGTGGCGGTCTGCTGCTCGACGACGACCGACATGGACGACTGGTGCGCGTCGACGGTCGCGATCGACAGCGAGATCCGCTCGACCGCCGACCGGACGTCGGCTGCGTCCCGGGAGACGGCCGCGAGCACCGGTTCGATGGTCCCGATCGCGGCGGACGTCTGCTCGGCGAGCTTCTTGACCTCGCCGGCGACGACGGCGAACCCCCGGCCCGCCGTTCCCGCGCGCGCCGCCTCGATGGTCGCGTTCAGCGCGAGCAGGTGCGTCTGCGTGGCGATCGACGTCACGGTGTCGAGGACAGCGGCGATCTGCGACGACGAGTCGCCGAGCCGCGCAGCGATGACCGCCGCCTCAGCCGTCGCCCCGACGGCTCGGTCGGCCTCCCCCGAGGCCGCGTTCACGTCGTGGGCCACGGACTCGATCGACGCGCGCATCTCGGTCATCGCGGCGGTGACCGCCTGCAGCTCGGTGCTCACGACGGTCGCGCTGCGGGCGGCCTCGTCGGCCTGCGTCACCGTCTGCCCGGCGACGCCCTCGAGGGTGCCGCTCGACCCCTCGAGCCGCCCGGCCGTCGCCTGCATCGCATCGGCCCCGGCCTGCATCCGTCCGATCGCGGCGCGCATGCCGTCGATCGCCTCGCCGACGGCGTCGCCCATCACGCCGATCTCGTCGCGTCCCTCACCGCGGACGTCGAAGGACAGGTCGCGTGCCGCGACGCGGCGCAGGGCCTCGGTCAGCCGGCCGACCCGCGCCACGATGCGTCCGGAGGTCAATACGACGACCCCGATCGCCAGCGCGGCGACGACGAACCCGGCAATGAGCAGTGTGCGCACGAGCTGCGACGTCCCTGCGTCGAGGCGGTCTGGAACGGCGCGGAGATCCGCGTCGAACCCCCAGGCGGCGATGGTCCAGCCCCAGGGGGCGTAGCGGCTGACCTCGACCTTCGCGCCTCCGCCGGTGCCGAGGGCGACGCGTTCGGAAGCGACGTCGTGAGGTGCGAGCGTCGCTGCGGCGTCGATCAGGCGTTGCGCATACGGCGCGCCGGCGGCGTCGACCGCGTCGAGGGCCGGACCCTCGCTCGCGCCGGGCGGCGGGACGACCCAGGTCCCGTCCGCTGCAAGGACCGTCAGGTAGCCGTGGTCGCTGACCTTGACGCCCGCGAGCGCGGTGCGCAACGGTGCGTCGACGGCCGACTGCGGCGTCCCGACGAACAGGGCACCGACGACCTTCGAGCCGATCATCAGGGGTGCGTACGCCGTCACGTACGCCTGTCCGACCACCTGGGCGTTGCCGAGGTACGGCTGGCCCGCCAGCAGAGCCGCGACGACTGCGTTGGGTGTCCCGTCGGCTCCGACGGGACTGATCACGGTGCCGATGGCCCGGGTGCCCTCGGTTGTCTTGACGGTCGTCGCGACGCGCAGCATCGTGCCGGCGTCGTCGACGCGCTGGAACACGGTCGTCGCGGCGCCCAGCAGATCGGCGATGTCGTCGACGAGCGGAGACAGGGTCGCGGGGTCCGAGTTCTGACCGAAGCCCACCCCGCCGACGAGCATGCGCGGCAGCGCGACGTCGGTGGTCGCCCCGGTGCTCGCGTCCTTCACGGACCAGGTCTCGGGCTCGCCGAACGTGAGCGCACCGCGCAGGGCGAAGCTGGACTGTGCGACGAGCAGCTCGGACCTCATCCGGTCCTGGACCGTCGCGACCTGCGTCTCGACCAGTGTCATGGCCTGGTCGGACGTCTGGTGCAACGAGGCGGTCGTGAGCCTGTCGATGTCGACGCCCGCGCTCAGGGCCAGCCCGGACACCTGCAGGCCCCCGATGGCGGTGAGCAGCACGGCCGTCAGGACGACCGCACCCGCTCCCGTGGCGACGAGCTGAAGACGCAGGCTGGAACTCAGCCGGGCTGATCCGCGACGCATGGTCGGACTCCTGGTGACGGCGCTGGGACGTGAAGAACGCCCACAGCTGCCCTCCGTGGCACCAGTTCCATCGGCTGCCCGGGTCCGGTCGTGAGGAGTCCGCTCACGGCCCGGCCCGGGCAGTCCGCGTCAGACCTCGATGCCCTCGAAGAGCTCGGTCACGAGCGCCGCGACAGGCGACCGCTCGGAGCGGGTCAGTGTGACGTGCGCGAACAGCGGGTGACCCTTGAGCGCCTCGATGACCGCGGCGACGCCGTCGTGCCGACCGACCCGGAGGTTGTCCCGCTGGGCGACGTCGTGCGTCAGGACAACGCGCGAGCTCTCGCCGATCCGCGACAGCACGGTGAGGAGCACGTTGCGCTCGAGCGACTGCGCCTCGTCGACGATCACGAACGCGTCGTGGAGCGACCGACCCCGGATGTGGGTGAGCGGCAGGACCTCGAGGATGTCGCGGTCCATGATCTCCTCGACGACCTCCTTGCTGACGAGGGCTCCGAGCGTGTCGAAGACGGCCTGGGCCCACGGGTTCATCTTCTCGGCCTCGCTCCCGGGCAGGTAGCCGAGCTCCTGGCCGCCGACCGCGTACAGCGGGCGGAACACCATCACCTTGCGGTGCTGGCGACGCTCGAGGACGGCCTCGAGACCGGCGCACAGCGCGAGCGCCGACTTGCCCGTCCCAGCCCGGCCGCCGAGCGAGACGATGCCGATCTCCGGGTCGAGCAGGAGGTCGATCGCGATCCGCTGCTCGGCGCTGCGTCCGTGCAACCCGAACGCGTCCTGGTCGCCACGCACGAGCTGCACGTGCTTGTCGGGGGTCACCCGGCCCAGCGCCGAGCCGCGCGACGAGCGGACGACGAGGCCCGTGTGGCACGGGAGCGACCTGCCGCGCAGCGGGCCACCGGGAGCCACGTCGGCCCCGAGCGCGGGACCGTCCTCGCCCGTCTCGAGGTCGGCCAGCGCGAGCGACTCGTGCTCCCAGAGCATGGCCATCTGCTGCTCGGTGACCTCGAGCTCGTCCATCCCGGTCCAGCCCGAGTCGACCGCGAGCTCGGCGCGGTACTCCTCGGCCCGCAGTCCCACAGCCGAGGCCTTCACCCGCATCGGGAGGTCCTTCGACACGACGGTGACGTCCGCCCCGCCGGCCGCGAGGTTCGCCGCGACGGCGAGGATGCGGGTGTCGTTGTCGCCGAGGCGGAACCCCTCGGGCAACGCGCCCGGGTCGGTCCGACCGAGCTCGACGCGCAGGGAGCCGCCGTCGGTGCCGAGCGGGATCGGGGTGTCGAGACCGCCGTGGGCGATGCGCAGGTCGTCGAGCAGCCGCAGGGCCGACCGCGCGAAGTAGCCGAGCTCGGGGTGGTGACGCTTCGCCTCGAGCTCGGTAATGACGACGATCGGCAGGACGACGTCGTGCTCCGCGAACCGGAAGATCGCCTTCGGGTCCGAGAGGAGGACGGACGTGTCGAGGACGTGCGTCCTGCGACCTTCGAGCTCGGGCGCAGAGTCTGGGACTGCGAGCACCTTCGTGACCACGGCTAGCTCCCTCCGGCGCCTGCGCGCCGCACCGGCCGCCTCACGTCGCTGCCCCGTGGTGCTGAGGGACGATGCGGCGCGCGGCGACGAGATGAGGGCGGCCGGCCACGAGGGGCCGGGACCGACCCTCCTCCCGGAGCTGGTGCTCCATGGGCTGGCCTCCCCTGGACGGCGGGCGTGCCGTCCGTTGTCGAGGACGCTACGCGGCACTGGTGACACGACGGTCCCGACACGCACTTCGTCACACAGAGTTCACGCGCGTTCACCCGACGGACGCAGTCAGCGTCCGAGGCGTCGCTCCCGCGCGGCGTACGAGCGCACGGCCCGAAGGAAGTCGACCCGGCGGAAGTCCGGCCAGTACGCCTCGCAGAAGTAGAACTCGGAGTGCGCGCTCTGCCACAGCAGGAAGCCGCCCAGCCGCTGCTCGCCGGACGTGCGGATCACGAGGTCGGGGTCCGGCTGGCCCTTCGTGTAGAGGTGGTCGGCGATGTGCTCGACGTCGAACTCCTCGATCACGTCGTCGAGGCTCGTGCCGGCCTCGGCGTGCTCACGCAGCATCGAACGGACGGCGTCGGCGATCTCACGCCGACCTCCGTACCCGACGGCGACGTTCACGTGCAGGCCCTTGATGGTGCGCGTGCTCTCCTGGGCGGCGAGCAGGGCCGCCGCAGTCTCGGGCGGCAGCAGGTCGAGCGAGCCCACGACCTGCACGCACCAGCGGCGCGTGGCGGCGAGGTCGCGGACGGCATCCTCGATGATGGCGAGCAGCGACTCGAGCTCTTCGGGCGTGCGCGAGAGGTTGTCGGTCGAGAGCATCCACAGCGTGACGACCTCGACGCCGATCTCCTCGCTCCAGGTGAGCAGCTCCGAGATCTTGTCGGCGCCGCGGCGATGACCCGTCGCGGCCGACTCCCCCACGTTGCGCGCCCACCGCCGGTTGCCGTCGAGGATCACACCGACGTGGCGCGGCACCTGCGTCCGTGGCAACGACGCCGCGAGTCGGCGCTCGTAGAGCCCGTACAGCGGGTGGGGCAGACGCACGCTCGGGGCTCCTCTTCCAGGCTTCCGGACACCGGTCGCGTCCACGCTACCCGCCGTGGGCACAAGCTTTCTGCGAACCACGGGACCTCCTACCTACGCAGCCGTAACCTACGGCCGCGAAGGTTAGTCTTGACGCCAGTCATGCCCGGTCGGTGAGCACGCCGCGCACCCCGGTCGAGCCGTCGAGAAGGAGGACCTTCGTGGCACGGACCAGTCTCTCGCAGCACGCCGCTGCGGCCGCTGCCAACGTCAAGCCTCGCTTGCGCGGTTGGCTCCATGCCGGGATGTTCCCCCTCGCGGTCGCCGGGAGCATCGTCCTGGTCGCGCTCGCGCCCACCCAGAGCGCGCGCATCGCGAACACGGTCTTCGGCCTGACTGCCGCGATGCTGTTCGGGACCAGCGCCGTCTACCACCTCGGGACCTGGTCGCCGCGGGTCACGGGCGTGCTCCGCCGCCTCGACCACTCGAACATCTTCCTCATCATCGCCGGGACCTACACGCCGCTCGCGGTGCTCCTCCTGCCCGCGCACACCGCGACGGTCCTGCTGTGGACCGTGTGGATCGGCGCTGTCGTGGGTCTGCTCGCGCGCGTCCTCTGGCTCGGCGCACCTCGGTGGCTGTACACGCCGCTCTACGTGATCCTCGGGATGGCCGCCCTCGGCTACCTGCCGCAGTTCGCCCGCGCCGACGCCGGTGGCCCGGTCATCGTGTGGCTCATCGCCGGCTGCGGGGTCGCCTATGTGATCGGCGCGGTCGTGTACGCCACGAAGTGGCCGAACCCGAGCCCGCGCTGGTTCGGCTTCCACGAGGTCTTCCACTCGCTCACGGTCGTCGGGTACACGTGCACGTTCGTCGCCGTCGCGATCGCGACCGTCAGCTCGAGCTGACCGTCAGCTCGAGGTGACCGCCCGAGCCGGACGACGCCTGGCTCATGGCAGCGGAACGGTCGTGTAGCGACGGTTCCGGAGCGACGGGTTGAGCTCGCGCTCGCGAGCGATCCGCGCGGGGTCGAGATCGACGCTGCCGAGCTCAGGGTCTGCGCCGAGCTCGAGGTCGACGACACCGTCGGGACCCACGACGAGCGAGCGTCCCACCACACCGGGACCGGCCTGCCCGACGGCGACGACCGCACACGTGTTCTCGATCGCGCGCGCGACGGCGAGGGCTCGCCAGTGCAGCTCCTTGCGCTCCCCCGCAGCCCACGCCGCGGGCACCACGAGAACGTCGGCACCGGCGTCGACCACGCGCCGGGCCGACTCGGGGAAGCGCAGGTCGTAGCACGTCAGCACACCGAACCGGAGCCCGGCGACGTCGAGGACGAGCGGCGGGGCCTCGGGGGGGCCGGGTTCGAGCCGGTCCGACTCACGCGTCCCGAACGCGTCGTACAGGTGCACCTTGCGGTAGACGCCGACCAGCTCGCCGGCCGGGTCGACCGCGACGACGGCGTTGACGGCCCGACCCGCCGAGGCGCCCGGAAGCGTCGTCCCCGCGATCACCGCGACACCCGTGCGCGCTGCCTGCGCGCGCAGCATCTCGACGAACGAACCGGTCAGCGGCTCCGCGTGCTCCGGTCCGACCCCGTGGGGGTCGTAGGCCGACGTGTACTCGGGCAGCACGAGCAGGTCCGCGTGCTCGTGCGCGGCCACGGCGAACGCGTTGCCGACCGCGGCGCGGTTCGTGGCCCGGTCGGCGTGCACGCGCAGCTGGCCGAGGGTGACACGCACGGCGGTCCCCTGCGCGCCGACGTCGCTCACCTGCCCCCGGGCTCGGCGTCCGGCGCGGGTGGGACGACGCCCGGCTCGGCACCCGGCTCCGGGTCTGCCTCGGTGCCGGCCTCGGCGGCGCTCGCGTCCTGCTCCTCGAGCTGACGGGACCGCCGGTCGACGATGCGCAGGTGCCGCGTGAGAGACAGGAACAACCCGATGAGGGCGATCGCGAGGACGAACGTCACGACGAAGCCCGTGATCCCGGGAGAACCGAGGCTCGTCGCCACGGTCCCGGTCGGGGACGGTGTCGGGGTCGGGGTCACGGCGCGCACGAGCCCCGGCACGACGGCCAGCGCGGCGGAGACGGCGCTCATCGAACCACCTCGCGCAGCCCGGCGAACAGGTCGTCCTCAGGCAGCGTCGTGGGGACGCGCGACTCCGCGAGCTCGTACTCCTCGTGCGTCCAGACGTCGCGCTCGAGCTCCCGGGGCACCGCAAAGAAGAACCCGTGCGGGTCGATCTGCGTCGCGTGCGCACGCAGCGCCTCGTCGCGCGCGTCGAACCAGTCGGCGCACTCGACGTGCGTCGTGACCTCACGCTCCGGCATCTCGCGGGCCGCACGCGACTCGACCCACTCGCCGAACGGCGACTCGAGACCGCGCTCGAGCAGCGCCTCGTGCACGGCGCGGATGCGCGCCATCGAGAACCCGTGGTTGTAGTACAGCTTGAGCGGCGCCCAGGGCTCGCCCGCACCCGTATAGCGCGTCGGATCCCCCGCCGCGGCGAACGCCTCGACCGACACCCGGTGGGTCATGACGTGGTCCGGGTGCGGGTAGCCGCCCGTCGGGTCGTACGTCGTGACGACGTGCGGACGGAACTCCCGCACGACGGCCACGAGCGGCGCGGACGCCTCCTCGAGCGGGACGAGCGCGAAGCAGCCGTCGGGCAGCGGCGGGAGCGGGTCGCCCTCGGGCAGGCCCGAGTCCACGAAGCCGAGCCAGCGGTGCCGCACGCCGAGCGCACGCGCTGACGCGGCCATCTCCGCGCGACGGATCTCGCGCATCTGCTCGATCCCCCCGGTGACGGGCGGGTAGCTCGGGTTCAGCACGTCGCCGCGCTCGCCGCCGGTGCAGGTCACGACGAGGACGTCGACCCCCTCGGACACGTACCTCGCCATCGACGCGGCGCCCTTGCTCGCCTCGTCGTCCGGGTGCGCGTGCACCGCCAACAGCCGCAGCCGTTCTCCGGTCACGTCAGGCCTCCTGTGGATCGAGACCGGGCACATCAGCACCCGGCACGAGAGACAATGAAACCGCACGCCAGGGCCGGACACCGCATGCAACGCTCGATGCCTGACGCGTTGCCTGCCGCCCCGTCGAATCCGAAGGAGCCGTCCCGTGAGCCAGCCGAGCGTGATCCAGCCGCCCGCGGGCCGCTACGGACCCGATCGGTCGGAGCGCCGGCGCCCGGCCTGGCTCGTGCCCGCCGCGGTCGCCACGCTCCTCGCGGCGGTCGTGATCGCGTGGCTCGGGACGAGCGCCCTGCGTGATCCCGTCCAGTGGCAGGACGTCGGCTTCTCGATCGCCGGGCCGGAGCGCATCGACGTGACCTTCGAGGTGACCAAGGACCCAGCGGCGACCGTCCGGTGCGACGTCACGGCGCTGAGCAGGAGCTTCACGGAGGTGGGCATCGGGTCGGTCGAGCTCGGGCCGTCGGCAGATCGCGTGCAGCGCGTCACGGTCCAGGTCGCGACGGCTGAGCTTGCCGTCACCGGCACGGTCGACACGTGCGTCGTGGTCGGGAGCAGGTAGCTCCCCCACGGGACACCCGCGGGCACCGCGGGACGCCTCGGAAGAACGGGCGCCGCCAGATCGTTCTGTCCGTAGTGTCCCGGAACGTCCGGCAGCGAGGGCGGTTCCGCTCACGCGACGAGGTGCCTCTTGCTAGTCTTGTCGATTCAGCGCCGCCCCCGGCTCGGTGTGACCGCGAGGTCACCGGTCCGCGAGGGAACGGCGGCGTACCCGAGCACGGACCTCGCGTGAGCGTGTGCGCATCGGGAGATGCGTGCCGATTGATGTGAGCAAGGAAGGAGCGATCGTGAGCGAGACGACCCAGGTCACCTGGTTGACGCAGGAGGCCTTCGACAGGCTCAAGGACGAGCTGGCACGGCTCGAGGGCGAAGGACGCGCCGAGGTCACCGAGCGCATCGCCACGGCCCGCGACGAGGGCGACCTCAAGGAGAACGGCGGCTACCACGCCGCCCGCGAGGAGCAGGCCAAGCAGGAGGCACGCATCCGCGAGCTCAAGGTGAAGCTGCGCAACGTCCAGGTCGGCGTGCCGCTCGACGACGGCGTCGTGGAGCCCGGCATGGTCGTGACGGCCACGGTGGCCGGCGAGGAGCTCGTGTTCCTGCTCGGCTCGCGCGAGATCGCCGGCTCGGCGGACATCGACGTGTTCTCCCCGACGTCCCCGCTCGGTGCCGCGATCAACGGCTGCACGGTCGGCGACACCGTGTCGTACACGACCCCCACCGGCACCGAGATCACCGTGGTGATCTCCGGCGCGAAGCCGTTCATCGGCTGACCACGCCCGGTCCGACGCCGCAGCCCACGCACCGCAGCGCCCTGACGCCGTCTCCCGCCTGCCCGGCGCGAGGCGGCGTCAGTCGTCGTGGACGCCGGGTGGAGGGCCTCGTGGGCGCGGTCAGGCGTTCTGGACCCGGAACCCCGCAGCGCGCAGCTGCTCGAGCACCTGCGTGCAGTGCTCAGGGCCCTTGGTCTCGACCTGCACCTCGATCTCGACCTCGTCGATCGCGAGGTCGGTGCCCGTGCGCACGTGCTGCACGTGCGCGACGTTGCCGCCCGTGGCCGCGAGCGCCGCGAGCAGACCGGCGAGCGCGCCGGGGGCGTCGGTGATGACGACCCGCAGCTGGAGGTACCGCCCCGCGGACACGAGGCCGTGGCGCACGACGCGCAGGAGCACGAGCGGGTCGATGTTGCCGCCCGACAGGATCGCCACGACCGGGCCGGCGAAGGCACCCGGCGCGGCCATGAGCGCCGCGACACCGGCCGCCCCCGAGGGCTCGACGAGCAGCTTGGCGCGCTCGGCGACGAGGAGCAGCGCACGGGAGAGGTCCTCCTCGCCCACCGTCCGGATCTCGCAGCCGGTCTCGCGGATCACGTCGAAGGGCACCTGGCCGGGCATGCCGACGGCGATGCCGTCCGCCATCGTGTGCAGCTCGGTCGCGCGCACGGGGTGTCCCGCAGCGAGCGACTGCGGGTAGGCGGCGGCCCGGGCGGCCTGCACGCCGATGACCTTCACGTCCGGGCGGAGCTCGGCCACGGTGGCGGCGATGCCGGCCGCGAGACCGCCACCGCCGACCGGCACGAGGATCGTCGCGACGTCGGGCACCTGCTCGAGGACCTCGAGCGCGACGGTCCCCTGACCGGCGACCACGTCGCGATGGTCGTACGGGTGGATGAGGACGGCGCCGGTGCGCTCGGACTCGGCCAGTGCGGCGGTCAGGGCCTCGTCGACGCTCGTGCCGACGAGCCGCACCTCGGCGCCGTACTCGCGCGTCGCGGCGAGCTTGGGCAGCGCCGCATCGACCGGCATGTACACCACCGCGTCGATGCCGAGCAGCCGCGCGGCCAGCGCCACCCCTTGCGCGTGGTTGCCGGCACTCGCAGCGACGACGCCACGGGCACGCTCGGCCTGCGTCAGGCGCGCCATCCGCACGTACGCGCCGCGCACCTTGAAGGACCCGGCCCGCTGGAGGTTCTCGCACTTGAGCCAGACATCCACGCCGGCGATCTGGGACAGCGCGCGCGAGTCCTGGACGGGCGTGCGGGTCGCGACGCCCTCGAGCAGGACCGCGGCCGCCCGGACCTCCGTCAGCCAGCTCATGCGAGCTCCTCCTCAGCGATGGGGACCTGCCCGCGGATCCGTACGTGGTCGTGATCGCCGAGCGCGGGGAACTTGTCGTGGCCGTGCAGGTAGAGCACGACGGTGTTGAGGACCGCCGCCACCGGCACCGCGAACAGCGCGCCGACGACGCCGGCCACGAGCGAGCCCGTCGCCACGACGAGCAGGACCGCGACGGGGTGCATCGACACGGCGTGACCCATGAGGAACGGCTGCAGGACGTGGCCCTCGAGCTGCTGGACGACCAGCACGACGACGAGCATGAAGGCGGCCGCCGCGGGTCCCTGCGCGACGAGCGCGACGAGGATCGCGATCGAGCCGGTCAGGACCGCACCGACGATCGGGATGAACGACCCGACGAACACGATGATGCCGAGCGGGAGCGCGAGCGGGACGCGCAGGACCGCGGCACCGACGCCGATCCCGACGGCGTCGACGAACGCGACGAGGATCTGGGTGCGCGTGTACGCCCCGAGCGTGACGAGCGCGCGACGCCCCGCCTGGTGCACGGGCTCCCGGGCGCCCAGCGGGAGCAGCCCGACGACCCAGGCCCAGATCGCGCGACCGTCGAGCAGGAAGAAGAACGTGCAGAAGATCGCGATGAGCGTCCCCGCCGCGACGTGCCCGACGGTCGTGGTGACGGACAGCGCGCCCGACACGAGCCCGCCGCTGTCCTTGCTGATCGACGACCCGATCCGGCTCATGTAGTCGTCGACCTGCGTCGTCGACAGGTGCAGCGGTCCCTGCGCGAGCCAGGCGGTCACCTTGCCGATGCCCTCGCCCGCCTCCTGCCACAGCTCGGTGATCCCGCTCGCGATCGAGCTGCCCGCGAGCCCGATCAGCAGCCCGATCACGGCAAGCAGGGACAGCAGGGCCGCTCCCGACGCGGCCGCGCGCGGGAGGCGGGCGCGGCGCTGCAGCCACTGCACGAGCGGCGTGAGCACGATCGTGACGAGCAGGGCGATGGCCACGGGCACGATGACGGTCTTGAGCACCGCGAGCACCCAGAACAGCACGGCCAGCGCGGCGGCCAACAGCAGCAGCCGCCACGACCACGCCGCCGACACCCGGACGGGACGGGGGACGGCGGCGTTGACGTCGTCCGTCATGCGAGTGCGCGGGCGAGGTCGGCGATCAGGTCGGCGACGTCCTCGATGCCCACCGAGAGCCGGACGAGGTCGTCGGGCACCTCGAGCGCGGTGCCGGCGACGGAGCCGTGCGTCATCCGCGCGGGGTGCTCGATGAGCGACTCGACGCCGCCGAGCGACTCGGCCAGCGTGAAGACGCGGGTCGCTGCGCAGACGGCGAGCGCGCTGTCCACGCTGCCGGTCCGGAACGAGATCATGCCGCCGAACCCGCGCTGCTGGCGGGCGGCGAGCTCGTGGCCCGGGTGGGACTCGAGGCCCGGGTAGATCACCTGCGTCACGCGCGGGTGACCCGCGAGGAACTCCGCGACTGCTGCAGCGTTGGCGCAGTGGCGGTCCATGCGCACCGCGAGGGTCTTGAGGCCACGCAGGGTGAGCCACGCGTCGAACGGGCCGGCGACCGCCCCCGAGGAGTTCTGGTGGAACCGCACGGCGTCCGCGAGCGACGTCCCGCCCGTCGGCCCGTCGAGCCCGACCGGCAGCTGCGCGCCGTCCGCGACGACGAGTGCGCCGCCCACGACGTCGCTGTGCCCGCCGATGTACTTGGTCGTCGAGTGGACGACGACGTCGGCGCCGAGCGCGATCGGCTGCTGCAGGTAGGGCGTCGCGAAGGTGTTGTCGACCGCGAGGACGGCACCGGCCGACCGCGCGTGGGCCGCGATCGCGCCGATGTCGGCGATCGTGAGCATCGGGTTCGTGGGCGTCTCGACCCACACGAGCTTGGTCCGACCGGGCTGGATCGCGTCGAGCACGGCATCGGTGCTGGTGAGGTCGACCGGCGTGTGCTCGATCCCCCACGGCCCGAACACGCGTGCGATCAGCCGGTAGGTGCCGCCGTACGCGTCGTTGGGCACGACGACGTGGTCGCCGGGCCGCAGCGTCGCGCGCAGCAGCGTGTCCTCGGCCGCGAGGCCCGAGGCGAACGCGAACCCGGCGGCGCCCCCCTCGGCCGCGCGCAGCGCCTCCTCGAGCGCGGCGCGCGTCGGGTTGCCCGAGCGCGAGTACTCATACCCGCCGCGCAGCCCGCCGACGCCGTCCTGCTTGTAGGTCGACACCTGGTAGATGGGCGGGACGACCGCGCCCGTGCCGGCGTCCGGGTCCTGGCCGGCGTGGATCGCGCGCGTCGAGAACCCCGCCTCGGACCAGTCGTGGGAGCCGGGCAGATCAGGAGACGTAGTCACGTGCACAGGCTATGCGTCCGCCGGTCCGATGCGGGAACAGGGCGCACCTGGCGGCTGTTCCTCCTGCGTCGAGCAGGGACGCGTCCGGATCCGTCGGGCGTGCGCGTGCTCGTCGGAAGGTGGTGTCCCGTGGCGGGCTGGCTGTTCGGATCTGCGCTGAGGTCGACGATGGTGACACCCGAGCGTGCCCTGCGCGGTCGCGACGACTACGCGTACCCCGTCCCGACGACGCACGCCGTCCTCGGGACCGCGCTGCGCGGTCCGTGGCCCGAGGGCACGCAGGTGATCTACCTCGCGCTCGGGTGCTTCTGGGGCGCCGAGAAGGAGATGTGGCAGCTGCCCGGGGTCGTCACGACCGCGGTCGGCTACCAGGGCGGGCTCACGCCCTACCCGACGTATGACGAGACGTGCACGGGCATGACCGGGCACGCCGAGACGGTCCTCGTCGTCTACGACCCGACGGTGCTGCCCACGGCCGAGCTGCTGCGCACGTTCTGGACGCTGCACGACCCGACGCAGGGGTTCCGGCAGGGCAACGACGTGGGCACGCAGTACCGCTCCGCGATCTTCACGACGACGCCCGAGCAGGCCGAGGTCGCCGCGTCGACCCGTGCGCTCTACGCCCCTGAGCTCGCCCGCAACGGCTACGGCGAGATCACGACCGAGGTCCGCCCCGCGGCGGAGGCCGGCCCGTTCTACTACGCCGAGGAGTACCACCAGCAGTACCTGCACAAGGTCCCGAACGGGTACTGCCCGGTGCACTCGACGGGCGTGGCCTGCCCGGTCGCCTGAGGACGCGTTCGGCAGGATCACCGCCCCGCTGGGCGCGGAGCGCACGGACGACGCCCCGGTGGGTTGCGCGGCGAGCTCAACCGAGGGCGTCGAGGTACGCCCAGCGCCCGTGGTCGCGGACGAACCGGCTCACCTCGTGCTGGCTGTCGGCGCCGTCTCCCGAGCGGAAGTAGGCGCGGAACTCGACGGTGCCCGTCGTGTCGTCCGGGCCGCCGAGCGACCCACCGAGGACGTCGAGCCGGTACCAGCGCACGTCGTCGTCGAGCGTCAAGCTGACGGGCCGCGTGCTGGGGTGCCACGTCCGCAGCAGGTACGGCGCGTCGCCGACCGCGAAGGCGCTGTAGCGCGAGCGCATCAGGAGCTCGGCGGTCGCCGGGGCCGCATCGCCGCGGTGCAGCACCCCGCAGCACTCGTCGTAGGGCCGGCCGCTGAGGCAGGGGCAGCGAGTCGAGGACACGGGCACAGTATCGGCCCTAGCCTGGCGCGATGAGCCGACGCGACGAGCATCGGGCGGCGCTGCAGTCGCTCAGCCCAGGGGCGGTCCCGGGTTATCTGACGGCCCACTCGGGACTCCCGGGCCCGCGCGGCAACCTTGAGCTGCTCGACGCGTTCGGGGACGTGGGCGACGCGACCCTCGTGCGACGGCTCGCGACGGACCCGGACGAGTACCTGCGGTGCTGCGGCATCGTCGGCCTCGGCCGACTGCTCACGGAGGGTGCTGCCGAGCTCGCCGGCGAGCTGCGCGAGCATGCGTGCGATCCCTCGTGGCGGGCTCGTGAGGCGGTCGCGATCGCCTTGCAGCGCCTCGGCGACGCCGACCGGGCACGGCTGCGGGCGATCGTGGCCGACTGGGCCGCGGACGAGCGGCCGTTGGTCCGGCGGGCGGCGATCGCGGCGATCTGCGAGCCGCGCCTCCTGACGGACCCGACGACCGCGGCCGCAGCGCTCGACGCGTGCGCGACGGCGACGGCGGGTCTGCTGGCTGTGCCCGCGGACGAGCGTCGTCACGCCGACGTGCGGACGCTGCGGCAGGCCCTCGGCTACTGCTGGAGCGTCGCGGTCGCGGCGGAGCCGGCCAGGGGGCTCGCGGCGTTCGCGACGCTGCGCGGACAGACCGACCCCGACGTCGCATGGATCGTCCGGGAGAACCTGCGCAAGGCACGCCTGCGCCGGGTTCTCGACGCCGCCCCCGACGACGTGCTCGACGCCTGAGGTCGGAGCACTGCGGCTCAGCGCGCGGCGTCGAGCCCTGCGTCGATGAAGCTCAAGGTCGCCGTCGTCGTCTCGTCCAGGTCACGCCCGTGGTCGACGAGCTGCACGGCCGCGGAGATGGCCCCGAACACGAGCCCCGTGACCAGCGTCGTGTCGCGCACACCGAAGTCCTCGATCGCTGACCGGAGCGGGGCGACCAGCTCGTCGTGCAGCTCGCGGACGCGGGCCACGCACTCGGGCGGCAGGTCGGAGAGCGTGAGCTGGTGGAACGGCCCATGGTCGCGTGCGGCGAGGCGCAGCGCGTCGCACACGTACGCGTGGATCCGGGACCGGGGGTCGCCGGCCTGCTCGATGCCGGCTGCGAGCGCCGCGCTGGAGTCGGCGAACGTCGCCTCGACCGCGGCAGCCAGCAGCGCACCGGTCGACGGGAAGTACTGGTAGACGCTCGTGCGGGCCAGACCGGACCGGCCCGCGACTGCCGCAGGCGTGACCGCAGACGCGCCCGCGGACCCGAGCAGGTCGCGTGCGGCCGCGATGATGGCGTCGCGGCGCATGACGTGGTGCTCGGCCACGGTCGGTGCGTCGATGCGGGGCATGGGCCCATTGTCACGCACGTCCGGCCGACTGACCCGTTCTCGACAGTAGTGTCGGGATGTTACACGTCAGGCGTGTCGGGTCCCGCGCCGAGACTGCACGGATGGCTGGCTCCCATGCCCGCAGACCAGCCATCCGCGCAGTCTCGGCGGGACGTGGCGTCAGGGAGCGGGGGTGGGTCGAGTCTGCGGGCCGGGCGGTTCGCAGACCACGATCGGGATCTCGCGAGCGGTCTTCTCCTGGTAACGGGCATAGCCCGGGTTGTTCTTGACGACCGCAGCCCACAGGGCGTCCCGCTCTGGGTCGACCGCGATGCGCGCGAGCATCGGCACCGTGCGCCGTCCGCGCTGGACGAGCACCTCGGGGTGCGCGGTCAGGTTGAGGTACCACGCGGGATGGCCCGGTGCGCCACCGTCCGAGGCCACGAGCACGACCGACGACCCGACGGGTGTCGCGGCGAGCGGCACGGTGCGCGGCGCCCCGGTGCGGCGGCCCGTCGTCGTCAGCAGGACCTGCTCGAGGTGGCCGAAGCGCCCCAGGACGCGCCCGCCGGTCCACCGGTAGAGGCGTGCGTGGGCGTGGGTGGCGAGGTGCGTCAGGCGTCGGGCGAGTCCCATCCGAGCAACCTACGCCGGGGCAGATCCGCACGCGCACGCGAACGGCCGCGACGGGAGTCGTCGCGGCCGTTCGCGTGCGGTGAGGTGTCGAGGTCAGCCGACGCCGACGATGTCGACGACGAAGACCAGCGTGTCGCCGCCCTTGATGCCGGCGGCCGGGACCCCGCGGTCGCCGTAGCCCAGGTGCGGCGGGATCGACAGCAGAACGCGCGAGCCGATCTGCTGGCCGACGAGGCCCTCGTCCCACCCGCCGATGACCGCCCCGACACCGATCGGGAAGTTGATCGACGAACCGCGGTCGTAGGAGTTGTCGAACACCTGGCCGGCCCAGGTCTGGCCCAGGTAGTGCACGACGAGGTCGTCGCCGGCCTCGACGAGGTCGCCGTCGCCGCGGCTGAGCACGAGCACCTCGAGCTCGGCGGGCGCGCTCGCGTCCGGGAACGTCAGGGTGGGCTTCTCGCCGAACGAGCCGGTGGCCTCGGGGAGCTGTGCGGTCATGGGGTGTCTCCTCGGATCGTTGTCAGTACCGGACCATCCTGCCCGAGCCGGGTCACCGAGCGCGCCTCAGGGCATTGACCGCCGTTGGCTAATGGCATTAGCTTTGGGTCATGGACATCCTCGACCAGCTCCGAGACAGCCAGTTCCTCGCTCGGCCCGAAGGCCGTATCGCCTACGCCGTCGCAGGTGAGGGACCTCTCGTCGTCCTCGTCCCCGGCATGGGCGACCTCCGCTCGACCTGGCGCGAGCTCGTCGGCCCGCTCACCGGCGCGGGGTACCGCGTCGCTGCGCTCGACCTCCGCGGGCACGGCGACTCCGACACGACCTTCACCGAGCACGGCGACGTCGTCACGGCCCGCGACCTGCTCGCGCTGATCGAGAACCTCGGCGGCCCCGCCGTCGTCATCGGGAGCTCGATGGGCACGAGCGCCGCAGCATGGGCAGCCGCCGAGCGTGCGGACCTCGTCGCGGGCCTCGTCCTCGTGTCGCCCATGCTGCGCGAACCCGCCGCCGCGAGAAGGTTGCGCCCCCTCGTCCACCTGCTGTACCGCGTGCTCTTCGCCCGGCCCTGGGGTGCCGCGGTCTGGGCCACGTACTACCGCACGGTCCTGACCAAGGGCACGACCGCCCCGTGGCTCGACGAGCATGTGCGAGCCGTCCGTGCGAGCATGCGTCGACCCGGCCGGCTGCGGTCGTTCCGGGAGCTCACGCTCGCGCTCGACCACTCGGTCGTCGAGCCACGGCTCGGCGAGGTCCACGCGCCCGCCCTGGTCGTCGTCGGCGCGCTCGACCCGGACTACCCCGACCCCGCGGCCGAGCTCGAGTGGACCACGGCGGCTCTGGACGCCCAGGGGATGCTCCTGCCGGGCGTCGCGCACTACGCGCAGCACCAGGCGCCCGAGGTCGTCGTGCCGGCAACGCTCACGTTCCTCGCCGGACTCCCGCGCGCCGAGAGCTCCTGGGTCGCACCGGCGCCGCACGGTGCCTAGGGCCGGGCTGACGACCGACGCCGTCGTGGCCCTCGCGCTCGAGGTCGTCGACGCGGGCGGTCCGCGCGGCTTCGAGGGCCTGACCCTCGCCGCCGTCGCGGCCCGGGCCGGCGTGGCCGTGCCGAGCCTGTACAAGCACGTCGACGGGCTGTCCGCTCTCCGCATCGAGGTCGCGCGCGTCTGCGTCGACGACCTCACGACGGTGCTCACCGTCGCGCGACGCGGCCTCACCGGTGCCCCGGCGGTCCGTGCGATCATGCACGCCACGCGCGCGTTCGCCCACGCCCACCCGGGTCGCTACCAGGCCACGCAGGGGGCATGGGCGCAGGACCCGGCGGCGACGGCCGTCCAGGCTGCGGGCGCCCGGACCGTCGCCGTCATCGCCGACGCCATCACGACCCTCGGCGTCGACCCTGCCCGCACGATCGACGCGGTGCGCGCGTTCCGGTCGACCCTGCACGGGTTCGTCATGCTCGAGATGGACAGCGGCTTCGGGTTGCCCCACGACGTCGACGCCAGCTTCGCCTATGCGGTCGAGCTGCTCGTCACGGCACTGCCCGCTCGGCTCACCCCGTGATCGCGACCCGCGGCGCGAGCCAGGCCAGCTGACGGACGAACTGGTAGCCCTGGCCGCCCTCGTGCTGGTTGAACGGGTAGACCTCGATCTCCTTGTCCGTGACGCCTGCGAGCGCGCCGTACCAGTTGAACGCCGCGAAGACCGTCGAGGGCGGGCAGGTGGTGTCCATGAGTGCGGTCGAGAACAGCGCCGGAGCGGTCGCGCGCCGGGCGAAGTGCACGCCGTCGAGGTAGGAGAGCGTGCGGAAGACCTGCTCCTCGCTCCCCCGGTGCACCGACAGGTAGGTGGTGAGCTCGCCGTACGGGAACGAGTCGGTGATCTCGACGGCGCGCCGGTAGTGGCACAGGAACGGCACGTCGGGCATGACCGCGACGAGCCCGTCGACCAGCCCGCCGACCGCGAGCGCGAGGCCGCCGCCCTGGCTGCCCCCGGTGACGGTGACCCGCGAGGCGTCGACGCCCGGCAGGGACCGCACGGCGTCGACCGCACGCACGCCGTCGGTGATGACCCGCCGGTAGTAGTGGTCCGCCGGGTCCTCGATGCCACGCGTCATGTAGCCGGGTGACGCCGGACCGGTGCCGACGGGGTCCGAGGTATGACCGCCGGTCCCCCAGCCGGAGCCCTGGCCGCGCGTGTCCATGAGCAGGTGCACGTACCCGGCGGACGCCCAGCCGAGGTGCTCGTGCGCGAACCCGCGCCCACCGCCGTACCCGATGAACTCCACGACCGCCGGCAACGGCTCGGTCGCGCCCGCGGGTCGGGTCAGCCAGGCATGGATCGGGTGCCCCCCGAAGCCCGCGAACGTCAGGTCGGCCGTCTCGATGAGCGTCAGACCCTCGTCGACCGGGACGACCGACACGTCGAGGTCGTACGTGCGGGCCTGGGCCAGGGTCGCGTCCCAGAACGCGTCGAGGTCGGCCGGCTCGTCGAGCTCGGGTCGGTAGGTGGTGAGCTCGGCGAGGGGCAGGTCGAACAGGGCCATCGTGATCCTTCTCGGTGCGGGGTGGGTGGGTGCAGCGCAAGCTCAGCGGGCCAGGAAGCCCAGGAGGTCGTGCCGGGTGAGGACGCCGACGGGGTGGCCGTCGTCGACCACCATGAGCGCGTCGGCCTCGTGCAGCGCGGCACGGGCCGCCTCGACGCTCTCGCCCGAGCCGATGAGCGGCAGCGGCGGAGACATGTGCCGGTCGACGCGGTCCGCGAGTGCCGCAGCCCCCGAGAACACCGCGTCGAGCAGGACGCGCTCGCTCACCGAACCGGCGACCTCCCCGATCATGACGGGCGGCTCGGCGACGACGACCGGCATCTGGGAGACGCCGTACTCGCGCAGGATCTCGATCGCGTCGCGGACCGACTCGTTCGGGTGCGTGTGCACGAGCGTCGGGAGCTCGCCGCTCTTGCCGCGCAGCACGTCGGCGACCGACGCGCCCTCCTCGGCCGCCAGGAAGCCGTACGAGCGCATCCAGGAGTCGTTGAAGATCTTCGACAGGTAGCCGCGACCGCCGTCGGGCAGCAGGACCACGATCACGGCCTGCTCGGCGGCGACGGGGTCCTCGTCCTCGAGCCGCTGCGCGAGCCGGAGCGCCGCGACGACCGCCATGCCGCACGAGCCACCGACGAGCAGCCCCTCCTCGCGCGCGAGCCGCCGGGTCATCGCGAACGAGTCGGCGTCGGAGACAGCAAGGATCTCGTCGGGCACGGACGGGTCGTACGCCGCGGGCCAGAAGTCCTCCCCGACTCCCTCGACGAGGTACGGACGGCCGTCGCCGCCCGAGTACACCGAGCCGGCCGGGTCCGCGCCGACGACGACGACGCGCCCGCCGCGCTCCACCGGGCGGCCGGCGGACGCGTCCTGCAGGAACCGTCCCGTCCCCGTGATGGTGCCGCCCGTGCCGACGCCCGCGACGAGGTGCGTGACGAGCCCGTCGGTGTCGGCCCAGATCTCCGGACCCGTCGTCTCGTAGTGGCTCGCGGGGCCGTTCGGGTTCGCGTACTGGTTCGGCTTCCAGGCCCCCTCGATCTCGCGCGCGAGCCGGTCCGAGACCGCGTAGTACGAGTCCGGGTGGTCCGGCGGGACAGCCGTCGGGGTGACCACGACCTCGGCGCCGTACGCGCGCAGCACGTCGCGCTTGTCCTGGGACACCTTGTCGGGGCAGACGAACACGCAGCGGTAGCCCTTGCGCTGCGCGACGAGCGCGAGCCCGACGCCGGTGTTGCCGCTCGTCGGCTCGACGATCGTGCCGCCGGGGCGCAGCTCACCGCTCGCCTCGGCCGCCTCGATCATCTTGAGCGCGATGCGGTCCTTGATCGAGCCGCCCGGATTGAGGTACTCGACCTTGGCGAGGATCGTCGCCGACAGCCCGGCGGTGACCGACGAGAGCCTGACGAGCGGCGTGTTCCCGACGAGGTCCGAGATGTGCTGCGCGTACTTCACGATGCGGGTGCTCCCAGGCGACGACGGCGGACGGGTACGGGTGGGCGCGCCGACGTGTCCCGACGCACGACCGCCCGGGTGCGATCATCGCACCCGGGCGGTCGGCACCGCGGGACCGTCGACCCTGCGGGGCCGACGGTCGAGCGTCAGTTCCTGCCGCTGAACATCGCCGCGAGCCGCAGCAGCTCGAGGTAGAGCCACACGAGGGTCACGATGAGGCCGAACGCCGCCGACCACGCGAACTTGGCCGGCACGCCCTGCTCGACGCCACGCTTGATCGAGTCGAAGTCGACGATGAGCGAGGCGGCGGCGAGCCCGACCGCGACGAGCCCGACGACGACCCCGAGCGTGCCCCCGCGCAACGGCCCGAAGGCGCTCGAGCTCGGCAGCGCGAACGACAGGACGAGGTTGAGCAGCGAGAACGCCAGGTAGCCGCCCATGCCGATGAGCAGGAACTTCGTGAACTTCGGCGTCACGCGCACGCGGCCCGAGCGGAACAGGAAGAGCGCGACGCCGAAGACCGAGAAGGTCGCGAGGACTGCCTGCGGGACGACGCCGGGGCGGAACGCCTGGGCGTAGAACGCGCTGATGCCACCGAGGAACACCCCCTCCGCGACCACGTACGCCGTGATCAGCGCGGGGCTCGGGCTCTTCTTGAACGCGTTGACCATCCCGAGGACGAGCCCGACGAGAGCCCCCACGATCCACAGTCCCGGCGCGAGCTGCCACGTCGCCGCGGCGACGACCACGAGCAGCGCGAGCAGGCCACCGGTCTTGACGATGACGTCGTCGTACGTGAGCCGGCCCGTGTCGCGGGTCGTGGCCGTCGGGCCGCCGTACATCTGCTCGAGCGTCATGGCGTCGATGGTGGGCGCACCGGAGGTGCCCGCCTGCGGGTAGCCGCGCAGCACGGTGGTCGTGGGACCAGCGCCCTGCGTGCGGCGCTGCTTGCGCGGGTCGCCGAAGATCGCGCTGTTGTCGAAGACTGGGTTGCTCATGGGTGCTCCTGTCGGGGCGATCGGGGACGGTCCCGGCACCGTCGTCGACGGCTTGCCTCACCCAGGCCAACGTGGCCGACGCGGGGATCGTTCCCGGTGGTGCCCGCGAACGACGAAGACCAGGGGTCTCTCAGGGTCCGACTCGGGGTCCGAGCCGGGGTCGTCGTCCTTGCGGCGTATGCGGGCAGCTCGCACAGATCCACCTGTGGGGCGTTCCCGACGTCACAGCCGGGGCCTAGGTTCGTTCCTGTCCACCCCGCCCACCTGAGGACCGCACCATGATCGAGGCCACCAACCTCACCAAGAAGTACGGGCAGAAGGTCGCCGTCGACGGCATCTCCTTCACCGTGCAGCCAGGCAAGGTCACGGGCTTCCTGGGCCCCAACGGCGCAGGAAAGTCCACCACGATGCGCATGATCGTCGGGCTCGACCGCCCGACGCACGGCCACGTCACCGTCAACGGCCGCCCGTACGCCCAGCACCGATCGCCCCTCACCGAGGTCGGCGCGCTGCTCGAGGCCAAGGCGGTCCACACGGGGCGTTCGGCGTCCAACCACCTGCGAGCCGTCGCGGCCACGCACGGCATCGGCCAGAAGCGGGTCGACGAGGTCATCGAGATGACCGGCCTGCAGACGGTCTCCCGCAAGCGCGTCGGCGGCTTCTCGCTCGGCATGGGCCAGCGGCTCGGCATCGCGGTCGCGCTGCTCGGCGACCCGCGCACCCTGATCCTCGACGAGCCGGTCAACGGTCTCGACCCCGAGGGGGTGCTCTGGGTCCGCACGCTCGTGCGGTACCTCGCGTCCGAGGGCCGCACGGTCTTCATCTCGTCGCACCTCATGAGCGAGATGGCGCTCACGGCCGACAACGTCATCGTCATCGGTCGCGGTCGCATCATCGCGGACGCCTCGGTCATCGACATCGTGGCCCGGTCCACCGGCACGACCGTCCTGGTGCGCAGCCCGCAGGCGACCCAGCTCGTCGAGCTCATGCGCGGTCCGGCGGTCACCGTCACGTCGAGCGAGCCCGGTCTGATCGAGATCACCGGCTCGACCGCACAGGCCATCGGCGAGGCCGCAGCGGCCGCGCGGATCGTGCTGCACGAGCTCACGCCGGTCAAGGGTTCGCTCGAGGACGCGTACATGTCCCTCACGGCGGACTCGATCGAGTACCACTCCACGTCCGCCGCCGAGCACCCGTTGGCCGCGGCCGGCACCGTCCCCCAGGAGCAGGCACGATGAGCACCCTGACCACCGCCAAGGCGGGCCCGACGACCCACACGGGCGCGAGCCCCTACCACGTGACCTTCCCGAACGTGCTGCGCTCGGAGTGGATCAAGTTCTGGACGCTGCGCTCGACGATCTGGACGATCGGCTCGACGGTCGTCGTCATGGCCGGCATCAGCTTCATGGCGGTCTTCTTCACCGCTCAGGAAGCGTCACGCGGCGGGACACCCCGGGAGTCTGCGGCGCAGATGCAGGCCATCCTGCACGACCCGTCGATCGTGCTCGCTGGGACCGGTATGGCGCAGCTCGCCATCGCCGTCCTCGGGGTGCTCGTCATCACCGGCGAGTACTCGACCGGCATGATCCGCTCGACCCTGACCGCGGTGCCGAAGCGCCTGCCCGCACTGTGGGCCAAGGCCATCGTCCTCACCGCGGTCACGGCCGTCACGGCGGTCGTCTCGGTCGCGGTCTCGTGGGCTGTCACGTGGCCCACGCTCCATGCGCAAGGCGCGGCGATCAACCTGAGCGACTCCGAGACCCAGCGGATCCTCCTGGGCGGCGTGCTCTACCTGGTCGCGATCGCACTCCTCGCGTTCGCGATCGGCGCGCTGCTGCGCCACTCGGCCGCGGCCCTCGCGACCGTCCTCGGCCTCCTCCTCGTCGTCGAGAACGTGTTCCGGTTGATCCCCGCGACCTTCTTCCGGAACGTCAGCCCGTTCCTGCCGTCGACCGCGGGCCAGCAGCTCACCCAGACCCAGTCGTCGATCGACGTGGCCCGTGCCGCCGCCAAGGCAAGCGGCAGCACCGCGGCGATCCTCGATCCCTGGCAGGGCTACGGCGTGATGATCCTGTGGGTCGTCGTGCTGCTGGCCGTGGCCGCCGTGCTGCTGCGTCGGAGGGACGCCTGAGCGACACGGCGACACCGCGAGCGCCGGATCGGGCCAGCCCCGGTCCGGCGCTCGTCGCCGTGCGTGCGCTGCCCGCCGCACCCACGACGTTCAGCGAGCAGGACGCTCGCCGGCTCGGCCCGCTGCGGCTGTGGCTGTGGCGCCACCCCGTCGCGATGGACTGGATCGTCGCGATGCTGTTCGGCCTGCCGGCGCTCGTCGGGACGGTCGTCGCGCGACCTCAGCACCTCCAGTTCATCCCGCTCGTCGTGGGGACGACGGCGGCGCTGCTGGCGCGACGCCGGGCGCCGGTGGTCGTGCTGGCCGCGGTCACGGCGCTCGACGTCGGCGCGGTGGCGCTCGCGGCTACCGGGAGCGGGTTCGACTTCGCGATCGCGTGCGCCGTGTACGCGGTCGCGGCGAACCGCCCGGCGCGCGTCGCGTGGACCGGACTGGTCGCTGCGATGGCGGTCCCGATGGCCGCCATCCTGCTGCGTCCGGACGTCGCGAACCGGACCGAGGAGCTCACGAGCCTGGCCTTCCTCGTCCTGGTGGCGTTCGCGATCGGCATGAACATCCGCAGCCGACGCGCCCACGTCGCCCAGCTGGTCGAACGCGCCAATGCGCTCGCGCGCGAGACCGAGCAGCGCGCGCAGCTCGCCACGGCGGAGGAGCGCGCGCGGATCGCCCGCGAGATGCACGACGTCGTCGCGCACAGCCTCTCCGTCATGATCGCGCTGGCCGACGGCGCCGCCGCGGCGATCGACCGGTCCCCGGACTCCGCGCGCGCGGCGGTCGACCAGGTCGGGGACACCGGCCGGGCCGCCCTGGCCGACATGCGGCGCGTGCTCGGCGTGCTGCGGGACGGCGATGCGACGTTCTCGCCACCGCCGGGCGGCACGGACCTCGACCACCTCGTGCAGTCGTTCCGCGCCGCGGGCCTGCCGGTCACCCTCACCGTGTCAGGCGCGTCGCTCCCGGCGGACGTCGGCCTGCAGCTCAGCGTGTACCGCATCGTCCAGGAGTCGTTGACGAACGCGTTGCGGCACTCGAGCCGGTCGGGACCCGTCACGGTCGAGGTCGCGCGCGAGCCTGGCGGCGTCCGCATCGTCGTCGCCTCACCGCTCGCCGTGCCCGACAGTCGGCAGATTCCTCCGGGCGGACGCGGCATCATCGGCATGCGCGAGCGCGCCGCCATCTACGGTGGCTCGGTGGACGCCGGGCCGTCCGCGGCGAGCTGGCGGGTCCGGGCCGACCTGCACTGGGACGAGGAGGACGCGTGAACGAGGTGGCTGCGGTGCGCACGCGCGTGCTGCTCGTCGACGACCAGCCGCTGCTCCGCATGGGGTTCCGCCTCGTCCTGGAGGCGGAGGACGATCTCGAGGTGGTCGGCGAGGCGGCCGACGGTGCCGAGGGTGTGCGCCTCGCGGCCGAGCTCGCGCCCGACGTCGTCCTCATGGACGTCCGGATGCCCGGC